>JANYHE010000147.1 GCA_025359215.1 Hyphomicrobiales bacterium
TGTCGCCAGACTGGTGGGACCCGATGCTGGCAGGCGTAGACTTCAACCGCTATGCCTATGCGGGGAATGATCCGGTGAATGGCAGTGATGGCAACGGGCATTCATCTACAACATGGACAAATTCTTCAGGCGGGACTTCGACCGGCAATTGGACAAGCTCTGCGCAAGCCGACAAAGAAAGCAGCGGGTACAAATACAGCTACGCTAACGCTTTCGGCACATTCAATGTTTGGAAGAATGTGGATGGAACACAAAACAGGGTCGGAGGCTCCTGCATTGTTTGTGCTGGCGGTGCCGATTTCAGATCAGCTTTTCAGATTCCTAAGCGTGTTGTTACTCGTGGGTTAACTCTAGGTGAAATAAATCAAATCCTTCGTCCAATTTTTGGTAGCTCATTGAACTATGCAAAAATGGTCATAACGAATGCCTATCGAAAAGCTATCGGATTTTCTTTTGTAACACCTTCAACGCTGAAGAATACAATCTTCATGGGAGCGTCATATTCGCCCGACTATTCAAAAGAAAATATGTTTGGTCAATCCTTGTTTGTTCATGAATCTACTCACGTATATCAAGGACAAACAGGAGAAAACATACAAGGGAAGGGATTAGGATATCTATTCGGTGGGCAGTACTTCACGGGCAAACTTTACAATTATCCAGTTCTTAATGGACAAAACTATAATAATTTTAACTTTGAGGCTCGCGCTGAAATAATGGCAGATTACTTTGCTGCCAAACACGGCGTTTTCTTTTCACCAGGAAATGGAGTTGCGAACTATGAATCAGTTGTCCCTATGGATTTTCAGTTTTAGAATCTTACCACCAGCAGCAGTTAGAAATAGCGTCACTTCAAAACAATGGTTATGCTTTTCGATTTATTGTGCCTTGTTCATGATGTTTTGGCCTGCGGCGGATGTAGCGGGGCGTGATTTGAGGCGTGGTTTGAGTAATGCTGAAGTCGTTGCGATGACCAAACATTCTGTAGAGAATGCAAAAAGCCGCCCTGGGGCTAAAGCCTACTTGGAGGCAGCTCAAAGCATTGAGATATGGTGGGCCGGATATGAATATGCAGTTACTGACGTCTTGAATAAAAAAATCCCAAAGCCAATCTATTCAAAGAAACTAATGCTCGACTACGCCATAAAATCTGCTCTTCTGGGTAATTCTGATGCTGCAAATCTTTTGGCGAGCTACTACGGAGAAAGTTCTCCAAGATCGGACACATCGAAAGAAATAGAAGATTGCTGGGATAGAGTAATTAGTGGCTATGTTACAAATTCGTTGTATCAAGATTCACTCACTAGGAAATGTGTACGCCTAAGTGAGAATTACAATAACCGTGCTGGACAGCAGCCATAGCTGAGACTAAAAATTCAAAGTTCCGGAAATTCCGGTGACGAATTACGGTCGGTAACCGCACGGATGTGATCTATGATGCCGCTACATCTCTTTAATCCGGTCGAAACACGCCTACCCAAATATTTTCCCCCCACACTTGATACCAGCTTTAAAACCACGGCCACCTGGGACGCGGTCTGCCAGAAACCGCTCACCCAAACTGATCTCAACGGGCAGGTGACGACCACCACGTATGATGCTTTGTGTCGGCAGGTATCGGTGACCAAGTCCACGGGTGAATATCTCTACACTTTCTATGCAGGCTTTGGTTATCCGGGCTATCAGTATATTCAGACTAACAGCACACCAGCAAACTATACGCCCGGGCAAACAGCTGGCCCTCAAAAAGTCAACCAGACTTATCTCGACGGCTTTGGTCGGAGTTTTTACACAGCCAGCAGCGGCACGACTGCAGCCCAGTATATCCGCAGCCAGACAACCTACAACGCACGGGGCGAAGTGGCGCAGGCGACGGCTCCGTTCTATGATGGGGAGACGCCGGTTTCCACCACCTACACCTATGACGCCCTTGACCGTCTAACCAAAACCACCAATCCGGATGGTACGTTCTCAACTATGGCTTATGGGGTGGATAATTATGGGTTTAATGTGGGGTTGGTGACAGCCACAGATGAAATCGGCCACCAGCAGATTTATGGCCTGGACCCCCATGGCAAGCTTGCCAAGCGCATCAAGATGAATGGGGCCACGGCGGCGGCCACCTACTACGCGCGCGATGTGCTGGGCCGCATTATTGGGGTGACGGATCCGCAGAGCAATCAATGGTATTATGGCTATGACGGGTTATCGCGCCGAGTGTGGAGCGTGGATCCTGATCTGGGCACGTGGTATTATAGTTATGATGCAGCGTCGCGTCTGGTTGATCAGTATGATGCCAAAAGCCAACACACCTTCCTCACCTATGATGTCATGGGGCGGGTTTTGAGCAAGACGGTGACGGGCTCAGGACTTGCCAGCGAGTTGACTACGAACGGCTATGACGAGCCACGCAGCGGGGCTTACAATCGTGGCCAGCTGACGGGTGCGGTGCGCGTTGTGTTTAATGGAACAGTTGCGCCCATAACCACAGCGTCTCGCCTGTTTGACTATGATCTGATGCAGCGCCCCAAGCAGGTGACTTACGTGAACCCCACGGGAGACGGCAGCAATAAGGTGCTGAGCTTTGACTATTGGCCAGACGGCAGTCTCAAAACCAAAACCTTGGCAGATGGCACGGTGACGGGGCAATTTACCTATGACCTTGCGGGCCGCTTGCAGCGGGTGCGGAGTTTCAATCAGGGTTGCAGCTCAATGTCAGCCGTTTGCCCGTCTCCAACCCCCAATGATTATATCAACGACATCCAATATAACGCGAGAGGCCAGACCACCTCTATTACTTATGGCGACAATACAATCCAGCAGAACTATGCCTATGACGCAAGCCGGGGCTGGCTGATTTATACCACCATGCTGCGCGGCGGGGTGAGTGTGGCAGACAGCCTTTACACCCGCAATGCCAAGGGCATGATCACGGGTATTGCAGCCAAATCAGCAGGGGTTGCTGATCCTTTGCGCAGCTTCACCTATGGCTATGACGGGTTGGACCGCTTATGGTATGCCAATGGCAATAACAGCTGGGGGCCGGGCTCTGCGGTTTATACCTATGATGATGCAGATAATATGACCTATAACTCCACCCTGTGTGCGGCCAACCCGAATATGGTCTATCCGGCACAGGGCAATACGTATGGCCACCCGCATGCGCCAGCAAGCATCTGTGGTTCCCCTGTCACTTATGATGCCAATGGTAATACCTTGAACTATGATGGGGATGGTGCAGGCCCCCTCCTTCCCCGCAGCTTTGTCTATGACGGCGAAAACCGCCCCATTGCCATCACCCAGAA
>JANYHE010000015.1 GCA_025359215.1 Hyphomicrobiales bacterium
CATAGCTCACATGCTTTGCCGAAGCCGGCAACGTCGCTGGCAACTGATCGCGGTACGGTGTAATGATAACTACGCGTAGACCCAGTGCATCGCATGCGGCGAGCGCGCGCTCAAATATCGGGCGCCCGTGCGCCATCGCCGAACCAGGGGTGATTCCAATCGGTGGCGCTCCGGCTTCCAAAAACTGGGCGAGCGGGCGACCAAGATGGTCGCCGCGCCAAGGCCGATTGTGACCACGATCACCAACACAGCATCAATCATTTAATTGTTTTGCCAGTTTTGTTGGTGTGGATCGACCAGCCAGCCGTCACCATGGCCACAAAGCCTGTGACCACTGCGCTATAATCACCAGCGGGCAATGCGCCTTTGCCGATTAAAAAAGCCAAGACTGGAGGAACCACGGCGCGGATGATGCCGCCAACCATATCACTGTTCATTTATCACCTCATTAATAGAAAGCCGAAAAGCCGTTCGGCGCGGGGTCAGCCCACCCCTTTAAGAAAGATGGGCGAATTGAAAATGCATGCCATCAGCACGGCGCTCATCGGCGGAAGAACCATTGCCATTCCAATCGCCACCCCACACGCCACCGAGCTTTAAAAAGGGCTCGATGATTTCTTGGCGCAGCGAAGCAAAATGGGGTGTCACATCATGAAAGCCATTGCGCGGCGCATCTAAATCCATGGCGCAACCATAAGCGTGCATCGAAAGCTTCTGCAGGCCGCGCATGGTGCGGTAACAATAAGAACCGGAAAAAACACTCATGCCCCATTGGTCGATCACGCGTTGATCATGGCCAGCGTTTTTCCACACTTGGTCCAACCACTCGGAGGCAGCCTCAGAACATTTTATGTGAATTGGAAATTTTGTGACTGGCCCCACCATATGCATTTTAAAAGGCGGCGTGATCAGGGTGATGTTGGATTTATACCAACTCTGATTGAGTGCGGCATTGCGCCCACGCGGATTGCCATAAAAACTATCGGCCTCACTTTGCACGGGCCACTGCATCAGGAACGAAACCCCATCAGGCTGGGGGCATAGCGGCCCAGAACAGCGCCTAAAGTTGCTGCTAAGCTGATGAGTAGAGTCAGTGTGCGCCAGCCGCCTTTTACACCCACAAGTGCATCGCGAATTTCGCGCACGTCTTGGCGAATGCCTTGCAATTCGCTTTCAACATTTTGCATCCGCGCTTCAAGATTGCCAATTTCGCGTTCAATTGAGCTCATGTTCGCTCCTACCAGCATGTGATAATAACAAGTCCATTGCCACCTCGGCCCCCCGCTCCGCCTGTGGTGCCGCCACCGCCCCCACCGCCGCCAGAGCCGATTGCGCCGTTGCCGCCATCACCACCGGCTGTGGCGTTTATGCCCGCACCACCTGCCCCACCACAGGCACCGAAGGGAACAGGGCTATAAAAACCATCAGCACCACGGATGAAGCCGGTGCTGCCGCCTTTGAGCGTTGGAAACCACGCCGCACCCGTCACATCACCCCCTGCAAAATCAGCTGAGGTTGTGCCACCACCGCCAGCGCCACCGCTAATGGACACAGTGGCGTTGCCCCACGTGATTGAAGCTCCAACAGCACCAGTTTGTGCGCCGCCAATGGTGCCCACAACACCTGCAACCGCCGTGAAAGCACCAAGATTAGCCAAAGTGGCAAGCGAGGCTTGGGTGCCAGCTGCTCCTGCCGCTCCGGCAGCCACAGCTGTTCCTGCACCACCGCCCGTTGGGCCTGTGCCCGTTCCATACAGCACGCGGTTTTGCACCGTAGCGATATCAGGGCGCACTGCTATCATGCTATTGCCGCCGCTGGCCCCTGCTGCCCCTGCAGCGCCGCCTGTTCCACCTAAGCCCACATTTATGAAGAGTGTATCTGGCAAAAATGAGAGCGGGATGATGAGGCGCGCAATGGCACCACTGCCACCGCCCCCGCCGCCGCCACGCGCCGAAGCCGCAAGGCCAGAAAATCCACCACCGCCGCCAGCACCCGGAGAGAGTGCCATAATATTCGCCATGGACTTGCCGCGCGGGCGCATCCATGTCTGCCAATCATTAGCCCCCAGTGCATTGAACATAAAAGTCTCTGCACCATTCTGCGCATTGGGAATGTGCGAAAAATCCAGCATCAGTATTCACCACCAATGGCTGTAAGTGCATAGCCTGCGGCAACTGCGGTGCCGAGCGTGCAATTCAGTTTATAACCTGCGGGCACCACAAAGTTGAGCGGCACGGTGAAATCGGGTTGTGCTGCCACTTCAGAAAGTGTGGTGGCTGGCAATGTGAATTCTGCAATCAAGCTGTTATTGGCAGCAGTGGTGTTCACGGCACCATTGTTGATGAACACGCGCAGCACTGTGGCAACGTTTGTGCCCAATGCACGGGCCACAAGCTTCTGCACGAAGTTGCCTGCGCTATTGCCAGCTGCATTGCCTGTGAAAACCGTGGCCACGGTGCCTGTGCCATCTTTGGCCGTGTTGGCTGCAGTAAGAATTGCAGGGTTCCATTGAATGGCACCCTTGGCAGAAAAAATGGGATTGGTGTTGGCTGGCATAAAATTCTCCTAAGCGAAAATGAGGGTGCGGGCGTGAATGGCCCCGTGAACATTGAGGGCGACCAAAGTTTGGTCGGCGGTGAGATCTTGCGGTGGGGCCGCAGCTGCTGTGGCATTGGCTTTGAATGTGAGCGCAGCCATATTGACTAACTTGGCATTGGTGATGGTTGAGGGATCAATAGTCCACACTGTTCCAGTGCCAGAAACAGTAATGTCGCCCTTGTCACCATCTGCAACACCGGCAGTGCTGATCACATCAAGGCTCGTTCCATTTTGCCGGACCCGCAATTTTCCAGTAGTGGAATTATACCAGAGCTGACCATTGCCGGGCGTGGTTGGGTCTGCACTTTGCGGATCCAAGACCAGATTGTTCTTTGCTGTCACCAAACCAGAAGCACCGCTAACAATGAGCGATTCAAAATACGTGCTACCGTTGGTGCTGACTTTAAAATGGAGACTATCATCGCCCGTGGTGCCAATTTCAGCGCGGCCCGAAAATCCAGTTTGCATCAACAAACTTGCGGTATCCGTGACAGTGTTTTTATTGATTTTGAACTGAACCCCTGCCCCCACATTATTGAACAGAACCGAAGATGAACTCACC
Source organism: Hyphomicrobiales bacterium (assembly GCA_025359215.1). GTDB lineage: Bacteria > Pseudomonadota > Alphaproteobacteria > Rhizobiales > Aestuariivirgaceae > Aestuariivirga. The sequence goes on from JANYHE010000015.1 coordinate 3,161, forward strand.
GCTAATTTATTGGTGGCATCAGCTGTGGCGTTGACGCCGAGCAGGTTTAAATTTTGCAAAGTGCTGGGCACTGGTGGGGCCACCCAAGTGGCGCCATCAAAAATCAAGAAGATATTTTCAGCTTCCACCCACAGGCGCCAGCCTTTGCGCGGGACCAAAAAGCGCCAAGCGCCTTCCATGCGCAATGTAATGTGGCCTGCATGTGTGGCCCAAGTGCCAGTGGGGCTGGCCGCAATTAAATAGCGATCACCATCGACGGGTGTAAGTGGCGGTGTTGCCACACTGCGCGAGATCACCGAGAGGTGCAGCAGTCCATCCAGCAGTGACAGCGCTTCATTATGCGTTACATGTTTTTGCGCTTGCGACCCTGAGATATAAGGCAAGACGAGAAGTGGTGTATCAGACATTGATGGTCCTTTCGAGAAGTGCACCCGCGCCATAAGCGGCACTGACTTGCGCCACGCGAAGAGTGAGGCTGGCGGGCATGAAGCCGAAATCAGCGGTGATGTTGACGGTGGTGTAGAGATAAGCAGGCGACGTGGTGGTGACGCTGCGTTTCAACACGGCACCATCCAGAATGCTTAATTGGTAAAGCTCACTATCTTCCCCCAATGGAATTTCTGCCACATCCCAAGAGTCTGCGTCGATGCGGCTGCGTCTAATCCAAGTGATTTGAATGCCACTTGCATCGGTTGATGATTTGAGTTGGGAGGGCTTCAACGGGCGCAGTGCGATGAGCGAACCCGTCACTGTGAATTCAGAAAAAGAGGCATGACCCAAATCAAGCTGTGAAGGCCCCAAGCGCCAGGTTTTTGTCAGGCCCGCTTCAACGGCAGGAAGATCAGGCTGAATGACGGCAGCATTAAGCAAAACGATATTTTCACCAGCGAGGCGGGCTGCGAGCATTTCAGGCTCTGACCCTGCTTGGCCGCGCAAGAACCCAGAGAGGCGATAAGTGCCCGCGGCCCCCAAGCTGGCAAATTGAAACTGGATGATTTCATAGCCCGTGGCCGCCGAACCGATGGCCGCAAGATTCCCACCATTGAAGAGCTCATCTTTGCTGATAGATGTGAATGCGCCGTAACGCATGAGCACATCAAGCGTGAAACTATTATCAATGCGGTGCGGCAATCCAGCGGGAAGACTTTGCAAAGTTGTGGCGATGGTGGCTTGTTGACCAAGTAGCTTATTGAACGAGAAGCTGGCATCACCAGTTTTTTTATAGAGTGCCAAGGCACCGGGCCACGGCACGCTTTGCGCCGCTATCCATGGCGCTGCAGAATTTTGCGCTGTCACCAGAGCCAGATTCATCATGGCAAAATCAGCTGGGCCATAAACAGGCGGAACAGTGGCTGTCACCAAACGCGCTGCGCCCGGTGCAGAACCATAAACTGCTGGGTCATGCGCCACCGCTTCAATTTTACGCGCCTCACCATCAGCGATGGACTTGATGCGCCAGCGATCAGTGCCGATGCGTAAAACATCACCGGGTTCCAGCTGCATAAATTGTGGGGGCACACTGAACAAAGCGTTTTGACGCGCGGCCCAAGATTCTTCCAAAGCTACATCCACCCGCGATTGCGCCAGAGCTTGGCCGACGGCCGCTGGCAAACTGACCGTGATTTCTAGGGCACTTCCTGTGTTCAGTTTGATTTGGCTCACTGCGGCGGTGCGATAATCTAAATCGCCATCGACATATCCCAACTTCACTGCATAGGGCAGTTCGGTTTCCTGCGCGCGCGTTGTGCTGAAGATGGCTTTGTCTGCACTCTCCTCTACCAGATCACTGGTGGATACAATGATATCTGCTGCAGTGCGACGCGAACGGAATTTCAATTTTCCATCAGACTCAACGGCATCAATTGCAAAAGATAAAAGCAGATTTTCCAGTGCATCACGCGCCGACATTGGGCGATCTAAAACATAACCATCGACCAGACCTTCCACACCTGAAACATCAACATCGGCAAAGCCAAAGCGGGCTGCCACTTGCGAAATCAGATGGGCCAGATCGACAGCATTGATGCGGCCATTGAGCCAGTGGCCGCGCGCATAACTATCAGCATCGCTCCAGATTTTTGTTAGCGCTGGAAATGCAGGATAAGGCCTTGCATCCCAAGCCCAATAGAAAATGCGCGTGGCATCCACCATGGTTGCGCCATAGATATTGGAGATAGGATTTTGTGCACCACTTGCGTTCCAATAACTTTGAAAGGCTTTAAGATAAGCCAATTGCATTTGCACATCTTGCTGGCCGCCAGAAAAATAAGGCACGGCACTTTCTGATGATTTGGCATCATAAAAAACATTAGGCTGATTGCTGCCCTTATCAATGGCGGGGCAGCCTGCTTCTGTGAACCATATCGGTTTTGATTGCGGCACCCATGGCGTGGCCGTTCCACTTTGCACACCAGCGGGGCGATTATAGTGGGCGTTGCTCCACCAGTTTTTGAAATCCTTAGCGCGGTAAACCCAGGGCTTGCCATAGGCGCCATCAGTGATTGCGCTGCGGGTTTGGGTGTTGCGTGCCGTTGGTGAGGCATAATACCAGTCATAATTTTCGCCACTGGCCATTCCGCTTTGCAAATAATTTTGGTCATAGATTGAGCGCGTGCCTGCGGCATAATCGAGATGCGCAGTGCCATCGCGCCAATCTGATAGTGGCAGGTAGTTATCTATGCCGATGAAGTCGATCGAAGATGACGACCACAATGGATCGAGATGAAAATACACATCATTGCTTCCATCTTGCGGGCGATGGCCAAAATATTCTGACCAATCGGCGGCATAAGAAATTTTCGCCGCTGGCAGAGTGGCCTTCACTTCGGCAGCCAGTGTTTGCAAAGCGGCCACGAACGGATAGCTCGAAAACGAAGAGCGCAGAGTGGTGAGGCCCACCAGTTCGCTGCCAATCAAGAAAGCATCAACGCCGCCCGCCAAAGCACAGAGTTTTGCGTAATGCAAAATCATCCGGCGATAGGACCATTCGGCTGGGCCGGAATAAGCTATGGTTTCAGCAGTCGCTGCGAAGTCCGTGGTTTGGGCTGCTCCGACAAATGTTGCAATCTCACTTGCTGCGGCAGCAGTTTTATTGGCGGTTGATGTGATGCGCCCGCGCCACGGATATTTGGCCTGCTGCGCGCCGCCATAAGGATCAGGCAGAACATTCGTGCTTGGAATATCCATCAGGATGAAGGGATAGAACGTCACCTTCAAGCCCCGCGCATGGGCATCTTGAATCGCTCGCATCACTGAAGCGTCCGAAGGTGTTCCACCAAAGGCTGCACTGCCATTAATGGTGCTGATTTGATAGGCTGCCGCGCGGCTGGTGTTGCTCACCATCCATGTCACAGGGCTGGTATTCTTCGTTGCACTATCAACACCCGGCTTTATTTGGCACTGGCTGCAGCGCAAATCAGTGCCAAACCACGCCACCACCAAAGATACCGCTTCGATATTTTCGCAAGCCTGTTGCAGTTGATCCACGGAGTTTGACCAATCTGCATGATCGGCGGAGACATGAGCATTTTCAGCGGCCGTCACACCAGCGCTGATGGTGCGGGTGATAACCTTAGTGTCATAACCAAATTCAGTAGAACCGGGAATAATGTTCACGGCCTTCACCAAGCTGGAAACATCATTACCTTTACGAATAACTTCGAAGGCCAGTTGTGGCAGGCGGTTGCCAAAATTGGCCAGCGGGAAATGCTCGAACACAATATAGGCAAGCCCACGATATGTGGGGGCCACACCTTCAACAGCCGTTATCAAGCTATCAGGGCTTTGCGTTTCAGTGCCACGATAGACGCGTGGAGAAAAACTCTGCACGTCAATTTCCTTGCCATCGGCCCAAGCCCGGCCAATGCCATCAATCTCGCCTTCGCATAGGCCCACGGCAAAATTTGCAAAATAGGAATAGCTTGTGCTGGTGGATTTGGAGGCCCCTTTTGCCGACGTTTTATCAGTTGCAGTAGCGGAGACTTGTTGCAAATTGCTGGCCCAAATCACTTGGCCCGCAATGCGCATTCTGCCGTAAACCACAGGAAGGGGCGCACCTTCAACCGATGACATGACGCGCAAGCTATCAAGCTGCGGGCCTTCATGATGAGTGGACGAGCCGAATAATTTCTGATCAAGAATATTTCCAGCCACCGCCCCCACTGCGCGGCCAATTATGCCGCCTATGGGGCCACCTAAAAAAGTGCCAACGGCCGCACCAGCATATTGCAAAACGACGGTGGCCATTAGTTAACATTCTCCGGAAATCGAAAGGCAAATGCAAGGCGCTGCAACCACCATTTGTTCAAGGACACTTCGGCAACGCCGACCCCATCTTGGGCGTGGATCATCCGTGTACGGTCAATTGCAATGCCTGCGTGTTTGGCCGGCAGATGTGCCTTCCAGCGAAATAGCAAAACATCACCTGCTTCAAAGACCAAGGGCTGAATTTCAATCAGGTGTTTGCGGCCTGCATTGGCGAGCGCCTCTTCCAATCCCGCTTCCGCCCATTCTGGCGCATAGGGTGGTGGCACTTCGGGCTCGCTGGCAAAGCGTTCACGCCACACACCGCGAATGAGGCCGAGGCAATCACAACCAACACCTTTCAATGAGGCTTGATGGGCATAGGGCGTGCCGATCCAGCCTCTTGCAAGGGTGACGATGGGTGAGGTCATAGAAGTTCTCCACTGTTCTTCCTTCTCCCCTTGAGGGAGAAGGTGGATTGCGCCTCTAACTTGGCGCAAGACAGATGAGGGGGTAGTGGGCCGAGTCCAATTGCCACCAACCCCTCATCCGCCCTTCGGGCACCTTCTCCCGCAAGGGGAGAAGGTTAGAATTTATGCACTACCCGCGTTTCAAACCATCGTTGGTGTCTTTGGCGCTGGCAATAGCCATCACGAAATCATTGCCAGGCATATGAGGGTAGCCGCGAAAATTTATTCCGTTTGAAAATTTAGTTGTGCAAGTGGAAAATTGTTTGTCACATCCTGCTTGCAACATAACGGCATCGCCAACATTCACGGTGAATTTCAAGGGGTGCCAAAGATCAACCCGACCTGATGCGAAATGGCGCCTGATTGTTACGCTGCGCTGACCATTAAATTGCAGCACTCCGCGCGTGAACCAATCATCATTGAAGGCACTGAGGCCTGAAACATCAAAACTATTTTCGCGCACAGCCGTGATGATCGCAGGCACATTTGTCACAGTAAAACCACAGCGGGTGTCACCTAACATGGCATCGCAGCCATATTGAAACAGGCGGCCTTTTGGCTGGTTCATCAGGTGGGCAAGGCCCCGCACTTCAGCGGTGAAATGGCCTTGGCCATAAGACACTTCACCCAAATGACCTTTGCGCTGCAAAAAGCGCTGTGACGCATCTTGCCAATTGACCCGCCAGATTTCTACGATGGCATGATCATAGTCGCCTGCATTCAAACGCGCCTCATCAAGCTGGCCGGATTTTAATGCACCGGAAGCTTCAAGATTATCGACTGATAATCCGGTTGAGGAATGAATTTCTGTGCCTGTAAATCCGGCTTGGGCTTCAAAACTAGTGCCATCCAAAACCACGGGTTCATCATGATCCGTGAACCCCAGCTTTTCGCCTGAGCGCAGCGTGATGCGCCAGCAATGACACAGTGTTGTGGTGCCGGATTGCAAGTGGCTTTGGAGAGATGGTGGAATATCCCGCATCACCGCACCTCAACCAAAGGAATGTGCGGAATTTCTCCACCTGAAAAATGTGCAAGATTGATGCTGATGGCGTCCGTGTCAAAACGCACAGGCACATCAAATTCAAAACCTGCTGTTACGATTGCACCGACCACCGGAATTGAACCCGCATTGAAGGTGATTAAACCTGTTTGCAAATTTGTAGAAAACTGCGTGGAGAGCACGCCGTTGACAGCAATGAGAACTTTACCTGAAACAGGGGCCGTGATGGTGCGCTGAAAGTCTCGCGATCCGCTACCATATTTCTTTGTCAGTTGAAACGCAGCCGCAGCACCATCTCCCGTGCCTATGATTTGGTCGGTGGCGGCGATCGCTGCAGAAGGGGCGCAGGACTTATAATCTGCAAAATCTTTCCAACAAAAGGCATAGAGCTTGCCACGGCGTTCTTCGAAAAACGCGACGACGGCGTGAATATCGTCTAATGATTTCACGCCGAAGCCTGCATTATAGTGGCGTTTGGAATTGGCCCACCGCGCATTGCGTTCTTCGCGGCCAGAGGCCATTACAACAACATCAGTGCGTCGTTCGGGCCCTCCTGAAGAGCCGCGCGAAATGCTCGTAGGAAATCTCACATTGTCAAAAGCCATTTATAAGTTCCTTTGCCCACGGCTGATGGCGCGGTTCATCATGGCGGCGATTTGCGATTGTGATTGTTGGAAGCTTTGCAAATCTGGCGTGGAAATATTCACTGTGACATGAGATGTTCCACCACCACCGCGCACGCCCAATTTGCCATCGGCTCCCCGCGCCAAAGGCATTATGGCTTCTGGGCCCGCTTCGCCCATAAGGCCCGTGCCGCCACGCATCGGAAACAGCACCGGGCTGTTGACAATCCCTCCATCAGCAAACGGCACAATGCGACCATTGCTCATCACGTTGCCGCGCGCATTGGCAAACAAACCACCAAAGAGATTGCCCACCAAACCGCTCAGCGGTTTCAGCGCTGATGATAAGGCTGTTTGGCTAAGCGACAGCACTAAGCCTTTCATCACATCACTGAGATTGCGACCATGAATAATGGCTCCCGCAAATGCACCCACCAGTTTGCTGCCAAAACTATCAGCAAGTTTTGACAGGTCTTGCATTTCAGCACGCAGGTCTTGGGTGCGAAGCGAGAGCGTGTCGAGAGTAGTGTGTGTGTCGGTCAATTCGGGTTTTTCCTTTCTTGTCCTTATCCTTCTCCGCCTTCGGGGAAGGTGGCCCGCTTGGGCCGGATGGGGTGATGGCAATGGATTGCAATATCAAATATCGAGATTCCCACCTGTCACGGCTGCGCCGCGCCACCCTCCCCGCTTCGCGGAGAGAGATAGGTTTCACAATCCGGAAACCTTTCCATCATCTCATCGAGGTTCTGGCGCAGCGATTTTGCATCTTGGGTTTGGGAGGGGAACCCGAATGCTCCGGCGATTTCGCGCGGACTGCTGCGCCAGAATTGATCAGGGCTAAGGCGCAATGTGCCTAAACCCAATTGCATCAATCGCTTCCACGGAAATGTTTCAGTCATTTGTGAAGGTAGCTTTGAGCAAATCGGCGACGATGCGCAGATAGCCGGGGGCCCCGCCTGCCACTGAAAGCTTTGCGACTTCTTCATCCGTGTACGGAAGACCTGCACCCCTCAGGCCCGCACCAATCACGCGAATGGCGTCACTGGCTTTGATGCGACCCTTCTCAAATCGCTCGGCAATAGCGATCAGATCTTCGCCGCCATAAGCATGTTCGATTTCTGCAAGCGCACCCAGCGTGAGGCACAGTGTGTGGCTTTGCCCACCCAGTTCCGCTTCTATTTCACCACGATGTCGATTGGCCATGATGCACCTCAAATTGATGTGAATGTGAGTGCGCCTGCGGATGCGAGCGCAATATCGAATGTCACTTCCTGATCATGGCGTGCCCCAAAATCTAACGAGGTGATTTGGAAAGGACCCTGCACAATTCCAAAAGCGGGAATGATGATTTGCCAACTCACAATTGTGCCGTTGAAAAAATAAGATTGGATCGACACATCGGAACTGGCATCTTTGAAAATGCCCTGCCCCCGGATGGTGGCCGATTTTAAACCGGCCCCTGCTAAAAGCTCGCGCCATGCGCCGGTTGAGTCTTGGCTGCTGGCGTCCACGGTTTCGGCATTGAATGTAAGAGTGTTGCTGCGCAAGCCTGCAACAGTGATGAATGCGCCTGCGCCCGTTGAATCGATTTTCAACAGCAGGTCGCGGCCTTTTTGGGCGGTCATTATTTTAGACTCCTATCAGAGTGGTTCGGTGGCAGCACGAAAGCGCAAGACGCCACCAAAATTTTCGGTGGGCCTTGTGCGGGTGACATTGGTGAAGATCACCCGGAGATTGATCAGCTTGTGGTCAACCAAAGTGAGCGTGGCATTATCGAGGGTTAGTTCCACCTCATTGGCGATGGCTTGGACCGCAGCCCTGCTTCTTGAATTGGTGACGATTTCAAGCCCCACAAAATGCTCGTGGGCTTTTTGATCGGCCACACTCCAATCGCGGGTTTCAATTCCGGTGAACTGCACGAAGGGGGGATTTGCACCCCGCGGCACTTCATCAAAAATGTGCGAACCACCCAGAATTGAAGTGAGCGGAGTGCGAGCCATGAGTGCAGCCCGCATGGCCTGTTGAAGGCTGACCGCGGGATTGATCATAGCAGCCTCACATTTTTATAAGCTGACAGCAGTTCAAGCGCGGCCACCGGAATGACTGAGTCTGGCGTGTCGCCTCGGTTGGCATACCAATCAGCGATGATGATCAGCAGTGCCTGCTTGATTTCGAGAGGCACACTGGCCGCGCTTATGCCAAAGCCCGTTGTGATTTTCAGTTCAAGGCCATTGGTGCCTCGCCCTGGTGGAGCAAAGACACGGCCCCGGCGCAGCGCCACGCGCGCTGGAAACGAGGCTTTGTCGATATAATAATGTGCGGGATCAATGGTGGCCGCCACATCATCATCGCCATAGACTTTCAAATCGACAACAGACAATAGAGGTGAAAGTGGAATGGCAAACACGCCATCCACAGGCCATTGATCGGCATAAAGCGACCAGCTCTGTTGCAGCAGACTCAAATCATATTGAATTTCGACGATGCGGCGAGCTGCGATGATCAGTGTACTGATATATGTGTCATCATCGGTGTGGCTGATGCGCAAGTGCGCCTTGGCTTCGGCCAAGCTTATGGGTTCCACTGTTGGTGGAGTGGTGAGCAGTATGGACATAAGGGTTCCTTGATTTTCTTATCCCTCCTCACGAAGTGGGGAGGGTGGATCGCGGAGCGAGACGGGTGGGGAGCGCAGTGTTAAATATCTTGGCACACCGCCACCCCTTCCGCCCCTTTGGGGCACCTTCCCCCTTTCGGGGGAAGGAAAAGAAGGAAAGTTTTACGACACGCCAAACTTCATCAGCTTAACGGCATCAAAGTCTTGCATTCCGCCGCCCACCCGCTTGGTGGTGTAGAACAGCACATAAGGTTTGGTGGAATAGGGATCGCGCAAGATGCGAATGCCCACGCGATCAACAATCAGATAGCCGCGCTTGAAATCGCCAAAGCCCATGGAGAATGTATCGGTGGCGATGTCTGGCATATATTCGCTTTCTACAACGGGGAAATTCAGCAACATGGCATTGCCATCAGTTGTGGCTGCTGGTTGCCAAAGGTAATTGCCTTGGGCATCCTTAAATTTCCGCACCTGCGCTTGCGTGGCACGGCTCAGCAGGAAGCGTGCATTTTGGCGATAGCCTGCTTTCAAAGCATAGATGAGATCGACGATTTTATCTGTGGGGTTTACTGCTGGAAATGCTGCGGCCACACCTGTGGCAATATATCCAGTGTTGCCCCAAGTCCAAGCCGATTGCGCAACTTTGGTGTAGGCCAACATGCCCTTGGGCCTTGTGATGCCATCACCATTCAGAAATGCATCGGTTTCTTGCTCGGCAAAAACAGTTTCCACTTCACGCGCCACCCATTCATCAATGTTGACGATGCTATCATCAAGCAAGGCTTGCGTGGCGGCGGGCATGGCATAAAGTTCAAGCGTTGGATATTGCAGTGAGGCCAATGTGGCGCTGTTGGTTTGCGGGCGAGCCCCCGTTTCAGCAGCCCAACCTGTAGTGATGCCGTTGGTGTTAAAGGGCTTGTTATAAACCGATGCTGAAATTTGGCGCACATCGCAAATCTGGCGCATGGGCGAGGCTTTGGACAGCAAGCGCCCGATGGCCGCTTCCACTTCAGGTGGCACCAAATAGCCACCATCAGGACCATAGCCGACCGACATGGCCTTGGCTTCCAAGCTGGCCAGACCGTGAGTTTCGCCCTTGCGAATATAAGTGTCGAAAGCTTTCTTGTGTTCAGTGGGTTCGGCTTTTGCATCGGTGCCCATCAGCGGGCGGCGCGATTTCAAAATCATTTCGTCGAGCGCTTTGTTAATGCGGTCCACTTTTTCAGTGGTGATCACATCGGCACTCATGCGCTTTTCTATTTGATCAAGGCGATCATCATTGGCATCTTTGAACTGTTCAAAGGCGCTCAGCACATCATCATAAGAATTAGTGGCAGTGGCCACTTTGGTTTCGAGGTTATCCATTGAGGGTTCCTTGGTTGAGGTTAATATTAAAATGATTTTCAGCCAGCGCACGGGCCCGTGATTTTACAGCGCTCACCCGCGCACCCTCCAGCATGGGGAAGGTGACGAGTGAAATTTCCCACAGGTCGATGGTGAGCAACTTCCTGGTTTTGCTGGCGCGATCTTGTTTGGCGGCCACGGTTTTAAAACCGATGGAAAGACCATCGAGCCCACCATTTTCCAAAAGCGAAAACAGTTCACGGCCACGCTGCACATTTTTATCAAGCCGGCCTTGCACAAAAAGCCCGCGCTCATCTTCATGAATGTCCAGCCACGTGCCCACAGGCTCAGCGGGATCATGCTGAAACAACATGCGGATGTTTTCTGCCCCGCGCTTTTTTATCGAAGCCGCAAAGGCACCGGGCAAAACTATGTCACCTGTGGCATCACGTTTATTAAACAGGCTGGCATAGCCGGTGAACAGACCGGTGCCGGGGAAAGCCTGCAAAGGCTGGCCCAGCCCGCGCCGAGAAAGACGAAGGGTCATGTAAAAATTTCCTTTTTTTTATCCTTCCCTGCGGAGCGGGGAAGGTGGATCGCGTTCTATCTTGCGCGAGACGGATGGGGGGCGATGTGCCCAATTATCGAGGCGGTCGCCACCCCATCCGGCCCAAGTGGGCCACCTTCCCCCTTTCGGGAGAAGGAGAAAGGTGAATTATTGGCCATAGCCAACGGCAGTTCGCTTTTCTTCCTCGGTCAAAAAGCTTGCATCATTCACCCGTTTCCACAGCGCATCACGATCAGGAGCCAGTGCTTCCACCTGATCGAGATCAAAACTCAAGCGCAGGTCTTTGCCAAATTGTGGGGCCAAGAAATTAGTGAGCGCTTCCGTGATGCGGCCCACATGGGGCACTACTGTTTGTCGCCAGAAGCTGCGATTGGCTTCCGCATAATTTGAAAATGTATTGTCACCAGGAATGCCGAGAAGCATGGGCGGCACACCAAAGGCCAAGGCAATTTCGCGGGCTGAAGCATTTTTTGTTTCAGTGAATTCCATGTCCTTTGGGCTATAGCCCATTTCTTTCCAATCAAGCCCACCTTCCAGCACCATGGGGCGGCCAGCATTAGCTGCACCTTGGTAAGTCGATTCCAATTCTGATTTGATGCGATCAAATTGCTCATTGGTGAGCTTGCCTTCGGAGGCGGCAAAGACCAGGGCACCAGAGGGCCGCGCCGCATTATCGAGCATGGCTTTGTTCCACGCGCTGGCCGAATTATGCGTGTCGATGCTGCGTGATGCCGCCTCTAAAGGAGACTGGCCGTAGTAATCATCAAGCGGGTTAAACAAACGTATATGAAGCACAGTTTCAGCAGGCAAGCGCACCGATGATCCGTATACAGAGTATTGATAATATTCAGGCCAACCATTTGCACCAGGAATGACCTGCACGCGGTCTGGCCGCAGCGACACCAGCTCACGTGGGGTGCCATCCAAACTTGACACTTCAATGTAGGAATTGCCCGCAACCATCAGTACTGAAACGATACTTTCAATGAGGTCACGGCCCGATTGCAACGGGTTCGGGCGCTTTAAAATGTCCAGCAGCGGATGCGTTATCAGTTCGGAATTGGCATCATATAGAATCAATGGGATAGAACTAGCGGCCTCTGCAATCATGCGCACACATCGATAAGCAATGGCATTGCTGGCATAAGCCTGGCGGGCCAAAGCTGTGTAATTTTGCGGCGTCCATTGGGGCTGTCCCAACCCATGCAGCGAGACCACCGGCTGAATGCGAAATTGTTTTTGATCACTTGAAAAAAGTGATTGAATTTTTTTGAACATGGTTGGTTCCTTTTTATCTTATCCCTCCTCGCGGAGTGGGGAAGGAGAAGAGATGGCAAACTTCACAACACCCGCACTCTTGGCTCGGCTTTTCTTTTCAACATCAACTCTGTAATCGCCCAGACCAGCGCATCTAATCGGTCAGGGCTTTTTATGCCGTCTCCGATGGCGTTACACATTTCATCTTCGAGTTCGGGGAAAGCGCCGATGTGGCACACCCTGCCCTGCTCATAAAGTGCGGCCACGGGTTCGGCCCGTGTTTGCTTTCCGCGTGTGGCATGAACCGCACTGAAAGAGAGTTCCGGGTCCACTTCCCGCAGCACCTGTTCGACCATGGCGCCGCCTTGGTTGATTTCAGCCACCACGCGGTCAGCCTTTCTGGCGTGATAAAGGGCGACAACACGGGCTGCCCATTTGGCAGGGCGTGCGCCCTGCACTGAAGCATCATCCAACACATAGGCTCTGCCATCAATCCCAAGACCCACACACACAATGCCACAAGCATTACTGGTTTTTCCAAATCCGGCGGGCGGATCAACCGCCACCACAATGCGCGACAAATCAGGTGAGAATTTTAAACGCGCGTTATCAATTTGCGCACGCTTGAACAACGCATTCGGATCATCTTCTATCATCTCGCCATTCAACTCTTGCCTGCCCAAACGCGTGCCCTGAAAGCGGTCCACCACGGCCTGCATGAAGGGCTTGGCGAGATTATTGCGGTTGGCATAAGTTGTGGCCCGCGTGGTTACGGTTCCAGCATCGGCGATCAATTTCTTCAACAGCGGTATCGGGCGCGGGGTTGTGGTGATGACAGACACTGGGTTCTGCCCCAGCCGCAAGGCAAACTGCAACATGTTCCATGCTTGTTCGGCATGTTTCCATTTTGCCAATTCATCACACCAGGCGGCATCAAATTGGGGGCCACGCAGCCCATCATAATCCTCTGCCGAAAACACTTGCGCCTTGCTGCCATTGGGCCACGTTATGGTGCGTTTGGACGGTTCATATAAGGGCCTGTCTTCATCAGCGTGCACGGATAACAACCCGGATTGTCCTTCAATCATCACCATGCGGGCTTCGGCATGGGTGGGGGCGATGAGGGCAATGTGTTTGGCGGTTTCGCCCCATTCACCGCAAGCAATGGCCCGCACCCATTCAGCGCCAGAGCGGGTTTTGCCAGAGCCGCGACCTCCCAAAATCAGCCAGTTTCGCCATTGATCACCCGACGGTGGCAGTTGATCCGCCCTCGCCCATTGTGGCCATTCCAACAACAGTGCTGTCACTATTTTGTGCGGCGTTTGCTTCGAGAATGTGCTGCTCTTCCAGCCTAAGGTTCTCAATGCGGCGCGTAAGTTCGTCACGCTCGGCATCATTGAGTTTGCGATTTTTGCGGGCTCGGCTGGATCTTTGCTTGCGCTCTTTGTGTTCAAGTTCCAAAACCTTTTCCAATGTGCGCACCAGCGTGTTTGTGGCGCGAATGTCTCGCTCACTGGCGAGAGCTGAAATTTCCTCGCCAATTGCACCAATTTGATTTTCCAAGTGAGCCAGACGGTTCTGTAACAAATCCTTCAAGCGCTTGATGGTGTCACGCGTGGATTGCGATTTCTTTTTTGGGTTGGAGCGCAACAGCCACCCTTCGGCCCGCGCCCTTAATGTGAGCTTGTGCGGCGTCATTGCAACATCGGCGGCGATTTGCGCCACTGTTTCTTGGGCCAGCTCATAGCGCGCACGAATTTGCGCCCACCGTGAAGCGTCGTTCATGGTCATATGATCAATCTCGTTGTTGGTGATTTAAGTGTGGCTCGAAGCCCTGACCCATTTCTGGAGTGTGACAAGGAATAGGCCAAGCACCGTACGGTGTCAACACCTATTTTCCTATCATAGGTATTATTTTTTTAGTCGTGCTAAGTTTTGGCGTTAAGTTATTGTACGCACATGGACATTCGGCAATTACAATATTTGGCGGCCTTGGCCCGCGAGAAGCATTTTACACGGGCGGCAACCGCCTGCAGCGTGACGCAGCCCACATTATCGGGTCGAATTCGCCAGTTGGAACAAGAACTTGGGGTTCCAATTGTGGAGCGGGGGCAGCGGTACATTGGTTTAACGCCGGAAGGCGACCGGGTTCTGAAATGGGCCCATCTGATTTTAGATAACTGGCAAAACCTGCAGCAGGAGCTGGTTAAGATCAAAGGCAAAAAGGGCGAATTGGTGGGCCGCATGGTGCTGGGCGTCATACCCTCGGCACTGCCCATGACTTCGTTTTTAACCAAAGCGATGAACGCTATGCATCCCGCCGTGGATTTCACAATTCTTTCCCACAGCTCTGAAGAAATCATCCGTGCACTGAGCGATTTTTCAATTGAAGCGGGAATCACCTATCTCGATAATGAACCGGTTGAAGGTTTGATGAGCGCCGAACTTTACCGCGAAAACTATTGTCTGTTCATTTCCGACACCCATGAATATGCGGGGCGAGAATCCGTCACGTGGTTTGAAGCGGCACAACAGCCCTTGGCATTGCTCACACCTAACATGCAAAACCGCCGAATTATTGATCGGGCATTCGCGGCAGCCAATGTTCACCCCTCGCCCCGGCTGGAAACCAATTCGATCATGAATCTGATTTCCTCTGTGCGATCCATGAACCTGTGCTCCATCATGCCGGACTATTTCAAGAATGCCATGGGTGCCCTTGAAGGCATTAAAGCCATTCCGCTGGCCGAACCCACGGTCAGCCATGCTGTGGGATTGGTGGCCGTGAACCGCGACCCGCTTTCGCCTGCCATTGCTGCTTTGTTCCAAGCGGCCAAGAAGTTCAAAGTTCATTGACAGCGCCTATGATCTGATCGGAAGCGCCAATTGGTGAGCAGGCTATTTCTTGGCTAGAGATAATTATGGCAAAGAAACACACGCTTATCGACATTAACTCGAGCAAGGCTGATCCTGCCGTGGCGATTGCCGCGCGTTATGGCAATAAGCCGGATGCACTTTTGGAAATTCTGCATGATCTGCAACAGGAACTTGGTTACGTTCCGGAAAAATCTCTGCCAGCCATTGCCAACGCGTTGAACATTTCGCGCGCTGAAGCTTATGGCGTGGCCACATTTTACCACGATTTTCATTTAGATCCCATCGGCAAGCATGTGATTAAAATATGCCAAGCCGAGGCTTGCCAGAGTGCGGGTGGCATGCAAGTCATTGCGGCACTTGAAAAGGGCCTCAAAGTTAAGCTCGGCCAAACCACATCTGATGGCCTTGTGACATTGGAAGCTGTTTATTGTCTGGGCCTCTGCCCCATGGGGCCCGCTGCATTGATTGACGGAAAACCTAAAGCCGCGATCAAACCAAACACCGTCGATGCGCTGATCAAGGAGCTTGTTTCATGATCAAGATTTTTATCCCGCGCGATATGCTCGCTATCGCTTTAGGTGCTGATGAAGTGGCCGAGGCTATTGTTTTGGAAGCTGCTGTCCAAAAGATCAGTGTACAGATCATTCGCAACTCATCGCGGGGCATGGCCTGGCTTGAACCTTTGGTGGAAGTTGAAACGCCGAAGGGCCGTGTGGGTTATGGCGGTGTCAAGATGAAGGATGTCAAAGGCCTGTTTGCCGCCAAGTTTTATGAAGGCGGGAAGCATGAGCTGGGCCAAGGTTTGGTTGAAGAAATTCCCTTTCTCAAGAATCAGGAACGCCTGACTTTTGCGCGGGCCGGCATCACCGATCCAGTTTCACTCACCGACTATATTGCCCATGGTGGATTTGAAGGCCTGAAGAAGGCTTTGACCCTGAGTGGCTCCGACATTGTCAAAGAAGTTCAGGAATCAGGGCTTCGCGGTCGTGGCGGCGCAGGCTTCCCCACCGGCCTCAAGTGGAAAACTGTGAATGAAGTTAAGGCCGATCAAAAATATGTCTGCTGCAATGCTGATGAAGGTGACTCAGGCACTTTTGCCGATCGTATGATTATGGAAGGCGATCCCTTCCTCTTGATTGAAGGCATGATTATTGCCGCTCTCGCAGGCGGAGCCACCAAAGGCTATATCTACTGCCGCTCGGAATATCCCTATGCCATCTCGACTCTGAAAGAGGCTATTGCCATTGCTACCAACGCCAAATGGCTTGGACAAAATATTCAGGGTACGGAGCATTGTTTCACACTTGAAGTGCGGCGCGGTGCGGGAGCTTATATTTGCGGGGAAGAAACCGCGATGCTGGAAAGCTTGGAGGGCAAGCGCGGCATGGTGCGGGCCAAGCCCCCTATTCCTGCTTTGGTTGGGTTGTTCGGCAAGCCCACCATTATCAACAATGTGCTTTCCTTCTGTGCGGTTCCTTTCATTCTTGCCAGGGGCGCAAAAGCCTATGCCGATTATGGCATGGGCCGTTCGCGCGGCACCATGCCCTTCCAACTTGGCGGCAACTTGGAACGCGGCGGCATTGTGGAAAAAGCCTTCGGCATCACTTTGCGTGAACTGGTCGAAGACTTTGGCGGCGGGCCTTATATGGGCAAACCGTTGCGCGCTGTGCAACTGGGTGGCCCCTTGGGTGCCTATGTCGGTGCAAACCAACTCGATCTCAAAATGGATTATGAAACTCTCAGCGCCAATGGCGCAATGCTCGGCCATGGCGGAATTGTAGTTTTTGATACGACAGTTGATATGGCCCAGCAAGCCCGCTTTGCCATGGAATTCTGTGCAATTGAATCTTGTGGCAAATGCACGCCCTGTCGCATCGGCTCCACCCGCGGCGTTGAAGTGATCGACAAGATTGTGGCAGGTGAAAATCGTGATGCAAATTTATTGCTACTCGAAGACCTGTGCCAGACCATGACCGATGGATCGCTCTGCGCCATGGGCGGCCTCACGCCGATGCCGGTGATGAGTGCGGTTAAACATTTCCCCGAAGATTTTGACAAACCAACGCGCCTCGCAGCGGAATAGGTACATCATGCTCATTAAAGAAATCGATTTCGGCACGCCAAAATCTCAATCCGCAGCCATGGTCACTTTAGAGATTGATGGCATCAGCGTCACAGTGCCGGAAGGCACGTCGATTATGCGGGCAGCGATGGACTCAGGAACCAAAATTCCTAAGCTCTGCGCCACCGACTCGCTCAATTCATTTGGCTCTTGCCGCTTGTGTCTTGTTGAAATTGAAGGCCGCAAGGGCACGCCAGCTTCTTGCACAACGCCGGTTTCAGCCGGCATGAAAGTGAAAACGGAAACGGACCGTCTGAACAAACTGCGCAAAGGGGTGATGGAACTTTATATTTCAGACCATCCACTCGATTGCCTCACTTGTGCAGCCAATGGCGATTGCGAATTGCAAGACATGGCGGGGGCTGTGGGCCTTCGCGATGTGCGTTATGGTTATGATGGCGAGAACCACACGCACGCCCGCGTGGGTGGCGAAGAGAATTTCCGCTTCAAAGAAAAAGATGAGAGCAACCCCTATTTCACGTTTGATCCCGCCAAGTGCATTGTGTGCTCGCGCTGTGTTCGGGCCTGCGAAGAAGTGCAAGGCACATTCGCTTTAACAATTGATGGCCGCGGATTTGCATCCCACGTATCTGCTGGCATGGACGAGGGCTTTATGAATTCGGAATGCGTGTCTTGCGGCGCATGCGTTCAAGCCTGCCCCACGGCAACGCTCACAGAAAAATCTGTGATTCAAAAAGGCCAAGCAGAGCATTCCGTTGTCACAACCTGTGCTTATTGCGGAGTTGGGTGTTCCTTCAAAGCTGAAATGAAAGGCGATGATGTCGTGCGCATGGTGCCTTATAAGGATGGCGGCGCCAATGAAGGCCATTCTTGTGTGAAGGGCCGTTTTGCTTGGGGCTATGCCACACACAAAGATCGCATTACATCACCAATGATCCGTACACGGATTACTGATGAATGGAAAGAAGTGAGTTGGGAAGAAGCCATTGCCCATGCGGCAACGGGATTCAAATCCATTCAGAAAAAATATGGTCGCGGTTCAATTGGTGGCATCACATCATCACGCTGCACCAATGAAGAAGTTTTTGTTGTTCAGAAAATGATCCGCGCTGCATTCCAGAATAATAATGTGGACACCTGCGCCCGCGTTTGCCATTCGCCAACAGGATACGGACTGTCGAAGACTTTCGGCACGTCAGCGGGCACTCAAGATTTCAAATCTGTCGCCAAGGCTGATGTCATTTTGATTATCGGTGCCAATCCAACGGATGGCCACCCCGTGTTTGCATCACGCATGAAGAAGAGATTGCGTGGAGGTGCGAAACTTATTGTGGCCGATCCACGCCGCACTGACTCGGTTCGTTCTCCACATGTTGAAGCCCAGTTTCATTTGCAATTGCGCCCCGGCACCAATGTGGCGATCATCAATGCACTGGCGCATGTGATTGTAACTGAAGGTCTGGAAGCCAAAGCATTCATTGCTGAGCGTTGCGACACCGCTGAATTTGCGCGCTGGACCAATTTCATCCGTGATCTGACGAATTCTCCAGAAACACTAGAGTCGATCACCGGCGTTCCTGCTGATGAGATTCGCGGGGCTGCTCGCTTGTTTGCCACGGGCGGAAATGGTGCCATTTATTATGGTTTGGGCGTTACTGAACATAGCCAAGGCTCCACCATGGTGATGGGCATGGCCAACCTTGCCATGCTCACTGGAAATATTGGTCGCGATGGTGTGGGCGTTAATCCTTTGCGCGGCCAAAACAACGTGCAAGGGGCGTGTGACATGGGTTCGTTCCCGCATGAGCTTCCGGGCTATCGTCATATCTCAGATGACACTGTGCGTAACTTGTTCAATGACGTGTGGCACACAGAGCTGGATAATGAGCCGGGCCTTCGCATTCCCAATATGTTGAGTGCTGCCGTTGAAGGCACGTTCCGTGGCATCTTCATTCAAGGCGAAGACATTGCGCAATCTGATCCGAACACCAAGCACGTGACAGCCGCTCTCGAAAGTATGGAAATGGTTGTGGTGCAGGATTTGTTCCTGAATGAAACCGCAGCTTTCGCACATGTGTTTTTGCCGGGCACGTCATTCTTGGAAAAAGATGGCACGTTTACCAATGCCGAACGCCGCATCAACCGTGTTCGTCAAGTGAAAGCGCCGATGCAAGGCAAGCATGAATGGCAGATCGTTTGTGACCTCGCACAGGCGATGGGTTATGACATGCGCTATAACAATGCCGCCGAAATTATGGATGAGATTGCGTTGGTCACGCCTACTTTCAAAGGCGTTTCCTTTGCCAAGCTTGAAGAGAAGGGTTCCATTCAGTGGCCGTGCAATGACAAGGCCCCCGAAGGCACACCGATTATGCATATCGGTCAGTTCGTGCGCGGCAAGGGCCGGTTTATGATTACCGAATATGTGCCAACCCCTGAGCGCACTAACCGCGAATTCCCGCTGATCCTCACCACGGGCCGCATTCTCTCGCAATATAATGTGGGTGCACAAACGCGGCGCACTGAGAATTCCAATTGGCATCCTGAAGATGTTTTGGAGATTCATCCGCATGATGCTGAAGTGCGGGGCATTAAAGATGGGGCCATGGTTTCGCTCGCCAGTCGCATTGGCGGCACAACCCTTCGGGCCATGATCACGGAACGGATGCCGCAAGGTGTAATCTACACCACGTTCCATCATCCAGTGACGGGTGCCAATGTGATCACCACGGAATATTCAGATTGGGCCACCAATTGCCCAGAATATAAAGTAACGGCGGTGCAGGTGACTGTTTCCAATCAGCCCAGTGATTGGCAGAAGGATTGGGAAACCCGCGAGGAAGAAAATAAGCGGGTTGCCGCGGAGTGAATTTCGAAAAGAGCCCTCATCCGCCTGTCGGCACCTTCTCCCATGCGAAGATGCACGGGAGAAGGCGGTTAGATTTGCCTTCTCCCGTTCCTCTTGGGATGGGAGAAGGTGCCCAACGGGCGGATGAGGGCTCTTGCTCGGTTCCCACTATCGGTCGCATCGACGGCCTTCCAACCACATGGTATCTCCCCGAAGAGGTTCCTGTGGCCCTCCTCATCAATTCCACATCTTATGCCGTGATGATGGCAACTCCAGCTGACCTTGAAGATTTTGCGGTGGGCTTTGCCTTATCTGAAGGCCTCGTTGCTCACGCATCTCACCTCAACAATGTTCTCGTTATGCCTTCGGGTGACGGTTTCTCGGTTGATCTTGCTATCGCCAGAACCCATTTAATCCGTGAACGGATGATTTCACGTTCGATTGAAGGCCGGGTGGGTTGTGGGCTTTGCGGCATTGAGGACATGGCTGATGCTATTCGCATGCCTGATGGAAAGTTACATGCACCACCGTTTAGTGCTGTTGCTGTTGCCAAAGCCTTCGATGCCCTGCCCGCACATCAACCAATGAACGAACTTAATCGCACAGTTCATGCTGCCGCATTTTGCTCTGTGGACGGAGCAATTTTACTGGCGCGTGAGGATGTTGGGCGACATAACGCTTTGGATAAACTGATAGGTGCAATGGCCCGCCGTCAGATGAAGCCCGATGGCTTTGTTCTCATGTCATCGCGCTGCTCATTTGAACTGGTGCAGAAATGTGCCTCGGTTGGCATTGGCGCGCTGGCCACGATTTCAGCGCCCACGGCCCTTGCCTTGAAACTGGCCAAACAAGCTGGCCTTCACCTTGCTTCGCTTTCCAAAGCTGGCGTTATGATTTTTGATGGAGTTTAACTATGGAAACGCGTGACATGGTGCGCATGGCCAATCAAATGGCGGCTTTCTTTAAATCTTATGGCGATGTTGAAGGCACGAAGGATTTGGCTAGTCATATCAATAGTTTCTGGGAACCGCGGATGCGGAAAATGTTTTTTGACTATATCGCGCAAGGTGGAAAAGAATTTGAGCCAATGGTGATTGCGGCCGCTGCACAAGTGAGAAAGCCCACAAACCACGCGGCCAATCAATCGAGTTTGCCGCAACACGGCGAAGAAAGCTGATGCAGCTTAGCGCAAATTCAGAATCTCGTTCGCAACGAGTTTTTGCAACTCCCATAAATTTTCATCGCGAATGCCGAGCTGTTCCAAGTGGCTCACTGTGTGGTAAAGGTATTCCGATCCAGAACCCCAATGGCCAGCGGCTTGTGCTAAAATTTTGGCAACTTCAGTAAGGGGCAAATTACCGCGATAACTGTGACCGCTTTGGCTTGCAACAAACGCCAAAGCCTTGAATACTCCTTTTTTTGTTTCTACGTTCAACCACAGGGGCGTATTGGTCGAAGGCTTATAGGTCATTTCGCGGAATAACAATTTTTCAAGCTGATCAAATCGTTTTTCCTCTGACAAATCGTAAACCACGCCTTCGCAGGACCCGCCTTGGTCAAGTGCCATCATTAATCCCGGCAAGGCCCGCGTGCCGCGCCAACGGTCAATTTGCATGCAGAAGGAACGATGCCATCCATTCAGAATTGCGTGGTGCTGATGAAGCACTTCAAACTCAGGCTTCCAAATCAACGAGCCGTAGGCAAATACACGAAGTGGGAAATTTCCCAATTCTTCAAGCAGACGCTCTGTATACTGATGAAAATCTGCGTCATCCATTTCTTGGAGTTCAGGATGAGGCCCATCGTCCGGCTCAATTCTTTGAACTTTCGCAACAAGCTCTGCCGTCAAGGCCATCGTCATTTGATCAACATCACAAAGGGCTCTTCGATGGCGCGTTTGAGGAGAGCTTGATAGCGACCAAACACGGGAGACTCTGGTGCAACTTTTCCAAACTGAAGTTCATTTTCAAAATTTTTCACCGGAACCAAAACCAACGGTGTTGAAACTGGCGTGAGCAATGTGCCGCGCCCCGATTGCAATGTGGTGATGAGACCATACATTTCGCCAGAGATCATCGGGCGCGAAAGAATGATGAGGCGATATTGGCCCATCTTGTTGGTTACCAGATAGATGTAGCCAGACTGATGCGGAACCGACACCGAGCCATCTTGCTTAAACTGCGCATCAATGCGTTCAGACTCACGAAACACCAAATGAGAAAGCGCTGAGTCCCATTTTATTTCGGTCAAATAGCTGTAGATTCCGGCGGGATCACTGAAAGAAGCACGCAGCGTAAGATAGTCCCCTTCCAACCAGGAAACGGCGGGCCGCGAATAGGAGCCGAGCGATTGCGGTGCCAAGGCTGCTTCGCTGATGGCTTGCGTTTTAACTTTGCGCAAGGGCAGCAGCAAGGCTTCTTCAATGCGCACCACGGTGGCCAAGGTGAAGGGGCGTTGGCCCGACAAGGCCTTCTCGATGGTTGAAAGGCTGATTTTGGCCTTATCGGCCAAATGTTGGCGGGTGAGCCTGCGCCGCGCCAATTCCTCACGGATCACGCTGCTGATGGCGCGGTTTTCTTCGGCTGAAAGGTCGTCGTCGCTCATCTGTCCGGTTCCCGCACAAAACCGTACAATTCCATAAAGAGCCGTGATGAGCAAGGAGGAAGCTTGCCAAAGAATGACGGTCTTCACATTGGCGGCGCATTATGAAGATGCCGTAATGTTTGAAGTGTCGGGGCACGACAACTTTAACTGGAGGAACACCGTGAACGCTATCTCGCTGCATCGCAGCTCAAATTATTTTACGAAAACACTGGTCACCATTATCAGCGCCATATCCATGCTGGGGTCAGCATTGGCGCTGGATGCAAAGCCAAATCTGGTCACTCCCAATGATATGCAATCCGGTGGGTTGCTTTTGAAATCATCCGAAGCTGGAAAATATTTGGAAGCGCCGCGTGTCGCGACCGACTTCACCGTCACCGTTTCAGGCCCCACCGCCCGCACGGTGGTGACACAACAATTCAACAATCCATCCGATGGTTGGGTGGAAGGGGTTTATGTTTTTCCGCTGCCGGAAAATTCTGCCGTTGACACTTTGAAAATTGTTTCCGGCACCCGGGTGATTGTGGGTGAGGTGAAAGAAAAGCAAGAAGCCAAAGTGATT
Organism: Hyphomicrobiales bacterium; assembly: GCA_025359215.1. GTDB lineage: Bacteria > Pseudomonadota > Alphaproteobacteria > Rhizobiales > Aestuariivirgaceae > Aestuariivirga. The sequence continues at coordinate 26,256 of JANYHE010000015.1, forward strand.
TATGAGACCGCCAAGAATAATGGTGAGGCCGCTTCATTGCTGGAACAAAACCGCCCCAACATGTTCACAAACTCGGTTGCCAATATTGGCCCGCATGAAAAAGTTGTGGTGCAAATTGAATATCAGCAAACCATAGCCCAAACAGCTGGCACTTATAATTTGCGGCTGCCGCTGGTTGTGGCCCCGCGCTATAATCCTCAAACGATTGTACAGACAGTTGATTTTGGCGCGAAAGGTTTGGGCACAACAAAAACTGTGGCCCCAACACTGCCTGTGATGGACCCCGCCCTTGATGCACCCGCTAATCCGGTATCAATCACTGTTCATCTTGATGCTGGTTTCGCATTGGGTGATGTGAAAAGTGCATTTCATAAAATCGACGTGATTGATAAGGGAGCCAATGCGCGTGAAATTTCGCTCAGTGGTGTTGTTCCTGCCGACAAAGATTTTGAGCTCACATGGACTGCCGCTGGTGCTGCTCCACAGGCGGGTTTGTTTACAGAGACAATCAACGGCCACGACTATCTGCTCGGCTTTGTGACGCCTCCCACTGTTACTGCAACAACCAATCATCCCCGTGAGATTACCTTCGTGATTGATAATTCAGGCTCTATGGATGGCGCTTCGATGCCACAAGCCAAAGACAGTTTGCTATATGGTTTAGCTCAACTGAAACCGACAGATCGGTTCAATGTCATTCGTTTTGATGACACGATGGATAATTTGTTTGGTGCTCCAGTTCAAGCCACTGAAGGTAAGATTGCTGAAGCCAAGGCCTTTGTTTCTAACTTGCAAGCCAGCGGCGGCACAGAAATGATTCCCCCGATGAAGGCTGCCTTGATGGATGAAAACCCATTGGACAAAAATTATTTACGCCAAATCGTGTTTATCACTGATGGTTCGATTGGGAATGAACAAGAATTGTTTGACACCATTGCTAAAGGCCGTGGGCGCACCCGCGTGTTCATGGTGGGGATTGGCTCTGCCCCTAATACTTATTTGATGACGCGCGCTGCTGAATTGGGACGTGGCACCTTCACACAAATTGGAGATGGTGTGCAGCTGATGCCACGCATGACAGAGTTGTTCAGCAAAATTGGAAACCCCGTGGTGACTGATTTGAAAGCGCAATTGTTTGGTTCAACTGCCGAAATCACACCGAATGATTTGCCTGATCTTTATCAAGGTGAGCCTGTGATGTTGATGGCGGATTCTGCAAAGCTCAGTGGTGTGTTAAAAATCACGGGCAAAATAGGCGACACCCCATGGGAAGTAAAGTTGCCGCTTGCTAACGCAGCACAGGGCACAGGCGTTTCCAAACTTTGGGCGCGTCGCAAGATTGCTGAAATCGAAGTGGCCACAACGCTGGGTGCAATGGATCAAGCTGCTGCTGATAAGGCGGTGTTGAAAGTGGCCTTGGAACATCAGTTGGTTTCCAGCCAAACCAGCTTGGTGGCCGTTGATAAATCACCAAAGCGCCCAGCAGGTTATAAGCTGACGCGTGCCGATGTGCCGTTGATGTTGCCTGCCGGTTGGGTGTTTGAAAGTGTGTTTGGTGATGCGGCACCAGCTGCTGATGCTCCGCATACGGATCAAAAAGCTGAAGCTGAATTCCTGCAGCTTGCCAAGATGGAAGCACCTGCCACGCCAGCACCGAACGCCCCTGTGAGTTTGCCACAGACAGCGACTTACGGAGAGTTGATGGCGATGCTTGGTTTTATCCTCGCCTTGCTGGCTCTCGCAATTCAGCTTTTTGCACGCCGTGAAAAGGCATTGGCATGAGCATGATGTCCGTCACTTCTATTGCTCCGACGCGGTTTACGCGTCGGGGTGCTTTAAATCTAATTTCTGCATTGCTGTTATTTTCTTCAGTGCTCCTGTTCGGCAACAGTCTTTACATTTATGCAAAAGCCCAATTGGCACAGGTTTTGTTGGAACGCGCGTTTTCGCAAAGCTTGATCACGGGCAAGCCTGTGAAAGCTTGGAGCTGGGCCGATACTTATCCTGTGGCGCGAATTTCAATTGATCGCATCGGTGCTGAAGCCATTGTGTTGCAGGGCGCATCAGGTGAGGCACTGGCTTTTGGCCCGGCATTGCTCAACGAAACTTCGCGGCCCGGGACACGTGGCACATCGGTGATTGCGGCGCATCGCGATACACATTTTGCATTTTTACAAAATGTGAAAGTGGGTGATTTGATCAAGGTCACGCGTGATGATGGTTTAGAGTTTGTCTATCGCGCTTTGTCCATGCGGGTGGTTGACGCCAATAACTCTGGCATTGATCGGCACGCTGCAGGATTTCATTTGGTGCTCAGCACATGCTATCCATTCGACGCTATCACCCACGGCACGCAACGCTATTTGGTAGAGGCGGAGCTGGTGCGGTGACTAACGCTTCCGCCTCGCCTTAGGCAGTTTCCAAATGTGATGCACCAATTCCTCAACCTTTATGCCCTCTTCGGTATAGGCATCATTTTCAACGCTAATGCCGGCTTGGCGCACGGTTTCTGGAGTTCCTGAAACCAGGGGGTGCCACCATGCCAAGCCTAAGCCTTCATCCAAGCGGCGATAGGCGCAGGTTTCTGGCAACCAGCCGAGCTCGGCCACATTTTTGGCGGTAAGGGTGACGCAGTCCGGCACTATTTTTGCGCGGTTTACATAATCCGTACACTGACAAGTTCCGATGTCGAGCAATTTGCAAGCGGCTCTTGTGTATAAAAACTCGCCCGTGTCTTCATCTTCCAATTTGTTTAAGCAGCAGCGGCCACAGCCATCGCACAGGCTTTCCCATTCGGTCGGAGTCATTTCAGCGAGGGTTTTGGTCTTCCAGAAAGGTTCAATCATTTGTTTTCTCTAGCAACTCATCTGGATTTTGACAAATTTGCTCTGTAACTTGCTTCTCAATCTTATTCGGCTTAATTCGGAGCCGAAATCATTTTTGGTGTCCGTGAAAAAGCTACCCACCCATAATTTTATCTACCGGGCCATCTGGACGGCTGATTCTTATGTCAGCACCGGATTGTTTGAGCTTTGGGATATGCTGAAACGGGCGGGTTCGGCCTATTCATCATTCCTCTATCGTTGGTTTCGCATTTCGGGGCCAAAGCGCTTCTTGATTGATCTGATCGATGATTTCTTCACGTTTGGTGTGGTGGCCGCCTTTGCTTTGCTGGCTTTTGCGCTGCCTCCGTTTGCCGATACGGGCGATGTGTGGAACCGGGGTCGTGAATATGCCATCACATTCACCGATGCGGCGGGGCATATTATCGGCCAGCGTGGCATTCGGCAGAATGATGCTATTCCGCTGGATGAAATTCCACCGGTTTTGGTCAAGGCCGTATTGGCCACTGAAGATGCGCGTTTTTATGATCATTTTGGTGTGGATATTATTGGCACTGTGCGGGCCATTGTGCGCAATGCGCGGGCCAATGGCGTGAAGCAAGGTGGTTCCTCAATCACGCAGCAAGTGGCCAAGAACCTGTTTTTGTCACCTGAAAAAACCATCCGCCGCAAAGTGAATGAAGCCTTCTTGTCACTTTGGATTGAAGCCCGATTAACCAAGAATGAAATCTTGAAGCTTTATTTGGATCGCTCTTATTTGGGTGGCGGTAACTATGGTGTTGAGGCGGCATCACAGTTTTATTTCGGAAAATCTGTGCGTGATATTAACTTATCAGAGTCTGCTGTTCTGGCTGGGCTTTTCAAAGCGCCGACCAATTATGCGCCACATAAAAATCCTGAGGCGTCCAAAGTGCGCACCAACGTTGTTCTGTTCCGCATGTTGGATGCAGGCTTCATTAATCAGGGTGAACTTTTACAAGCCCGCCGCGCACCAGCGCAAATTGTGCAGCAGAGCATTACAGCCAGCCCCAACTGGTTTCTGGATTATGCCTATCAAGATGCTTTGGATGTGATGGAGCAACAGGGGCTGAAGAGCGAATATGTGGTTGAAGTGAAGACCACCATTAATTCAAAGCTGCAAGATGCCAGCCAAGCCATTTTAAACGACGTGGTCGATAATCAAGGCCCTGACGGAAATTTCAGCCAAGCGTCATCCATTACCTTGGCACCCGATGGCGCTGTGCGGGCGATTGTGGGCGGGCGCGAATATGAAGACAGCCAATTCAATCGCGCCATCACCGCCAAGCGCCAAGTGGGTTCATCGTTCAAACCCTTTGTTTATCTCACGGCCCTTGAAAACGGTTATACACGGGACACGAAAGTGCAAGATGGCACGGCCTGTGTGGGCAATTGGTGCGTGCATAATTATAACGCAGAATCATTTGGCACAGTGCCACTGTGGGAGGCGCTGGCCCACTCAATCAATACAGTAGCAGTGAAGCTCATGGTCGAGGTGGGTCGAAAGAATGTCGAGGCCACTGCTCACCGTGTCGGCATCACCGGGCAAATTGACCCCTACCCCACAATGGCGATTGGTACGAGTTCTTTAACGCTGATTGACATGGCCACGGGTTATGCCACGTTTGCCGCTGGCGGAAAATTAGCTCATCCTTATGCGGTTTTAGAAATCCACAAACCCAATGGCCAATTGCTCTACAGCCACGCAACAAATGAGCGCGATGCACCGCAAGTTGACCCCTACGACAAAGTCGCTGAACTCAATTCCATGATGCATGATGTTGTTATGTCTGGCACCGCCACGCGAGCGCAGTTGGGTTATGCGCCCGTGGCTGGCAAGACGGGCACCAACGCCAATTACCGTGATGCGTGGTTTTTTGGTTTCACCGCCCATAACGTGACGGGCGTGTGGGTGGGCAATGATGATAACACACCTATGAGTGGCACCAAGGCCAATGCTGTCACCGGCGGCCGCGTTCCCGCGCCGGCATGGAAGCGAATTATGGATGTGGCCGAAATTGGGTTGCCACCAGCGGGCCTGCCCGGTGTGCCCCTTGATGCAAGTTATACACCGCCGCCCGCTTCAATTCCTGACGTTGCATTGGCAACTGGTGTTCCGGTTGCAACCGCGGTTGATGTTTCTAAGCCGCCAGCTGCAGCCGCTGAGCCTAATCTAGATGAAGTGCCAGCTTACGCAGATGCGGGCGATGGGGGTGCAAAAGACGTTTTGAATGGTATGTTTGATTTGTTCCAAAATGTGGACGATACTGCGCCCGTGCACCCGACTGTAAAGCGTGTTGTGACCGCTGCGCCACCGCTGGTGTTGCCCAAGGCAAATACCACGGCGAAAAAGCAGCCCAATTTCTTTGAGCGTTTGTTTGGTCGAAACAAGAAACCACAACAGAAAAAGCCAACGACTGTTTTTGGTTTTTAAGTCTTGTTTTTGCTGGACCAAATTTGGATAAGCTTTAAGTTGCGCCAACTTCACTCGGACCCTCTCATATTTCATGCGCGTTTTTAGTTCTTCAGCTTTTGCGATTTTCGGCGGTTTAGGCTTGGGAATATTCACGGCCATTTACGCATTGGGCTCATTTGGATTGAAGCCGGCTACAGGCAACCAGGGCTGGCAGGAATGGCGGTTGAGCGAAAATGATAGAATGCTGCCTTATTCACTCGGGCATTTTTTGGGCAGTGGCCAAGTGCCGCCCCCAAAAGCGGCGCGCTATTATGTTCGTGAGCGCGATGATGAAGGCAATGTGCTGAGCAGTGATTGTATTTTTGAAATTTCTGGCCCTTCAACGCCAGCACGGTGGTGGTCGCTTTCGGTTGGGCAAAAGGAAGAGTCGGTCTTGTCGGCGGGGCAAGCCATGCTTGATAGTGCTGGCAATATAAGTGCTGTTGTCTCACGCCATCCATTGCCCGGCAATTGGTTGAAGCCACCTGATAGCGGCAGCTTCACGCTCACTTATATCGTGACAGAGCCGATCAAACAAAAAGGCGATGCGACCCTTGTTCTGCCTCATGTCAAAAAGGCGGGGTGTTAATCATGGGCCGCTTGTTCTGGGTGGTGATGACGTTGCTCATCGCGGTGGCAGCGCACATCACCTATGTGTTGTTTGAGCCTGGCCTCGTGTTTCAAAAGAAGCTCAATGCCTTAAGCGCTGCCAAACCTGACAATTCATTTTTCATTTTGCCCCATGAAGAACAATCACAACTTTTTCCCACAGCCACGGCCAATGATGTTGTGGGGGTTTGCAAATATGATTTGGATGCGGGCCGCGTGGTTCTTTCAGCCAAGTTGCCTCGCAGCTATTGGACGGTTTCGATTTACACAGATTCCGGTGCGCAGATTTATGCTTTGGATGATGTGCAGGCAGGCAGCAACAGTTTTACAGTTGATCTGACACGGGCCAAAACTTTGCTGCAACAATTGCTGGCGAAGAATGATGGTGAAGATGGCGGCCAAATTGAAAATTTGGGTTGGAAAGTTGAATCAACCGAACGACGCGGTCTTGCGGTAATCTGGGTTCCGCTGAGCGACGTCTTAATGCGCGATGGTGTTGAAAAAACGATCAGAGAAAGTGACTGCAAATTGAAAGCAGCCCAATGAGTGGTTATTCAAATTCTTCAGCTAGAGCTTGATTTTGCCTGCTGGGCAAACGCCGCACTTGAAGTGGCGCTGCTTCAGTAGCGTCTATTAGGCGCTCATGGCGCACACCCGTGAAAATTAGAATTTGGGCCGAACCCAAAAACTCAGCATCCATTGGATTTCTATATTTCTGTTTCGGAAACGCAATAACCGCCGCCATCTCTATGCCTCTCATCGCTACAGCGCGAATATGTCCTGCGCCGAAGCAGAATAAAGACGCACATGGTTAACAATCGCCTAAGGCCTAGATTATTTCTGGTTGGAGACCGGCAAAGCCGGTGCGATCTTCGATTTCAATGGCCCAAAGATCGGGATCTGATTTGCGGCGGCGCGCCACAACGGCGCTCACCTGCTGCCAATCGCAGGGATTTTCAAATTCTAAAACGAAACGATGCGCACCCTGCTCATCGTGTGCTGGTCCTGGCGGCGGGGCCAAGAGGTGGTAACTGCCATCAAGATGGTTGACATAAATATAAATGGCACCCGCTTCTGCTGCGCCTTTGTGAATCACTGCGCCATATTTGCCTTCAACTTGGCAGCGCCTGAGAAAGGCTGCCACCCAGATTTCGCTTTTCAAGCGGGGCATTAATTGCTGGCGGTTTTAGTGAGAGCCGCCAAAAGTTCTGCGTTGACAGCACCATCCATGGCTAATCCGTTTTCCATTTCGAATTGCAAAATGGCGGCATGGGTGGCCTCATCCAAGGCACCAGTCGGTTGGCCTAAATCATAACCCAAATTGGCGAGAGCCGCCTGCACTTTGATAATGTTTTTGCTGTCATTGGGCATGGACTTGACCGGAGCCGGATCTATGCTGCCTGTGAATTCAGCGGCTGCTTTGATTTTTCTAGCATATTCTATGTGGGTGATAAGCTCGGTGGACACTTCACCTGTCACCGGCAAACCGTTCACCTGTTGATATTGTTGAATGGCCAATTTGGTGCGCTGACCATTCACACCGTCTACCATGCCTTTATATTGTCCCATGGCGAGCAATTCGCGCTGAACATCTTCAACCAGGGGGTCGTATTTAATCACAACCGTTGGCGCGTCGGCTGAAGGGACAATCACTTCCATATGCGTGGTGGCACCCAGCGGCACTTCGGCAACCAATTGCTGGCGCTGGCTTGCGCCACCTTTCCACACGGCGTTGTAAATAATCATGCTGCCTAAAATTGCAGCTGTGGTGATCATAAGCAGTGAAACAGGTTTCACCTTGCGCTCATCATCATCCAAAACATCACGCATCACAACTTTTCCAAAACTCAGATATCTGGCCTTCAATGTGCCAGTAATTAGGTTAACAGCGGCTTTCTTGTGGGCTTTTCAACTGCATTTCCACACTCAAATTAAGGCTTGGCTGTGTCATGGTTAATAGAGCGTAAATTTCTTCCTTTGTATTTGATGAAAAGTTTCCCCCCAAGTTTCACGGCATTGCAAGACGTGTGCGTTATTAAGATGGCTGTGGGAAGTAATTTTGGAATTTTACTATGGGACTTATTCGAAAAATAATTGTCGTCGGAGGCGCATTGATGGCAATGCCTTCGCCGCCTGCGCAATTGCAAAGTGGTGCAACTGCATTAACGACACCATCGACGAGTTGGACCTATATTGCCGCCGCCGCTGACACAGTCGCGGACCTTAAAAGCTTCTGCGAACGCAAACCACAGGTGTGTTCAACTGCACAATATTTAGCAGGCTCGCTAGAAGGCAAAGCGAAATATAGCGCCAAGCTGGTTTATGAATGGGCCAATTCAACGGCACCAACGCCGCAGAGCCTCGCAAAGGCTGATCCTATCCGCACGGGGTCGGTTGATGTTAAAATGGCAGCTTCAGCGCCTGTTAATTCCACATTGCGCATCGAAGACTTAATTCCGGAATGGCGCGGCACTATAAAGGGTTGAGTTCGGTCAACTCCGCGCCTATCTCTCGGCCATCATGACAAGCGCCATTGAAACACTCATTTCAGATTTTGAACTTATCGATGATTGGGAAGAGCGCTATCGTTATGTGATTGAGCTTGGTCGCGGCCTTCCGGTGATGCCTGATGCCCTTAAGTCTCCTGCAACGAAAGTGAATGGCTGTGCAAGCCAGGTGTGGATTCATTCACGCATTATCGATAGCCACATGGATTTGAAAGGCGACAGTGATGCTTTGATTGTGAAGGGGCTAATTGCCATTGCCTTCATGATTTTTGCCCCCTTGACGCTTGCCGAAATTGAACAGGTGAATGCACAAGATATTTTTGCCAAGCTGGGCTTGAAAGATCATCTCACGCCGCAGCGGTCTAATGGATTGGCTTCGATGGTGGCGCGCATCAAAGCTGATGCGCGGGCGGGCTTGCAGCCGGGCTGATGGCGGGGCGATAATCGTCTGTTGCCCAATGGGCAATTGAATCGGTTTTGCGCGGTTGGTAAATTTTGATCAAGCCATAATGGCGCGCCAATCGTGTTAAGGCCAAGCTCAAAATCGCTTTGCCACTGCGCGGCGGCAATGCCAAAATGCGTTCAGCCTGTTCAAATCCACCTGCAATGCAACACACTTGATAGAGTATGCCTGAAAGCTCTGGCCCCACTGCGGCAAAGGCATGGTGCAAACGCTGCCGCGCGGCAATGGCATTGTCGGAAAGATTGGCAATAGCATTGTCGCTCATTTGCCAATGCCGCCCGCCAGAGCCTGCTGATTCCGAATAGGAACTGGTGAGGCGTTGGGACAAATGAGCCCTTTCAAAATCACTGCGCAATCTTTCGCCTGCTAAAAACTGCTGACCATCAATATAGGTTTTTCCATGCGCATCTTTTCGCAAATACAAGCGCGCCAACGGGCTTTCAGTTTCATTGAATTGCGGAGCAAGTGTTTCAGTGTGCATTGTTGTCTTCCTTTATTTCCTATAGCTATCGCGATAGAAATAAGGAGTCAATATCTATTTTAGGATTTTATGCTCCGATGGCTAATCGATTCTCGTCGGGGCGTTCAGAGGCCGGCATAAAATAATCATAACACAAGACAATTGCTGTGCGGCCAGATTCAATCGCGCAGAGCGGCAAACGCAGCCAATATTGCACCATATGTTCTTTGTGGCTGCGCGGGGCTTTGAGAATGCCTTGCGTTGGCACTTGGTCTTCAATTGTGCGGCGATAAGAAGCCAACCAATAATCGCGTTTATCGCCCCAATCCAAATCTTCAATGGCCAGACCTGTGATTTCACGATCATAAATTTCGCGCAAACGCGTTCCGGCAAGGCGCACTTTGCTGCGACCGATTTCTGCTTCAACATCAATCAAACTGATGCCCGGCAGAATTCGTGGTATGTGCGCTGGCCGGATGTCGCTGCGAAGAGGCATGGCACGACCTGCGGCTTGTTGGAGCCAATAATCATAAAGCTGGCGCTGCTCTGGCACAATGAGTTGTGCCCTAAATGAGCTTATATCCATTCGATTTGTCACTGTCGCCCTGCCGCCGTCGAATCGGTGACCCCCACCGACTCGCCTCTTTATGAATCTCCGATTCCTGATCCGCAAGAGTCGTGGTTAACAAAATATAAATTATTTTTTCTTGGGCGCCTTATTGCCAAGACCACTGCTTTTGGCAAGCTTGGAACGGGCTGCCGCATAATTTGGGGCAACCATCGGATAATCAGCGGGCAAGCGCCACTTCTCACGATATCTTTCCGGTGTGAGATCATAGGCCGAGCGCAAATGACGTTTCAGTGACTTGAAACGTTTGCCATCTTCCAAGCAAATCAGATAATCCGGGAAAATTGATTTCTTAACACTCACAGCGCTGCGCGGCGGCGATGTTGACACAGCAACTGATGGTTTTTCATCAATTGCGCTAGCCAGTGCTGCGTAAACCTCATGAATGAGTTTGGGTAATTCGCTTTGCGGAACTTCATTGTTGCTCACATAAGCAGCTACGATGGCGCTTGTGAATTCAGCGGTTTTTTCGCGGTTTTGCATTTTCAGTATTTACTACGAATGGTCTCACCAGCGTTAGGTGATTTCAACCGCTTGGTCAAATTTAATAGAGTGTAAGAGCAACCTAATTCATTGGCGCATAGGGGCCAGTTTTTAAAGTGGACCAATCCCAATAGGTGAGCAGAATGCGCGCTTTGTTGAATGACAATGAGTCAAAAAGCGATTGCAATTCCTCAGGATCTCTCTTGGGGTCAATCATGCCTGAAGCCGACTTCATGAGGCCTTGCAAAATTTCATGCATTGTCGCGCGCGGCACACCAGTGGCTTTGAACAATGCGGCCAGTGGATCACCCTGACGGTCGGCAAGAATGCGGGCTGCCGTTTTGGGATGAATTTTTGCACATTCGCCCAACTGTTCAGCCGCTTCATCAAGCTTGCCATCATCAGCCATTTGCAATGCATCCATGATTTTTTCTGGATTTGGAAATTCAACTTTTGAACTTTCATCGCCATTGGTGACGAGTGCAATTTTCAGAATTTTGGTGAGAGTTTCTGAATCTGTCAGGAACCTGCTGAGCAAATAGCGGCGCAATTGCGCAGGTGCCGACCAAAACAATTCAAAAGCAAAAGGCACGGGCAAATCAGCTCTGATGCAGAGCGGTGCCAACAACTCTTGTTGTTCAGCGGCGTCACGTACCAATTGCTCAAACCCTTCATGGGGAATTTCGGCATTTTGGTTGCGGACCAAATTGAGCAAAACCGATGGATCACCCGTATTGACCAATTGCGCAGTGATGGCGCGGCTCACATGGCGGCGTCTGGCCATCATGCGGCGTTTGGCAGGTTCACCTTCCTGAATGACCAGGCTCAAATCTTCATCGGTGATGTGGCTGCATTCTTCCAGCAATGGTCCTGCCACTTCGATGCGCGGATCGCAAATGAGCTTTGCCACCAATAAATGCGGCGGAGCATCCATGATGCACAAGCGATCAGCCAACATGATCAAAGATTTTAGGGGCAAGCGCGGCAACATGCGCAAAAGCGTATCGGCAGCCAAAGCGCGCTCTTGCGGCAAGCCGGAACTTGCGCCTGATGCCATCATATCTAACAGTGAACGGGCCAATTCAGCCGCTTCTTGTTCTTGCGCGGGCGTTTGCGTGGGCACCACAGCCGCCACCGGTTTGGAAGGAGGCAAAGCAGAGGGCGATAATGCAAAGGCATCGCGCGGGCGTTGCCGAAGAGCGGTTGCTGTGGGCTTTGGCGGCTCAACTTCAATTAACGGTGCATCAGTTGCAACTTCAAATGCCGTGGGCGAAATTTGCGGTTCAAGGGCAGCGACTTCGGCAACAACAGGCTCAACGGGCAGAACATCAAAGGGGCTTGCTTCAATAATGAGCGCAGAATCAATATGCTCCACCGCAAAATCAATTGGTGCTATGGTTTCTGGAATGATTTCTGGCGTGATGGTCTCAGCGGCCCAGATTGGAGCAATCGCTTCTGGGATCAACTCAGGCGTGATGGTCTCAGCGGCCCAGATTGGAGCAATCGCTTCTGGGATCAACTCCGGGGTGATAGCTTCGACACCCAGCATTGGTGTAATAGCTTCGGGAACAATCTCCGGCGCGATGGTCTCAGCGGCCCATATTGGCGCAATCAGTTCTGGGGCAATCTCAGGCACAATGGCCTCAGCAACCATAATTGGAGCAATCGCTTCTGGAACGATTTCCGGTGCGATGGTCTCAGCGGCCCATATTGGAGCAATCGGTTCTGGGATCAACTCAGGCGCGATGGTTTCAACAACAATCGTTGGAACAGTCGCTTCAAGAGCGATTTCAGGCTCGACAACCTCAGCCACTACAATCTGCGCGGCGGTTTGAGGTGCCATCTCAGGCGCGGTCGCCTCGATGACCACAGGGCGCGCACTGTGTTCTAAAACTGTTTCAGCGGCAAAAACCTGTGCTGGCGCGGGTGGCGCAACCAAGGGTGCGGGCGTTGCAGTGACGATCACGCCATCTTTCTTCAAAAACGCCGTGAGTTTGCGGAAAGAATCAGCCGAAATAGGTTTGCGAACCTTAACGCCAGCCGACAGCAAGCCATTTTCTGGATGCGGCGCTGTCACAAGGTTTTGTCCCTGCGTACTGGCGTATTCCGTCATGATCTCTTTAACTCTCCCCAATATCCAAGACCAGCAATGCGCAAAACTGTTTCAAAGTTGATTAATTGGCGAAAGGTTTTTGGAGTTTGTTTGGGTTCGTTTGGGAACGTGGTTAACACGGGGTAAAATTTCAGTGTAACTCGCTTCACAATTCATTAATGAATACCCACATGGTCGATGTGATGGAGTTTAGAAGTTGAAAACGATTGCAAAATCTGATGCTGAATGGCGGAAACAACTTTCCCCTGACGCCTATTATGTGACACGCGAGCATGGCACGGAACGCGCCGGCACCAGCCCTCTGAACGCCGAAAAACGCGATGGCATTTTTATGTGCGTGTGCTGTGGGGCGGCACTTTTTCCATCCGACACAAAATTTGAATCCGGCACGGGCTGGCCCAGCTTTTATGAACCAGTTGCCCCTGAAGTGATTGGCACCACCACAGACAAAAAACTATTTATGACTCGCACAGAAGTGCATTGTGCCGATTGTGATGCACATCTTGGGCATGTGTTTCCCGATGGTCCGAAACCCACAGGCCTTCGTTATTGCATCAATGGTGTGGCCCTTGAATTCATTGCGGAAGATGAAGACGAATGACATTAAATCCACCTCGTGCTGAAAAGCGCGCTCACAGCTCAACGGTTCACGGTTTTGCTCGCAGCGATGATTATCATTGGTTGAAAGCCGACAACTGGCAAGAGGTGATGCAAGATCCTTCGCTGCTACCACAAGATATTCGTGATTATCTGGAAGCAGAAAACAAATATCATGAAGTTCAAATGGCAGACACAGCCAACTTGCAAGAAAATCTGTTTGCAGAACTCAAGGGGCGCATCAAGGAAGATGATTCATCGGTGCCAGCGCCAGATGGCCCTTATCTTTATTATTCGCAAACAGTAACGGGTGGTCAATATGCCCGTTATTGCCGCAAATTGCTGGATGGCACCCATGAACAGATTATGTTTGATGGTGATGCATTGGCCAAGGGCCATGATTATTTCAGCTTTGGCGGCCTTGCGCTTTCACCTGATCAAACACTGGCCGCATGGTCTTATGACAACAAGGGCTCTGAATTTTACGATGTGCGCATTCGTAATTTGGCAACAGGTGAAGACCATGCCGATCTCTTGACCAACACATCAGGCGGTGCCGTGTGGGCGGCCGATGGCAAGACCATTTTTTACACCACGCAAGATGATAATCATCGCCCATTGAAAACCTATCGCCATGTTCTGGGCAAGGCGCAAAGCGATGATGTTTTGGTTCATGATGAAAAAGACACAGGGCTCTTTACAGGCGTTGGGTCTAGCTCATCTGAAAAATTTATCATGATCGATATTCATGATCATGACACCTCGGAAGTGTGGTTGATTGATGCTGACAGGCCGGGGAATGCGCCGCGCCTGATGGTTTCACGCGCTGAGAAAATTGAATGCGAAGTTGAACATTGGGATGATCAATTTTTGATCAAGACCAACAAGGACGGCGCTGAAGATTATAAAGTTGTTGTGGCACCCGTTTCTGACCCATCTCCCAAGAATTGGAAAGATTTCATCCCGCATCGCCCTGGCATTGTTATTGTGAGCATGTTGGTGTTTAAAAATTGGATGGTGCTGCTGGAACGCGAGAACGCCCTGCCCCGCATTGTGATTCATGATTTGAAATCGGGCGCACAACACAACATTGCCTTTGATGAAGAGGCCTATTCGCTGGGCTTTGGTGAGATGCGCGAGTTTGATTCAGAAATCTTGCGCTTCAGTTATGGTTCGATGACAACGCCCAACCAGGTGTTCGATTATAACATGCGCACCCGCGAACGCGTGTTGAAGAAGACGCAGGAAATTCCATCGGGCCATGATATCTCTCTTTATAAAACCCGCCGCATTCAAGCCACAGCCCATGATGGTGAGCTGATCCCTGTGACTTTGCTTTGTCGCAAATCCACACCCTTGGATGGTTCTGCGCCACTGTGGCTTTATGGTTATGGCTCTTACGGTATTTCCATGCCGGCCAGTTTTAATACTGGAATTTTGTCGCTCGTCGATCGTGGCTTTGTCTATGCCATTGCCCATATTCGTGGTGGCCAAGAAAAAGGCCGCGCTTGGTATAAAATGGGCAAGCTTGAGCACAAGATGAACACGTTCAAGGATTTCATTTCTGTGGCGCAACACTTGATTGACGCGAAATTTACATCGCGCGGAAAGATCATCGCGCAAGGCGGCAGTGCAGGCGGCATGTTGATGGGCGTTGTGACAAATTTGGCACCGGAGCTGTTCAACGGCATTGTGGCTGAAGTTCCTTTTGTTGATGTGCTCACCACCATGCTGGATGACACGTTGCCGCTCACGCCGCCGGAATGGCCGGAATGGGGCAACCCGATTGAAAGTGTGGAGGCTTATAAAAATATCGCCGCCTATTCTCCGGTCGATAATGTTGCTGCCAAAGCCTATCCACATATTCTCGCGGTGGGCGGGTTGACGGATCCGCGTGTGACTTATTGGGAACCCGCCAAATGGGTGGCCCGGTTACGGGAACTCAAAACTGATAAGAACTTGCTGCTTTTCAAAACCAATATGGGTGCTGGCCATGGCGGCGCTTCAGGGCGTTTTGACAGGCTGAAGGAAGTGGCCTTTGTTTATGCGTTTGGGATGAAGGTGGCGGGTTTGGGTTGACTTGCGACGATGATTGGTATTAAAAGGTATTACCTTTTAATACCGGAGCTGTGCTATGGGTACTAAAGCTGTTTCAGTTAAACTTTCTTCTGAAGAACATGAACGCCTCGCCGCTTTGGCGGAAAAACGCGACCGCAGTGCGCATTACTTGATGCGTGAAGCGGTGCTTGGTTTTCTTAATTATGAAGAGTGGCGCAACGAGTTTGAGGAGGAGGCTGAGGCAGCTTGGCTCCACTACAAAGAAACGGGTGCCCATTACACGCTGGAAGACTTGGAAGACTGGGCAAAGAAGCCTGATGGGCCGATGCCTCCATGCCGCACGTCATAATCTCACTGAATGCTGCAAGCAACATGGGGCGGATTAGGCGGTTTTATGAGGATCCTAAAATTGGAGAGCGCGCTATCATTGCGATCAATTCCGCATTGCGCCTGCTCATAACAAATCCTCTGGCCGGGCGACCTGTGAAGAATCGAGTGGAATTGCGAGAAAGAGTCATCGTCTTCGGTAATCAAGGGTTTATCGCGCTTTATAAATTTGATCTGTATACTGAGGAAATTGTGGTGCTGGCGATACGCCATCAGCGAGAGGCGGGCTATCGTCAAAATATTGCACCTGTGGGACAATAGTGATGTTGCTCAGCGCTTCTCAAGCTTCTCTGTTGATCGTCGATATTCAGGATCGCTTATTGCCTGTTACGGTCGAACCGACGCGTGTTGTTTCGCGCACGCAAATTCTTTTGAAGGCCGCTGAGCTCTTGCAAATTCCCGTCACAGTTTCAGAACAATATCCCAAAGGGCTGGGCCACACTGTGCCGGAGCTTGATAGTGCTGGTGCTAGCGTTTTTGAAAAGATCACCTTTTCCTGCTGGCGTGACGTAGCGATGAAAAATCATTTCATTAATCTACACGAAGCGGGGCGGCCTTTGGTGATAGTGGCTGGCATTGAGGCGCATGTTTGTGTGATGCAAAGTTGCATTGATCTTTACAATGCAGGTTTTGGCGTTTTTGCGGTGGCTGATGCTATGTCTTCTCGGCAAAACGCATCAGCAGAACTGGCCTTTCACAGGTTGAGAGACTGCGGCATTCAAGTGATTAATACTGAGATGGTGGTTTTTGAACTCCTCGAAAAAGCAGGCACGGCGGAATTCAAAGCACTTTCGGCGTTGATAAAATGATTGAGATTAAGCCCGCAGACCCTCGTGATTTTGTTGCACTCTTAGTGGCCAGTGATGCCTATATGACTTCACTTTACCCTGCTGAAAGCAATCATTTGTTGGACGTTGAAACTTTGCGCAAACCGCAAATGCATTTTTTTGGTGCCACTGATGATGGCGTTGCACAAGGGTGCGGAGGCTATTGGACCCATTCTGATTATGTAGAAATCAAGCGCGTTTGGGTTGAGCCATCGGCGCGTGGACTTGGGCTTTCAAAGAAAATAATGTTGGCTTTGGAGCATGACGCTCGGCTCAACGGATTCAAATTTGCGCGATTAGAAACAGGAATTTCACAGCCCGAGGCTTTGGGGCTTTACAAAACCCTTGGCTATTTGGAGTGCGGACCATTTGGAGATTACAAGCCTGATCCTCTTAGCGTTTTTATGGAAAAAATGCTCTGAGGGGATTGGCAGGATCGCGCAAAAGTTTCACAGCCATGGCGCAGCACACAACAACCAATAATGGCCTGATGATTTTTGCGCCCTGCTTCATGGCCACGTGCGAGCCCAATTGCGCGCCAATAAATTGCGCCACCCCCATGGTGAGGCCTACAATCCAAATGATTTTTCCTGAAAGTGCAAACACCAGCAGCGATGCAACATTGGATGTGAAATTGAGCAGCTTGGTTTGGGCTGTGGCCTGCACAATGCCGAGTCCCAAAAGTGTTACCAAGGCCAACATGAAAAAAGATCCTGTGCCGGGGCCAAAAATGCCATCGTAAAAGCCAATGGCTGGGGCCAATCCAAAAGTGAACACCGCAATGGGAATACGCGGCGCTTTGGCTTCATTGGTGAGTTTTGGAGAGAGTGCAAAATAGATTGCGATGATGATCAATAAAATTGGCAAGGCCGCATTGAGCCATTGTGTGGGTGCATATTTTATGGCGGCCACGCCCAGACTGGCCGCAATGAATGTGGCGAGGACTGCAGGCCAATGATCAACCAAGTGAATGTGGCCCTTGCGCCAATAGGCATAGGTGGCCGACGCTGTGCCAAAGCTGCCTTGCAATTTATTGGTGGCAAGAGCTGAAATCGGATCGAGGCCTGCTAACAGCAAAGCGGGCAATGCTAGAAGCCCACCGCCGCCTGCAATGGAATCCACAAAGCCTGCAAGAAGTGCTGCGAGTGCTAAATATATGAGCGTGGTGGTTTCCATTATAATTCTTTGAGGCCCGCAATCATCATACGCAACGTGTTTTCTTCGGCGGCATGCAACATGAGATGCGGCGGCAAGCGGCGCTCGGCTTTCAACATCGATAATCCGTGCACGGATGACCACACATGCAAAGCACCGTTGGGGGCATGATTTCTTCCAGTTATTGCGGCCACGGCATTTTCCAGCTGGGTCCAGGCAGCCAAAGACGCTTGCACCATGCTGGGGGTCATGGCCATGTTTTCCATTTTGCCAAACATAAGAGAATAAACCGCGCGGTGCTTCTCAGAAAATCGCAAATAGGCCCAACCCATGGCCATAAGCCTGCCTTCAGGCGATTGGGTGGTGGTGTGCTTGGCGGCTTCATCGAGGGCGGACACAAACTTTTGAAAGCCTCTTGCAGCGATTTCTCCTAATAAATCGCCCATGGATGCAAAATGGTGTTTGGGCGCGGCGTGGGAAACGCCAGCGCGCCTGGCAATCTCGCGCAATGACACCTGTTCCAATGGCATTTCGGCCAATGCTTGCTCGCCCGCCAGAAGCAGTTGTTCGCGCAAGTCGCCGTGGTGATAGGGCTTTGTAGCATCCATGGTGCACAATTAGATCACGATCAACATCTTTACAACGTCAAAATTAATCTTGACGGTGTCAGTTTATTGTGGTTTTTATGTTTACAACGTAAAGATGGAGGATATCGTGACTGCTGATCAACTGTTTCAAATCGTAAATCCCATTGCACTGCTGGGCTGGATTGTTCTGGCGGCGGGGATTGTTTTCAAAAAGCCCACGTGGCGCGATGTGATTGCGGGCCAAGTTTTTCCGGCTGGCCTCGCACTGGTCTACACGTCTTTGATCGTTTTCTTCTGGGCCAAAGCAGAAGGTGGATTTGATTCGCTTGCCAATGTGCAAAAGCTTTTCACTTATCCTTGGGCGGCCTTGGCAGGTTGGGTGCATTATCTGGCGTTTGATCTTTTTGTTGGAGCCACCATTGCCCGTCGGATTATGGATGAAGGCATTTCACGTCTTTTTCTGATTGTGCTTTTGCCGCTCACATTCTTGTTTGGCCCCATTGGTTATTTTGCGTTTCACCTCACGCGGTTTGGCTTTCGTAAAGTGAGTGCAGCATGATGGCACAAGAATTTGCGATTTTTCATTTTCTGAAATCTTCTCGGCGAGCGTCTCCGGTGTTGTGGTGGTCTAGCGTGGCGATGCTGTTTGGCATGGTGATTTGCTTTGCGTTGTCTTTCGTTGATGCGCGGCTTATTGCTGGTGCTAGTGTTTGGGAAAAGCCTGCGAAGTTTTTTCTCTCGCTAATTGTACAAGCCCTCACCGTGGCTTGGGCCATTTCTCTGTTACCAAAGCCAGCGCGTGGCATAAAAACTGCGACCTGGATTTTTGCTTTCGCTGCTTGGTTTGAATTATTCTATATGATTTTCCGCGCCTCACGGGGCGAGGCCTCACATTTCAATCAATCGTCGCACTTTGCAATTGTAATGTATGCGCTGATGGGAGTGGGTGCTGTTTCATTGACGGGCACAAGTGCCTTCATTGGCTGGCGCCTATGGCGGCAGCGCGGGGCAGATATTCTGCGGGAAGCCACAAGTTTAGGGCTGATGCTGGGTGCAGTGCTCGGCACGATTGCTGGCGGATATCTCTCCAGCCACACCAGCCATTGGATTGGCGGCGACATGAATGATGCTTCGGGCCTTGGTTTTTTCCATTGGTCAACCACGGGTGGCGATTTGCGTGTGGCCCACTTTATTGGACTACATGCCACCCAAGCTATGCCACTGGCAGCGCTGAGTGGAAGCCGGGTTGTGGTTTATGCTGTGGCTCTTCTTTGCATTGGGGCCATGGCCGCAACATTTGTAATGGCCGCCATGGGCATTCCGTTTTTACGGGCCTGAGCATAAATTTTAGCCGAGTGCGTGGCTCCTAAAATTCGTAGAGTGTATTTTACGAATCAAGGGGCCCGCAGTGCTGTCGACCAAAAACCAGAACATTTTAGTTTTTTTGATTTGTGCGGTGATGCTCATTTGCGCGTTGGCTTTCTATACAACACAGCCCTTGGTTTCTGATGTTTCTTATTTTGTTGCCGCTTCAAAACGCATTTTGCACGGGGCGGTGCCTTATGTTGATCTTTATGAAAACAACCCCCCCTTGGCCTTCTGGTTCACAGTGCCTGCGGTGTGGTTTGCCGCGCTGATAAACCAAAATGCTGAAGCAATTTTCGCAGTTTTTGTGATTGTTCTTGATTCAACCATTCTGTTATTCACTTGGAAACTTCATGAATTGGACTGCCGCGGTGACCCCTATCGCCGATATCTAATATTAATTCTAACGGTGGTTGTCAGTTTTTGCCTTGCATTCGGCTTTGGGCAGCGCGAATATTTTACGACGCTGTTATTGCTTCCGTATGTTTCTTCGGTGGCCCTTCGCAGCAATCACCAAAACCTGCCAAAGGGCTTTGCACTTCCGCTGGGCGCCCTTGCTGGCATTGGCGTTTGCTTCAAACCTTATTTTATTTTCATTCCAGTTTTCGTTGAGTTCTTTTGGCTCACGCAGCACCGGAATTGGCGACTTCTGTTCAGATGCGAACTGCTGGCGGGCTTGGCATTGGTTGTTCTTTATGCCGCACTGGTCTGGTGGTTTTATCCATCTTATTTCAGCGAGATATTGCCGCTCACTGTTCTCACGTATGGTGCCTATCAAGCCTCCACTGCGGCGATTGTCACGAGTTCGACTGTTCTTATTTTCACATGTGCGGCTTTGCTTGTTTTCACAACGGGCTACTGGACTGTGGCACGAGACCGCGCGATTTTAATCTGGGTGGCAGCGGCTCTTGCTGGCATCGTCATTCATTTCGCGCAGCACATGGGTTGGCCCTATCATTTATTGCCGGGCCTGGCCTTTGTAACAATCGCACTTTTGCTTTCTGCTGTGCAATTGCAGCAACCGATTTTAAAAATGGCAATTGGTTTCTTGGTTCTTTTAAGCATCAGTTTGGGATTATCTGATTATCAGCGCACCCAAATGCAAAGTGTCACGCGGTTTGACCGCTTGCTCAGTGGTGCTAAACCCACGCGCATGATGATGTTGACTTATGAGCTGGGGGCTGCATTTCCATTTATGCCCGCACAAACCATTGAATGGGTGGGGCATTTCCAATCGCTCTGGCCAATGGCGGCAATTGAAAAACATCAATTATCAGCGGTAGACAGCGAAAGGGTTCTTAAAAAAATAGCACTCACTTTGGCCCACGATATTTCGGAACAAAAGCCGGATTATATGATTGTAGATCATCGTCCGAATTCTGAGATGTTTTTGGGAGGTGATAGCAATCCTGTGAGCAGCCTGAGCAGTTTTCCTGAATTCAAGTCTGCGTGGGCTGTTTACACCCTGATCAACGATGATGGTGGGTTTCAACTTTGGCAGCGACAATAATGGTCGTCGTCAAGCTTGCGCCTTGCACTGCAACAGACTAAATCAAATTTAACACTCAACTGGAGAACTCTCATGGCCCTCGAACTGCCCGCCCTTCCTTATGCTTATGATGCACTTGGCCCTTTTATGTCGAAAGAAACGCTCGAGTTTCATCATGATAAACACCACATGGCTTATGTGACCAACGGCAATAATCTTTTGAAGGATTCGCCTTTGGCGAGTGCTTCAATTGAAGATATTTGTAAAGTTGCCTTTGCTGATAAGGCCCAAGGCCTGATTAACAATGTGGGCCAGCATTATAACCACAATCATTTCTGGAATTGGATGAAGCCGAATGGTGGCGGCAAGAGCCTGCCTGCAAAACTTCAGGCCGCTGTTGATGCTGATCTTGGTGGCTATGACAAGATGCGCGCTGATTTTGTGCAAGCTGGGCTCACCCAGTTTGGTTCGGGTTGGTGCTGGATTGCGGTTAAAGGTGGCAAGCTTGTCATCATGAAAACGCCAAATGGCGAAAACCCACTCATGCATGGCGCATCTCCCATTTTGGGTTGTGATGTGTGGGAGCACAGCTACTACATTGATTATCGCAATGCGCGCCAAAAGTATTTGGAAGCTTTCGTCGATAGCCTCGTGAATTGGGAATACGTCGAACAGATGTTTGCTAAGGCATAATGGTTCAGGTCTTTGATGGCCACAATGATGTGCTGTTGCGGCTTTGGTTGAAGAACTCAACCAAAGCCGTTTCGCATTTTATTGAGGGTGATGGCGAAGGCCATATGGATTTGCCACGGATGCATGATGGCGGCATGTGCGGTGGCTTGTTTGCCGCGTACACACCATCTGATGATGGCCTTGTTCATGAGGGTCTGAATCCGCTGCCCTATGGTGAAGTTGATCGCGCATCAGCGTGGAAGACCACAGCGGAAATGGCAGACATTCTGTTTGGCATTGAACGCGAAACACCCAATAATGGGTTCAAGGTTTGCACATCGGCAGCTGAGATTAGAAGCTGCATTGCGCGTGGGGCAATTGCTGCTG
Source organism: Hyphomicrobiales bacterium (assembly GCA_025359215.1). Lineage (GTDB taxonomy): Bacteria > Pseudomonadota > Alphaproteobacteria > Rhizobiales > Aestuariivirgaceae > Aestuariivirga. The sequence continues at coordinate 48,359 of JANYHE010000015.1, forward strand.
TGTTTCACATTGAAGGCGTTGAGTGCATTGGCCCCAAGCTTGAAGGCTTGCATCCACTCTACGCTATGGGTTTGCGCTCGCTGGGGCCGGTGTGGAGCAGACCCAATGTTTTTGGCCATGGTGTGCCCTTTCGCTTTCCATCACCACCAGACACCGGCGATGGCCTGACGAGTGCAGGCAAAGACTTGGTGCGTGAATGCAATGCCCTCAAAATCATGCTCGATGTTTCGCATCTCAACAGCAAAGGCTTTTGGGATTTGGCCCGCCTCAGTGATGCACCCTTGGTTGCGAGCCACTCAAACGTTCACGCACTTTCGCGTTCATCTCGTAATTTAACGGATGATCAAATTCGCGCCATTGGAGAAAGTGGCGGCCTGATTGGCTTGAATTATGCGTTGGATTTTTTACAAGATGATGGCGCGCTGCATCCGGCATTGCCTCCTGCTGAAATGCTGCGCCATGTCGATCATCTGCTGCGGTTAGCGGGCGAGGATTGCGTTGGCTTAGGATCAGATTTTGATGGCGCTGCCATTCCTGAATTTATCCATGATGTTAGTGGTTTGCCAGCATTTGTGGAAGCAATGGATAAAGCGGGTTATGGCGCGGCGCTGATACAGAAAATCACATCTGAAAATTGGCTGCGAGTCCTCGAAAAAACCTGGGGGCGCTAACCATGTTGAATGCTTTCAAATCAATTCTCTCAAATTCAAAATTGGGCGTGGCCACGATCACATTGTTCTGCCTTGGCTTCACCTATGCTTCGACTGTGCCTTACCATTCTCTCATTGGCGTTAACCAACTGGGCATGAGCGCTTGGCATTTCTCAATGTTTCTTTTGGCCATGGCAATCACAGGCATGGTTGGCTCATTTGTACTGGGTCATTTTTCGGATGAAGTTGAAAATCGCAAAACTTTAATTTTGATCGTGCTGGCCTTCGGCGCAATTGGCTTTGGTGCTTTTGCTCTTATTCCATCGGTGTGGACATTTCTGATTTGCCTGCTTGTGTTTTATCCCATTTCGGGCAGCGCATACGGACAGCTCTTTGCGGTGATCCGCGCCGAGACGAATGCTTTGGGTTCAAAACAGGGTGCCGCAACAAATTCCGTCGTGCGCTCAGTCTATGCTGCATCCTGGATTGTGGTGCCGGGGCTGGTGGGACTTTTTATAGCAACACGCAAGAATGTGTCCGATAGTTTTGCTGTGGCCGCTGCAGCATTTGTGCTGTGCTTTGTGATCTATGCTTTGTTTGGCAGCGGAGACACAAACAAGAATTTGGGCCAATCCACGGCTTGGGCTGGGTTCAAAATGGCGCTCGGTTTAGTAGGCAGTCGTGCCATCCTGTTGCGCGTGCTGGCCTTGGCATTGATTGCCACGTCTTACTCGGCCAATGCGATTTTATTGCCGTTGTTCATCACACATTTGCCGGGCGGCAGCACGACAGATGTGGGTGTGCTGGCCGGATTGGTGGCGGGGTTGGAAATTCCGTTTATGCTCATCGGTGGCTATTTCAGCCGCAATATTGTCTTGTGGAAGGTGATTTTGGCGGCTGGTTTGGTGCATGTCATTTACTTGGTCGGCTTGGGCTTTGTCACATCGCTGTGGCAGATCTATGCACTTGCGATTTTGAATGCCGCAGGGGCGGCCATTCTGCTCAGCCAACATCTGAGCTATCTTCAAGATATGATGCCTGATCGGCCGGGGCTTGGCTCATCCTTACAAAGCATTTCAAGTCTGCTTTATAAGGCCACAGGAGCCTTAGTTTTTGCTTCGTCAGGCACTGCAATTGGTTTTTCTGGCGCGGCATGGTTTGGAGCGGGTCTTGCTGTGATGGGTTGCATGATGCTTTATAGTCTGGATCACAAGAAAGAAATTTGACCATGCGTGCAGTCTACTATGAAGCTTTCCAGCAACTGCCTATCATAGCCAATTTGCCAGACCCAACACCTTCACCCACGGGTGTGGTGGTTAAGGTGGAGGCTTCGGGTGTTTGCCGCAGTGATTGGCACGGTTGGATGGGGCATGATTCCGATGTGAAACTGCCGCATGTGCCGGGCCACGAATTGGCAGGTGTTATTGTGGCCTTGGGCCGCGATGTTCGGAACTGGAAACTGGGGGACCGCGTGACGGTGCCCTTTGTTGCAGGCTGTGGCCATTGCCATGAATGCCATGCGGGCCATCAACAGGTTTGCGAAAATCAATTTCAACCCGGCTTTACGGCATGGGGGTCTTTTGCTGAATTTGTAGCACTTGAATATGCCGATGGAAATTTAGTTCGACTGCCAGAGTCAATGAATTTTGCAACGGCCGCCAGTTTAGGGTGCCGGTTTGTAACTTCGTTTAGAGCCGTAGTTGATCAAGGCCGCGCAGCGCCGGGAGAATGGGTGGTTGTGCATGGCTGCGGCGGTGTGGGCCTTTCAGCCATCATGATTGCTGCTGCTTTAGGCGCCCGCGTGATCGCGGTTGATTTGACCGACGAAAAATTGGAAATGGCGCGCAATGTGGGCGCTGAAATTTTGATCAATGGTGCGAAAGTTGATGTGGTTGAGGCCGTGAGCGAAGTGACAAGTGGTGGCGCGCATTTATCAATCGATGCATTGGGACATCTATCAACGAGTTTTAACTCGATCAGCAATCTGCGCAGGCGGGGGCGGCATGTGCAAGTGGGACTGATGGCAAAGGCCAAAGTTCCGATGGACCGTATCATTTCCTATGAGCTGGAGATTCGCGGCAGCCATGGAATGCAGGCGCATCGCTATGGCGACATGATGCGCATGATTGAAAGTGGAAAACTAAAGCCTGAAAAACTCATCGGAAATCAAATTTCTTTGAGTGAGGCGCCCGCAGCTCTGGCCGCAATGGACCAGTTTAAAGGGCTTGGAATTTCGGTCATCACGCAATTTCAAGTGTGAATGACTGCGCAAATTTTCTTTTGTTGTTTGATTT
>JANYHE010000017.1 GCA_025359215.1 Hyphomicrobiales bacterium
CTTTCACAGCAGCCCGGTCATGAGGCGCACCCGTAATGGCGACTTTGAATTTGCGTGGTAGAAATGAAAACTCAGGATGCAGCGATGACCATTGACGAATGAGTTCAGCAATCGGGCGCGGATCAGCGAGTTCATCAGCAGCTGCACCCGCCCAATGATCGGTCGTCACATTGCGAATGCAATTGCCAGAGGTTTGGATGGCATGCATTTCCACGTCGGCCAAAGCTTGCAAGATATCGGCCGTGTCTTCCAGTTTGATCCAATTATATTGAATGTTCTGGCGCGTGGTGAAATGGCCATAGCCGCGGTCATATTTATCAGCGATGTAGGCCAGCTGGCGCATTTGTTTGCCAGATAGAGTTCCATAAGGAATGGCCACACGCAGCATATAAGCGTGCAGCTGTAAATAAAGACCGTTCATCAAACGCAGCGGGCGAAACTCGTCTTCAGTAATTTCACCTGATAAACGCCTGTTGGCTTGATCGCGGAATTGCGCAGTGCGCTCAGCCACAAACTTATGATCAAATTCGTCGTAACGATACATATTATGCCTCCACTGCGGCGAACGCGCCTGCAGTTCCATCTGCTTGTTTGCCAAGATCGAGCCGCACGGTGGGGCCAGTGGTGCGCATGCGTTCACGTATTTCTACAGCGCGAATTTTGCCATCCACGCGTTCGGCCTTGATCAAATATTGACCTGTCACCAAAGTCGCTTTGACATCGATTTCAGCCCGCGCTTCTAATGCTGAAACTGCCAAAGGCTCTAGCGCCAAAACAGCGTCGTCAATCTTTTCACTCCACACTCCTGCACGCGTGAGAAATACCGCGTCTCCATCGCGAAGGCGGTTGGCGGTCATCACTTGACCCTTTTCTATCGTGCTCATGAGGCGGCCCTTAAAATTGCATCTTGAATGTCTTGGCGAACGGGAAATGGCATCACATCGGCGGATGCTTTTGCAGTGGGTAAGCCCACATAGATAAGCGCAGGACCTGCCACACCAGAAGTTTGCAGCGCATCCCACAGCCCGCCAATTGTGGTGCTGATTACTCTTTCGTCCGGCAATGTGCCGTTTTCAATCACCGTCACCCGCGTATCGGGCGCAATACCACTATCAAGCAAGCGAGCCGAAATATCACCAGCCGCATTCACGCCCATATAAATAGCAAACACGTTGCCGGGCTTGGCCAGCGCTGCCCAATCTTGATCGGCAACACCTGTTTCCGAATGTCCAGTGAGCAACGTAATCGAGCGGTTTTGGCCGCGCTGCGTGAGGGGCAATCGCGCCGAAGCCGCACAGCCCAATGCTGCCGTTATGCCAGGCACTACATCAACAGCAATACCTGCTTGTTCCAAAGCAAATTGTTCTTCACCACCGCGACCGAAAATATAAGGATCGCCACCTTTGAGGCGCACGACAACCCGGCCAGCCTTGGCTTCGCGAACCAGAATTTCATTAATTTCACTTTGCTTGGGCGAAGGTGCATAGGGTGTTTTGCCAACCGGAATGCGCACTGCATCACGCCGCGCCATTTCCAACACACCAGCAGAAACCAAGCGGTCGTAAACAATCACATCGGCCTCTTGCAGTTTACGTTGAGCCTTTAGGGTAAGTAATTCTGGATCACCTGGCCCCGCACCGACTAGCGATACGCGACCAAGCGGAGCTGCACCATCTTCAGCAATCGCTGCTTTGAAGCTTGATGCAAAAGCCTTTTTATCGTCTTGGTAAAAAGCATCGCGCACTTCACCAAAAAAGAATTTCTGCCAAAACGAACGGCGGCGATTGCCATGTGGCACCACATCGGCCACGTGGCTGCGAAGGCTGGCTGCGCGAGAAGCAAGAGCACCCAATTTCTGCGGCAACATGGCGTCAATTTTAGCACGAATACCTTGGCCCAAAACCGGAGCTGTGCCTTCTGTGCCAATAGCGATGACCACCGGGTCACGATCGACAATTGAAGGTACAATGAAAGTTGAAATATCAGCAGCATCCACTGCATTCACGGGAATGCCACGCGCCTGCGCCTCTTTGCTCACCCGCTCATTCAGCTCTGGTTCAGCTGAATAAACCAGCGCCGCACCTTCCAACAAATAGCCAGCAAATTTGGTAGAAAGCCATTCCACACGCTTGTTGGCCTTCAGTTCGTCATGAAGGGCAGGGGCAATAATGGCAATTTTGGCTGTGGTTTTGAGCAATAACCGAACCTTGCGCAAAGCTTCTTCGCCACCGCCCACAACGATGACTTTGCGATCCTGAAGATCGAAGAATATCGGAAAATAGCGCATCTCTCAGTCTCCGTTCGTTCATCCGCACAGTATAAATTTCACCAAACTCACCGATTTTCCTTGTTTTCCCTGCCATTTGGGTCGAAAATTAAGGCTACAAATCATTTCGTTCGTTATAACGAACATTAGTTCTAAACAAAGGACAGCCTAATGTCAACGCGTGTAAAGACAAAAAATCCTCCCTCAAATAACGGAGAATCCGGCGCTGATCTTGGCAAAACAATCCAGCGCCTGCGCAAAGCTTACAACCTTTCACTGGGCGAGTTGTCGGAACAATCGGGTGTTGCAAAATCAATCATATCCCAAATTGAACGCAACGAAACCAACCCGACGCTCTCTACAGTCATCCGCCTTTCGCGGGCATTAGACACAACCATTGATGAAGTTTTGCGCGGCGACACCACATCACAATTTATCAAGCATCAAACAAAACCTGGCATTCCAATGTTGGAAAGTGAAGATGGCTTGTGCAAGCTGGCGATAGCAGGACCCTTAAATCTGGTTGATGCGTTCCAGTGGTATGATTTTCACGCCAAGCAAGGCGGCGTTCTCGAATCCGAACCCCATCCCATGGGCACAACCGAACACCTTTATATTGTAAGCGGTGAAATAGCAGTCACTGCGGGTGCCGAGACAAAAATTGGTAAGCAGGGCGAGGCCATAAGGTTTCGAGCCGATGTGCCACACAAGATTGTGAACACTGGTCCAGGAGATGCTCATGTGGTGATGATGCTGGCCCTAAGGCAGGCAGGCGCTTCCCAATGAATATTCCAAAATCATTTGAGGATTTGTTCGCAGACATTTCACAGGATTGGGAATTTGCAATCAAAAATCCGACAACTGACCCCTCAGGTCAAAAAATATGGCGCGATGTGGCCTACGCAACCCCAGTGGGCTTCCGACCCTTAATGCTGGATTTGATTTTGCCAGAGGGTAAAGGACCATTTCCTCTTGTTGTGTTTATTCATGGCGGTGCGTGGCTTTCAGGCCATCCGAAAGTTTCAAACCCCACTTACCGCAAGCTTGATTATGTAAACAGATTGCTCGCAGCTGGATTTGCAGTTTCATCTGTTGCTTATCGCTTCACCGGTGAAGGCCCATTTCCTATGCAATTGCATGATTGCAAATCTGCCATCCGCTTCTTGCGCAACCGCGCAGAAATTTTCAACATTGTTCCTAATCGCATTGCCGCAATGGGTGACTCAGCAGGCGGCCATCTGGCCAGTATGGTGGGGTTGACAAACAACAATCCCAAACTTGAAGGCAGCGTGGGCGACAAGACTGGATCAAGTGCAGTGCAGGCCGTAATCAATTGGTTTGGCCCGGCAGAGTTGCTCACCATGGAAGAGCAAAGCATTGGCAAAGAATTGGGATCAAAAAATGCACCCGATTCTGCTGAATCTCGATTGGTCGGCGGCACTTTGCAAGATTATCAAGAAGCTGCAATTGCCGCGTCACCCATCACATATGTTAGCGCAAAAGCACCGCCGTTCTTGATCCAGCACGGCAAAGTTGATCGCTTGGTATCTTGCAAGCAAAGTGAAAATCTCGCTGCAGCATTGCGAAACTTTGGATGTGACGTGACACTCAACTTGATTGAAGGGGCCGACCACTGTTTTTGGGGTGTCAATGGAGAACCTATCGTTCAAGAAGTTGTGAGTTTCCTTAAGGCGAAACTTTAGTCTAAAGTGCGGCGATGAAACTATTGCCCATTATCTTTATTCTTTTGTCGATCGGCGCGGCAAACGCCGCAGACCAAAAAATTGTGATCGAAGTGGGCACAATGGTTTGCGGTGCCGACCCGCATAATATCAAGAACTCACTTGCTGCGATTTCTGGCGTGAAACAGGTCGATATTTCTCTGCCAGACAAAACCGCTACTATTACTTATGATGATCAAGTTTCAAATGCCAATGCGATGTTGGTCGCTATCGCCGGAGCGGGCTACGCGGGGCTTGTGAAGCCAAGGTGATCAAGCTTCATGAAAGCTGGAGAGCACCTTTACAAAAGGAATTTGACTCTCCTTATATGGCGGCACTGAAAGAATTTCTGCGGCAGGAGCGGGAAGCGGAAAAGCTTATCTATCCAAAAGCATCAGATTGGTTCCGTGCCCTTAATGCAACTCCCTTGGATAAGGTAAAAGCTGTCGTGCTCGGCCAAGATCCTTATCATGGCGATGGCCAAGCCCACGGCTTGTGCTTTTCCGTTGAGAGAAACACGCGTATCCCGCCATCATTAGTCAACATATACAAAGAGTTGGACTTAGACCTCCATATTTCACCTGCACCCCATGGGAATCTATTGGCGTGGGCAGAAGAGGGTGTTTTGCTTCTCAATTCAGTGCTTACAGTGGAAGCGGGGCGTCCGGCTTCTCATCGGGGGAAAGGCTGGGAACAGTTTACCGATGCGATAATCAAAATTGTCAACGAACAAAGCACGCCGAAAGTTTTCATTCTTTGGGGTAGTTACGCGCAAAAAAAAGCGAACTTTATCGACGCAGCAAAGCACAAAATTTTAAAGTCAGTTCACCCATCACCATTGTCCGCACATAATGGATTTTTTGGCTCAAGGCCTTTTTCCAAAACGAACGAATTTTTGACAGCAAATAAAATCAGCCCAATTAATTGGCAAGTAGACAGATAGTCAAACGTCACTGCGCCTTGTAAATTTGACAAATTCCTGGATCGTTAAATTTCCGATCAGAAACCCGGCATTGCCGCAACGCTTCGTTGATAGCCTGCTCAATTTTGCCATAGCTCCAAGCTGTTCCACATGATATTCCGCTGGAATATGGAGACCGACCGCCAGTAACAGCCACGGCTTTGTGTCCAGGCTTCCTCAAATAATGTTGAATATATTCGTCTTTACAGTCTTTAATTTTTGCTTCTGCGGTGGATGCCGATCCTGCCACAAAACCGGTGGCAACAATCATTGCGGCACAATTAGCGATCAGAAAACCAGAAAATGTTTTTGGCATTTTAGCGCTCCAATAGTTGACCACCAAAAGACTAGTTCACAACTAAACTGTTTGCAACATATGCCGTAAAGTTTGCTTTTTTGGTCCGACCGATTTACACCCATTTTATGAGAAATAGTGTTGTCAAACTTAGTTTAGTAATTATCGCGCTTTCCTTCGCGCTAATCTGTAACCGTGCTTTCGCTCAAGATACTCCGCCATTCGAAAGCCAAGCGAAAGAAGCTATTCTCATCGACGCAAAATCGGGTGCTGTGTTTTACGAAAAGGATGCAGACTCTTCTATTCCGCCAGCCAGCATGAGCAAATTGATGACACAAACAATCGTGTTTGATGAACTTAAAGCGGGCAATCTCAAACTCAATCAAGAATTCACAATCAGCGAAGATGCCTGGCGTCGGGGCGGTGCAGCTGCTGGCGGCTCCACCATGTATGCCGAACTCAATTCGCGCATAAAGCTTGATGATCTTATTCACGGCGCCATCATTCAATCCGCCAATGACGCGTGCATAGCAATCGCAGAGGGGATTTCGGGATCAGAACAAGCCTTCACCCGATTGATGGCGGAAAAAGCCAAAAAACTCGGTCTCACGAACAGCACATTTGCAAATGCAACGGGGCTGCCAGACCCCGGCCACCGCATGAGCGTGCGAGACCTTTCAATCCTCGCGCGCTACATCGTGACCAACCACCCTGACTACTTCAAGATTTACGGCCAACCAGAATTCACCTGGAACAAAATTACTCAACAAAATCGCAACCCGTTGCTGAAAGATTATCCCGGCGCAGACGGCATGAAGACGGGCTACACCAAGGAAGCAGGCTATGGGTTGGTAGGCACGGCCACGCGCGACGGTCGGCGCTTGATTATGGTGGTTGCAGGGCTGAGCTCGATCAATGATCGCAAAACCGAGGCTCAAAAACTTTTGGATTGGGGTTTCAATCAATTCAAAACTGTCGAACTTTACGAAGCGGGTGAAACCGTTTCCAAAGCGCGGGTGTGGGGCGGCACGGAGCGGTGGGTGAATTTGATTACGGCAAACGCTTTTAAGGTGGCGCTATCGCCACAAGAGCAAGGCAAAGCAGAAGTGAAAATGAGTTACACCGGCCCCATCATCGCGCCCATAAAGCTGGGTCAACAAGTCGGAACTGTGCGCATTTTGGTTGATGGTAAGATCGTTTCTGAAATGCCTTTGACCACGGCAACTGAGGTTCCCGCTGTCGACTCCATGTGGAAAAAGGCGCTGGATAGCGCGCTCATCATGGTTTTTGGAACTTAAATGTTTATCACCTTTGAAGGCGGCGAAGGCACCGGCAAGTCCACACAAGTGAAGTTGCTAGCCGAACACTTAAAAGCCAATGTGGTAATGACCCGCGAGCCGGGTGGTACAGCCCAAGCTGAAAGCCTGCGTAGCCTATTAGTTTCAGGTGACACCAATCGTTGGTCAGCTGAGGCGGAAGCGCTGCTGAATTATGCTGCAAGAGACTCGCACTTGAACGACATTATCCGTCCCGCCCTCAAAAATGGTCTAACCGTTATCTGTGATCGCTTCATGGATTCAACACGGGCCTATCAAGGCTATGCAGGGGCTTGCACATTTCACCTGCTTGATGAGTTAGAGCGCAGCATTGTAGGTGAGACACGTCCCGACCTAACTTTTATCTTTGATCTGGACCCAGTGATTGGTTTGGCCCGCGCAAAATCGCGTGGTGACGGGGCAGAAGATCGCTTTGAACGCAAAGGCCTTGCCTTCCATCAGCGCCTACGAGCAGGCTTTCTGGAAATTGCCAAAGCCGATCCAAAGCGGTGTCACATTATTGATGCATGCCGCTCAATTGATACGGTATCGGCTGAAATTCGGACAGTTATGAATGGCCGCTGATGCTGAAGACCCGCGTGAAACTGCTTGGCATCCGCGCCGCGCAACAGAAGTTGTTGGGCATTCCCAAGCCGCCGATGATTTTTATAAAGCGTTCCAACTTGGCAAGCCACACCATGCGTGGCTGATTACGGGGCCAAAAGGCATCGGTAAAGCCACCTTGGCTTACCGTTTAGCAAGCCATGTTTTGGGCCGTAACAATCAAACACAAACTGATCGATGGATTGAAGCGCGCTCCCACCCTGATCTTTATGTGCTGGAACGAAAACTCGATCAAAAAACCCATAAGCTAAAATCTGAAATATCAGTCAGCGATGCGCGGGAGCTTTTGAACTTCTTCTCCCACACGTCTTCATCGGGGGGGTGGCGTGTCGGAATTGTGGATGCAGCAGACGACCTCAACACGGAATCAGCTAATGCGCTGCTGAAACTCGTGGAGGAACCTCCCCAAAATTGCATTCTATTTCTGGTCTGCCATTTGCCCGGTCGACTTTTGCGAACGATGAAATCACGCTGCACGCGAATGCCGTTGAAGCCACTGTCAAATGCCGAAACAGCTCATATTTTGAATGCGTTACCACTCGAACCTAAGCCGGAATATGAAGATGTTGCGCTGGCAGCCAACTTGTCTTCGGGCAGCCCCGGGCGGGCACTTTCTCTGCTCACGTCTGAGGGCGCCAAAGCCTTTGAAATGTTTCTAAAAACTCCGAAACTTGCACCGCAAAACCTTATTGCCATTGGCAATCGCTTCGGCGGGCGAGGGGTCTCGCTTGATGATTTCAATATTTTTAGCGACTTATTGTTGGATTGGTTGGCGGCGAAGGCGATGGCAACGACCAACGGCGAACTGGCAGCCGCACACACTAAAATTGCAGAAAACATACGCATTACCAATGCTTTTAACCTCGACAAGCGCCAAGCAGTGATTGCGGCAGTCAGCCTCGTTCAAGAAGCCTTGAAGGCGGCGTGATTTCGGGGCATGTGTTGCCCATGAGCAAAGAACCCTATTTGATTTCAACCGCCATCCCTTATGCCAATGGCGCCCCCCACATTGGCCATGCCTATGAACGCATTGCCACCGATGTTATGGCCCGCTTTAAGCGCTTGGATGGTGCCGATGTGCTGTTCATCACCGGCATGGATGAGCACGGCCAAAAGATGCAGCAAACAGCAGCCCGTGAAAACATAACACCGCTGCAACTCGCTGATAGCACAGCAGCTTTGTTTGAAGAAATGGGCGTGCAACTGAACGCCGTGACCGACGATATTGTTCGCACCACATCAGAGCGTCATAAAGTTTCGGTTCAAGAAATCTGGAAGCGTATGGAAGCGGCGGGTGATATTTACCTGTCAAAATACGCCGGATGGTATTCGGTGCGCGATGAAGCTTACTACACTGAAGATGAAACAGAAGAACGAGAAGGGCGCAGATTTTCTATATCCACATCAACTTTGGTTGAATGGGTCGAAGAGGAAAATTACACATTCAGGCTGTCAAATTATGCTCAGCCGCTTCTCGAACACTACGCCAAGAATCCGAATTTCATTTTACCAGATCAATATCGCAATGAAGTCACATCGTTTGTGACTGGCGGCTTGCGTGATCTTTCCATTAGTCGAACCACATTTGATTGGGGCATTCCCGTTCCCGGAGACACTAAACATGTGATGTATGTTTGGGTGGATGCATTAACGAATTACATCACTGCAACAGGTTTCCCTGATGCAAATTATCCGCGCGCTCAGTATTGGCCAGCCGCAGCCCACGTTATTGGAAAAGATATTGTGCGCTTCCATGCGGTCTATTGGCCAGCATTCCTAATGTCTGCAAAACTGCCTTTGCCAAAGCACATTGCGGTACATGGCTTCCTATTCAATAAGGGCCAAAAAATGTCGAAATCCACTGGCAATGTTTTAGCGCCAGCGGATTTGGTTGAGCGCTACGGTGTGGATGCGGTGCGTTACTTCTTTATGCGCGAAGTGCCTTATGGCAATGACGGCAGTTACAGCCATGAGGTGATTGTGTCGCGCATGAATGCCGATCTTTCCAATGATTTGGGCAATCTCGCGCAGCGCTCACTATCCATGATCAACAAAAACTGTGACTCGCAAATCCCTGTGTGCGGCCCACTCAGTGAAGCAGACAATGCAATGTTGACACAGGCTGATGGCTTGCTCGACGAAGTTCGCAATCAACACAGTGTATTTGCCATCAGCAAAGCGATGGATGCGATTTGGAAAACCGTGGCCGAAGCCAATCGTTATTTTGCAGGCCAAGAACCATGGAGCTTAAAGAAAACCGATCCGGCTCGCATGGGCACCGTGCTTTATGTGACGGCCGAAGTGCTCCGTATTATGGGAATTCTGATCCAACCTTATGTGCCCGCTTCGGCGGCTAAACTGCTTGATCTTTTGGCTGTCGCTGGGGGCGCGCGCGATTTTGAAAGCCTAGGGCATCGCTTGGTTTCAGGAACATCGCTTCCAGCACCAATGCCAATTTTCCCGCGCTTTGTGGAGGAGGGGGAGGTTATCTCCAAATCGTGATGCACCAGATTGTAGATAGTCATTGCCATCTTGACTATGAAGGCTTGGCAGAAAACTTGCCCGCCATGGTTCAACGCTGCGCCGATGCGGGCGTGGGCCTGATGTTGTCAATCAGCAGCCGCGTGGCGCAATTTCCAAAATTGCTCGAAATAGCAGAGGCCTATGACAATGTTTTTTGCACTGTGGGAACACACCCTCACAATGCGCATGAAGAACCTGATGTAAGTGTTGCTGATCTTGTAAAACTCACAAACCATCCCAAGGTCGTGGGCATTGGCGAGGTGGGGCTGGATTATCATTACGACCTCTCACCCAGAGAAGCCCAAATGAAGGGTTTCCGCACTCACATCGCAGCCGCGCGTGAAGCAGGTTTGCCACTCGTCATCCATACGCGCGAAGCTGAAGACGACACCGCCCGCGTGTTGGAAGAAGAGATGAGAAAGGGCGCTTTCAAAGCCGTTCTTCATTGCTTTACATCAAAACAATGGTTGGCAGAAAAGGGCGTTGAGCTGGGCTTGTGCGTTTCGTTTTCGGGCATTCTAACTTATAAGAGTGCAGATGATTTGCGCGTCACGGCAAAAGCGTTGCCAATGGCCTCTCTTTTGGTAGAAACGGATTCGCCCTTTCTGGCGCCATCACCCTATCGCGGCAAGCCAAATGAACCGTCCTATGTGTTAAAAACTCTTGAGCACCTCGCCGTAATTCGCGGCGTGACGAGCAACGAGATGGCAAAAATTACTTCCGACAATTTTTTCAGGCTTTTTAGCAAAGTAGCGCGCCCGGCGGCTTTCACATGACAACGAAAATTACGATATTGGGCTGCGGCTCCTCGGCAGGTGTTCCTCGCATTGGCGGCGATTGGGGCGTGTGTGACCCAAAAAATCCTAAAAATCGCCGGCGTCGCTGCTCAATATTGGTTGAAAAAACCGAAGCCTCTGGAATCACACGGGCCTTGATTGACACCTCACCCGATATGCGCGAGCAAATGCTAAGTGCGGATGTGCCAAACCTTGATGGCGTGTGGTACACCCATGAACATGCCGACCACACCCACGGCATTGATGAGTTGCGCGCCTATTTTCTGATGCAACGAAAGCGCATTCCTGTCTGGGCCGACAATGCCACATCGGCAATGCTGAAACATCGTTTTGCTTATTGCTTTGAAACTGCGCTGGGCAGCGATTATCCACCCATTGCAAGTCTTAACCATATAACGAGCGGGCAAGTTGTTGAAACTGAAGGAGCAGCAGGGCCGTTGCGCGCAATGCCTTTCGACGTGCAACACGGCGCCATAAATGCTCTTGGCTTTCGCATTGGTGATGTCGCCTACACGCCAGATGTGAACGACATTCCAGCCGCAAGTCTTTCTCACCTGCAAGGGTTGGATGTTTGGATTATCGATGCCCTGCGCTACAAGCCGCACCCCAGTCATTTTTCATTGCCAGAAACACTGATGTGGATTGAGAGAATGAAACCATCACGCGCCATTCTAACGAATATGCATGTTGACCTCGACTATGCTACACTCGTCCAAGACCTACCGCCCCACATAACCCCGGCTTATGATGGTATGACAATATCTTTCTAACGGAGATGACCATGCTCAAAAGATTGATCCCCTCGTTGGCCGCAATTTCTTTAGGTTTGAGCAGTGGACAAGCGAGTGCCCAAGGCGTTTGCGCACCAGAAAAATTGGCGAAGGCAGTCGACACATACGCAAGTGAGCCTTATGGCGCTGCTGCGTGGCGCATGTTGAATGGCTTAGGCAATCCAGAAATCGATTCGTCGTCAGTTGATTATGTAAATTGGCAATCTACTGACAACTGGAAAAAGCGCGTTGCGGAATTGGCACCTGATGTGCCGGGTGTTCAAGATGCTGGTTATGATTGCCGCATGGTCTATCCACTTCAAGTTCTCAATGAACGTGCATTAAAAATTGGCACCAACTCGCCATATCTGAAGCAGTGGATTATTTCACAAGGCGTGGTTATTGCGGCCTGCAGCAACACGGAAAATGCGCCAACAGAACTGCCACCCGCTTTAGTTGATTTGCCCTCTGACATCGCTGCCTTGCAAGCCGACGATCGTGCGTACCAAACAGCATCAATTGCTTTTTATAAAGACAAACCAAAAGCAATTGAACTCTTTCGCAAAATAGCGGCTTCGAGTTCTCCGCACAAAGCATATGCCCGTTATAACGTGGCCAATCTTTTGGCCAATAATAAAGATGTCAACGCGGCACGAACTGAGGCCAAAGCCATTTTGGCAGACCAAAATTTTGTGTCGGTTCACGACATCACGCAAGAACTTTTGGGCTTCATTTCGAATATTGAAGACACACCAGCAGGCTGGACAGAATTGATCGACCACACCTTGGAAGTGCTGACCAAACCTAAAGCTGAAATTATGGCTTCGGAAAAAAGCAAAATAGAATACGGTCGTGCCATTTATGACATCAACTATGCAGGCATCACCGCCAAGCGCGATGATTGGTGGGTTCGAGGTGAACTCCCGAAAGATCCCACAATTTCCAAGGCGGTTATGGATGAAGCGCGCAAATCTCCAATGGCCAATTGGATGATGGCAGGCCAAAGCGTGAATGAGGCATATCGCAATGCATCGTGGGCTATGGTGGGCGATAAATGGAGCAGTTGGGCTGAATCATATATTGACCGGGCAGAAGCGCTTGTGCCTCCGACCTCCAGTTTGCCGAAAGCTGTGCTCGAGATTTTAAAGGCCAATCCTACCGATGAAAATCGCAAAAGACTGTGGACGCTAGCCAAGATTTCAGGCGGCCTAGCAGCTACATCCTGTGGTGAAGCACCCGAAACTGCAGCAGCGGGACAATTATTGCTACACGCCGTACGCCTCTCGGCCATTGCTGGAAAATTCGATGAGGCCTACGCGGGCCTTGATGTGGTGAACTTCAAAACAGCAACTTCATACACAGACACAGTGGCAAAACTCGCCCAATATATTCTGAGCACTGGCAATGTGGAGGAGGGGCGCAGACTGCGCGATCGCCTGCTCACGCCTGCGTTTTTTAGTACCATTCCAGCAGACCAGCGCGAACAAATGAAGCATAATTTCAGTGATTTTCTAAGTTGGGTGGCAGAAGATGAGCCCCATTGGAAAGACGCTATTCTAATGAGTGGCGCTAAATTGGGAAGTCCTTTGCTTAACCTGTTACCAGCTAAAAAGCTTGCCGAATTGGAAAACGACACCCGCTTTTCCGATGACCAAAAAGCCTTGTTGTTGCGCGCAGCTTGGACACGTAATTATGCACGGGGCAAAAAGTTGGACGCCAAACTGACCGACGAAATGTTTGCAAGCAGTCCGGAAATCAAAAGCACTTTTGATGAAATTGGCAAGTCAACTCCCAAGCCTTCATCTGAGCATCAGTGGCTGTTAACCATATTGAGAAACCCCAGATTTGGAATTTTGGTAAATTCGCCAGACAGCTACGGTGACCCGATAGAAACACCAAACCCGATCTACACAGCACTCGATGCCTATGACCACAATGATAAGAATTGGTGGTGCCCGCTGGAACCTGGCCGTATTATCAGTGCGATAAGGCAAGACTATAACTATGCTGCAGGCTACAGCCCGCGTGATGAAGATGGCAAAGCTTCACCTTATGATAAGCTGCTGACTGAAAAAATGGCGGCAAACCGTGAAACAGCTTTGAAGCAACACCCCATAATCAAAGCCCTCGATGAAAGTGAAATCGCAAGTCTTGGCGCTATGCCAAGCGCGCCTAACACTTTGACCAATGCCGCGATTTCCTGGGGCAAAGCCAGCAACGGCGAAGACGGTGCACCAGAGGCCTTGGCACTTGCCGTGGAAGCCACACATTATGGCTGCAACTGGCACGGCGGCCACAAGGCTTATTCCAAGCCAGCTCAAGAATTATTGAAGACCAAATTCGCAAGCACGCAATGGTTCAAAACAACGCCATATTGGTATGACTGCATGGAGATGGTCTATGACAAGGACTATAATAAAGTGAAGAGCTGCAAGCCGCACGAATGGCCAAAAGACACGCTGCCAAAGTAATGTAATGCGTGAGCGATACGAGGCAACTCATTGATGGGGGCAAGTAATCAAACCTGGCCCAAGGATATTATGGATTATTTCCCTAGAGGAAATATTCCATAATATATATTATGCGAATGAAGGATGCACCATTGACGATAGACCCAACCCAGATGAATCCTTGTAGCGCGACTTGCTCGTGGCACCGATAAGACAGGTACATGGCACCCAAAATTTGAGACGGCGAGAACGTTATTCTCGCCATCTCCTCATTGTACCTTAGTTGGTGATAACAAGTTCCTTTGCAACCTTGGCCTTGCCCCCGCCGCCTAAACTATAGGTCGTCGTCACTGCTTTTACGTTGAAGGCGTCAAAGCATTTTCGGACCTCAGGCCTGTCATTCAGTGACAGAATGAACCGCCCTTTGATCTTAAATAGCAAGCTGGCCAGAAGTTCGAAGTCTGCACGGCAGAACGACCCCTCACCATAGTCGGTTTCATTGCCCCAATATGGTGGATCGAGGTAAAACAGGGTTTCTGGCCTATCATATTGACCTATAAACTCAGCAAATCCCATACATTCAATCACCACGCCACAAAGCCTGTCATGGACATCTTCCAGCATGGGCATCAGCTTAGAAATGTCAAACCGTGCTGGAGCATCATATATCACCCCAAAACTTTGCTTTGTCACCTTGCCGCCAAAGGCCGTTTTCTGCAGATAGAGGACGCGCGCAGCCCTCTCTAAATCGGTCAAACTATCAGGATTTTGCACTACCAAACGATCAAATTCAGCCCTTGAAGCCAGCTGCCACCGGAGCATTTCCGTAAAAGGTGTATCAAGCGACTGCTTGGAAAGCACTACCAGCTGGGCGCGATTATCGGCCAGTGCAGTGCCAATCACAGCCTTGCGGCTGGCGGGCGTGAGACCGTCGAAAAGGGCGGCATCAGCGCGAACCGTGCGTTCAGAGAGGCCCATTTTAGTTGAGACTTCATCGCTCAATGACCAAAACGGCAATGTTTGCCGTTTTGATTTTTCGCTCTTGCGGTCACCCCCGCGTGTCTCACCGTGTAGCTTCACATAAATTGTCTTAAGCTCTGCTACGTGAGCAGCGCGATCTAAGGCAGAAAGCTCACGGCGACCAATATTCTCTGTGATTTCCAACATGCGAATTTCGGCATCAGGATCATCCGCCTCTGACTCCCATATGAAAGCGGGGATCGCTTCGCGTTCCAATATTTGAAAGGCCCGTAATCTGTGACCGCCCGGACCTAAACGCAGCCTGTTGCCCACCCGCAACAGTGAAATGGGGTGAAGAAGCACTGAGTCCTTAATGATCGCCGCAAGGCCTTGCGCCACATCTTCATCAACAGCGCGGAGGCGGCTTCCAACATCAATATCCGTGATGAACACAGACCCCGTTTCAACAAGTTTCATATAAACATCCCCTTATGTGTTTTTTGAACGGAACAGCGTGGAGCCGACTGCACATGCAGATGCAGCCAGCTCCCCACCGGGCTGAGGTGGGGGGCACCGCAGCATCCACGCGCACAGTGCTGCGCGGATTTGAATAAAAGCGCGGGATGTGATGGGTTTTAAGCATCACAGATGCCCGCCAAGGCTTGGGAGCATGGTTGAAACAATAATTATGGCCAGCGCCAAGCTGGTGGCCATGATGGCAAGCACAAAGGCTGTATCGCCAGTGACTTTAGATTGGTTTGATGTGTGCTGTTTCCCCATGATGCTGGTTAGCCCACACGCGATTCAAGATTCGACGAAGTGCCCCGAAGTCTGCTAAGCCTTCTGCGATATTTGGCCGGGATCAATTCGCCTTCATCATCGAACCAATTCGGCCACAGTTCGTGAGTGGAAATGCCCAGTGATTTGGCGATAAAATTATTGACCTTCGTGGAAGGTTTAACAAAGGCGGCACTGAACGCCTTCACATCGATTCCTGAAACCTTAGCCATAGATTTAAAAGTGATGCCGCGACGACCAAGCTCGGCGCGAATGGCATATTCGTCATATTTTTCTTTTGACGGCTTTAAAATCATGCTTTCGAGTCTCTTTAATCAGAATGTTTTATCTGTTTATTCGTTCTCTATAGTATTATATTTCATTCTAAATCAATATATAGTTCCGAAAAAACATTCCGAAAATTTTGGAGTGATTAATTGAAAAAAGGTTGGGGAGATCGATTGAGGGCAGCGCGTGGGAATAAAACACTCGACGTGTGGAGCGCTATTTCAAAAATTAGTCGCTCAGTTTGGGTGGATTACGAACAAGAACGCCGCTCTCCGACGCTTGAAAGTTTAATGCGAATTGCGGAGCTTTCAGGTAAATCAATCCACTGGATTGCAACAGGCCAAGAGCCACCAGCTGGCATAGATTTCAATGTTCTGATGCAGGTGGTCCAGGCTATTCAGGAAGAGGTGCCCACAATCGATGCAGAATCAAAGGCAAAACTTATTTTAAGGTTTTACAACGATAGGATGTTAAACCTAGAAATGAGTCACAAAGAAGTTGAAGCCAAGAACGGCAAACCACCTTCTTCTGCCGCATGAGGCCAAAATGCCACGTTCTATCGTCGATGAATGCCGCGAGATTATTGCTCAGGCAAAGCCTGCCAATTCCAACCAGTTCGATTTGAGGCTGGCACCGCAGAAGCGGGTGGATGAGCTGCTGGCACAGCTCAATGCTATCCCTGTAAATGACACCTTGGATGGTCGAAAGCGCTCATTTGCCCTCGAAAATCTGGGAAACCTCAACGCTCTGAATAATCAACTAACATTTAAACAAGCTATTGATTTTTATAGCAGACCTGAAACCGCTTGAGGTTTTTCAAGGTTTTCCACTTTTGGGATACCTTGAAGCCACAATTGCGTGTGAAATAGGATGTGAAGAGGGATTAAAACTCGCATGAAAGCCCTATTTGAACGGGATCAACTCAATTCTGAGGCCGATAGTGCGAGTGCCAACCCAACTGTCACCAAACGCGCCGCAACTGTCCTAAAACCCCTCATAGATGCCAATAAGGCAATTAAGGTGCAACTATATGAAAAACCCACGAAATCCCGTCAAATCCCACTTAATCCCGTCAACTCCCTTAGTGCCACCTATCCTGTCGTCTCACATGAATCCTCGTGACATTTCCACCCTTCGCGCCATCATGGAAGCCTTGCGCACGCCCGTCACGGGTTGCCCATGGGACCTTCAACAAGACTTCACCAGCATTGCTCCCTACACGATTGAGGAAGCCTATGAAGTGGCTGATGCCATTGCGCGTGGCAACAAAGCCGACCTGTGCGACGAGCTCGGTGACTTGTTGCTGCAACCGATCTACCACGCTCAGATGGCGGCCGAGGAAGGTAGCTTCACATTTGACGATGTTGTTGAGGCTGTCGTTAAAAAGATGATCCGTCGCCATCCGCATGTCTTTGGCGATGATGAGGCCAAGGCCAAAACTTTGGCCAAAGGTTTCTGGGAAGAAAACAAAGCCAAGGAGCGGGCAGGCCAACCCAAACAGGGTGTGCTGGATGCTGTTCCCATCGCCCTGCCCGGATTAACCCGTGCCATCAAACTGCAAGCCAAAGCTGCCAAAGTTGGTTTCGACTGGCCATCGGTTGATAATGTCTATGATAAAATCGCTGAAGAAATCGCCGAATTTCGCGCCGCACCTGGGGCAGAAAAGGCCGCCGAATTTGGCGACATCCTTTTCGCCATTGCCAATGTGGCAAGGCACTTAGGCATTGATGCTGAAGCAGCACTCCGGGCCACAAATGAAAAATTCACACGGCGTTTTAAGTACATTGAAGCAGAATTGGAAAAAAGTGGAAAAACGCCCAGAGATTCGAACCTAGATGAAATGGACGCACTATGGAATGATGCCAAGAGCTTAGAAAAGCTTTAAAACATCTCCGTGCGTGCGGCCTTCCACAAAACCCACTGCTTCTGAAGTTGGCCAACAGTTGCACCCTTGGTGATGAGCCCTGCTCCGCGCCGCGCAATGGCGTTTAAATAAGCATCAGTTAGCGACACATGCAAAAATGCTAGCATGGCAGATGGCTTGATTGTCCAAGACATTTTGCGCGCTTGCGCCAATCTGCTGCGGGCGTGTTCACGCAATTCTGCCAGCGCAATTTCAAGTGATGCTTGGTTTGTTCCTGACTTCAAATCCGCAGCCGTGGCGTTTCGGGCACTTAATTTTTCAATTGGAATAAAGCACTGCTGCCTTTGCCTTTGCAGTGGCAAACTGCGCAACAAACCTGCCAATCCATAAGCAACGCCAGCTAGACCAGAAACTTCAGCATTCTCTAAAGCCTCATCCCGGGCCAGAATGAGTGATGCCATTTGAATGAGTGCCGACGAAGTTTCTCCAAGGTAACCTTCCAAATCCGGCAGTGTTGCCATAGGGTCGGAATAGAAATCAAAAATATGGGCTTTCACCAAATTCTGCAATGCGTGTTTCGGCAAGTCCCCTTCGGCAATAGCACTCGACAAAGCAATTGCGACAGGATGGTCTTGCTTTTCCTGCGCGTAAATGCTGTCGAGGGTATCAAGCCACCATTGCAACCGAATTTCACCAATGGCAGGTTCACTGACAATATCGCGCACCCGCGTCACTTCCACATTGAAAGCATAAAGCGCCATGAGATATTTGCGCTTTTCTTCAGGGGCAAAGAGACAGGCCAAATAACGATCCTTGTCATGATCGCGCACCAACTGCTGGCAATGCAGGCCTTCGTTGGTCATGACACTGCTATGAAAGCTGCAGCAAGCCGCCTACCCTCTGCCAGCATCACATTGTAAGTGTGAACCGCAGAACTGGTGCTCATAAATTCGAGGTTCAAGCCTTCAGCCAAAAACAACGCCATCACATCGCGCGGTGGGCGAACCATTTCAATTCCTGTGCCCAGAAGCACAAAATCAAGTTGCGATTTCACACCTATAATTTGACTGAAATCGCTTGGCTGCAAAGGCGTGGCAATGTCCCAAGCACGCATGCCGTCCGGCAGCACCAGC
>JANYHE010000054.1 GCA_025359215.1 Hyphomicrobiales bacterium
GTCCATGAAGATGTCGCCTTACAAATAATGGCAAAACCTTGGATTGCGACTTACTTTCGCAAGATCATTGGACAAACTTTTAGAGTTTTTGAGCGTTTTGCTTCAAAGCAAATGTCAGCTGTTGTGATTGCATGGGCAAGAATTGGCAACGGACTCGTTGGCACTGATTGCACGCTTATACAAAATTTTCCATCGTTGCAGGAATTTTCACAAGGTTATGCTAATAATGTTGCGCAAGACGCGGACTCAATTGTTTATGTGGGTGGGCTGACCGAAGAACGGGGGCTGCGTGGAATGGTGCAGGCCGTTGGGCTGGCAAAGGCAAAAGTTACACTCAAGCTTGCTGGAAATTTTGCGGTGTCTGCATTTCAGAGTGAACTAGAGCAAGAGCTTGGCTGGAAGCAGACTGAATTCTTAGGTTGGCTTGATCGTCAAAACATCGCGAAAACTATTTCTGCCGCCAGAGTTGGAATGTTAACTCTGCTGGAAACTCCAAATCATCTCGTCGCTTTACCAATTAAAATGTTCGAATATTTTGCGGCGGGGAAGCCTATTATTGCTTCAAATTTTCCCTACTGGCGTGAATTGAGTGGTGGGAACTGTTTGTTTGTTAATCCGTCTGAGCCACAAGAAATCGCTGATGCAATTGACTGGATTATTAACCATCCGATGGAAGCGCAAGCAATGGGAAAGCGGGGGCAAGCCATGGTGTTTGAAAAATGTAATTGGGAAAAAGAATCTGAGAAGCTATTGGCGCTATATAAGACGTTCAAATAATTTCTGCTGCATATCGGCTTGCTATTTCAGCATATGAAAAATCTGCCAAGTATTTCTGGTTGTTAATCCTATCGGGGACCAATTCGAGAGACTCCAATAAAGCATTGGCGATGTCCGCAACTTTATCATCAGTGACGATGAGATTTTTCAGTGATGACGTGACTGGGTCCAAATAGGCTTTAAATGGTAGCACCATCGGCAAACCAGCAGACACAAAGTCAATAATCTTATTAAAGCTTATTCCATATCGATAAACTGCATCATGACCCTTACCACCGCAATAGCCAATATCGCACTTGGACGTGATGTAAAGAGCTTCGGACTTGGGAACAGCCCCTCCGAAAAAGATATTTTCTGCGTCTTGCGCTTGAGCTAGTTTTTCAAGGCTTACTCTGGAGATTCCGCTGCCAAATAAGATAACGCCAAATTGCGGAGCATGTCCCTTTTTGTTTAGGATGGATGCTGCGTTAATAAGATTTTCAAGTGCGTTAGGCGGTCCCATTGATCCGGGATGCACTATGATTTTTCTGCTCTGCTTTTTCCACCTATCAATGGTGTCAAGTAGTTTTCGGCCTTCAACGGACTGGGGCAAAGTTGGCTTTGCGCCGGTCTCAACCCCATTTGGCACCCAAACAAATTTCCTATATTTCATGTTGCGTTCACGCATATAGTTTTCGACCCCCGTGAGAAGTGACGCAACTACATCAGCATGCCGATATGCGTAACGCTCCGTTATTGCAGTGAGCAATACGAAGGGGTGCCATTTGGATGAGCCGTTTATTTCGGTGATGGAAAGAGGCCACAGGTCGCGCACTTCGAAGACCAGTTTTGCTCCAGTTCGCTTTGCCAATGCGCGAGCGGGAAAAACCGCAAATGGGTGCGGTGACGACACAATGATTGCATCGGGCTTTTCGAGGTCTCTACCAATACGCTTTCGAGTTGCCCAAAGTGAAAAGCAAAACCGAAACATGTTTAAAATACGGTCTAGTCCGTTGCCAACATAGCGACCAGATTTCAATGCGATGTAGTCAGCGCCTTCAATGTTCTGTTGCGCTGGTAGCACTTCTTTTTTGTCGAGTAAGTGGTGATAGTCGGCCAAAAATACAGTAGTGGAATGGCCTAGTTTTTTCCATTCTTGAGCAAGATGGAATGGTCGGTAAAATCGTCCGATGCCAGGGCCTCCGCCATAGGGGTGAACGTACCAGATTTTCATGTGGTGGATTTCTCAAATATTGCCAAAATGGTCCGCCCAATAATGCATAGATCCACGACGAACCCGTGATTGAGGATATATTTCTCATACAGTGCAAACTTTCGTGGCATCAGCACTTCGACATAGGCTTTTCGGCTGTCTGGATAGCTGGCAAGAATTGATTCTTCGTCGCGCAGTTCGATAGCCGCATAATCTGTCATGCCGGGCCTGACGGATAGAATTATTTTGCGTTGCTCACTAGAATATTGGTTCATGTAAAATGGTACTTCGGGCCGTGGCCCGACGAGCGACATTGTGCCTCCCAAAACATTCAAAAGTTGCGGCAGCTCATCAAGCTTGTATTTACGGATGAAGGCACCAGATCTCGTAATACGCACATCGCCCTTTGTTGTAATTGAGGGACCTGAATTTTCAGCGTTTTGGTTCATGCTGCGAAATTTAAAGATACGAAACTCTTTGCCGTTCAGCCCCACACGAGTTTGTCGAAAAAATATGGGGCCGGCGCTTTCCAATTTTACCCAAACCGCTATCACCGCAAATAATGGCGATAGAAAAATAAGACCGAACAGCGACCCCAGTATATCGATTGCTCGTTTAGTCATGGATTGGAATTGCGCGCAAATACGCTGCGCACAGCGTCTACAACTTCCAAAATTTCGGCTTCTTTCATGGCTGAAAAAATGGGAAGAGAAATGGTGTTGTCGCCATAAGCGCTGGCTATTGGGAAACGCTCATCGGTAAGACCATAGCGTTCCTTCCAATAGGTCAACCTGTGCAAGGGCGTGTAATGGACAGAATAACCAATACCGCGCGCC
>JANYHE010000076.1 GCA_025359215.1 Hyphomicrobiales bacterium
ACCAAAGCCACCCGTCAACAAAACGCCACCCACCACAACAGCGATGATGGCGTTGAAAATGAATGACTGCCCGCCACCCACTTGCGCAGAATTGAATAGCATGGCTTGGCACATGCCCACGAAAGCTGCGGATACGGCAGACAGAACGAACAGCATAATTGTCATGCGATTGGTTGGAATACCTGCGTTGCGGGCGCTGACTTTGTCGCCACCCATGGCAAAAATCCAATTGCCGTATTTCGAATAGTGAACAAAGTAGATAAAGCAGATCGTGAACAGCAGCCACCAAACGACCACGACTTGAAGTTGGCCGGGTGGAAAAATGCCACCAAACGAAATGAAGTCACCAAACATCGATTTGGCGAGGCCTTCAGCTTTAATGGCAACGTTGGTTGATTTGGTGACCAACACTGTGAGGCCGAGCAGAATGCCTTGCACGGCGAACAGGCTACCGAGTGTAATAATGAGCGAGGGAACACCAGTGCGAATGACCATAAAGCCATTCACCAAACCGACGAGGACACCGAAGGCGAGAGTGGCAGCGATCCCGTACCAGACGGGTAGACCAAAATGCCCACCAATGACGGCCGTTAACATTGCACCAGCAGGCACCATAGCACCCACTGAAACGTCTAATTCTCCGGCAATCATCAAAAGGCCAACGGGAATGGCGATGATACCAAGGCTAGCCGCAACATTGAGCCAACTCGACATGCCAGCGATTTTGAGAAAACTCAATCCACCGAAAATTCCAAAGAAGACCAAAACTGCCAGCAGTCCTAGTAAGGCTCCGGCTTCGGGGCGGCGGAGCAAGCCGCTCAACGAAAATGTGCTGATCATGGGGTTTGGTTCCTTGGCGATTTGTATTGAAAGGCAGAAATTCCCCTCCCATTTCAGGGAGGGGAACGCAGTTATGTTAACGAGCGCCTTTTGCTACGCCGCTCAACGTTGCGTCGATGTTGCCTGCATCAACAATGCCAGGGCCTGTGAGCACCGGGAACGTTGGCAAGCTGGTGCCGAAATCAATTGCTGAGGCTAACAATGATGTTGCAAGGAAGCCTTGCAGGTAGGGTTGTTGATCGATGGCAAAGCCTTGTGTGCCGCCCTTGATGCGATCGAGACCAGCCTTGTTCAGATCGAACGAGCCAAGCATAACCTTGTCACCCACGCTGGCTTGTTGGATGCCAATGGCTGCAGCGTCAGCATCGGCACCACCAATGGTGATTGCTCCATCGAGAGTGCCATCTTTCAACAGTTCGGCCTTGATTGCTTCAGCAATTGCTGTTGCGTTGCCGAAAGATGTTGAAGGCAACGGCAATTGCGTGGATTTGCCGCCAGACTTTGCCATGCCATCAGCAACGCCTTTGCAACGAGCTTCAAGATTGGCTGCACCAGGAATGGTGTTAATGCAGATCACATTCTTTTTGCCTTTGCCAGCAAAATACTCACCGCCAGCAACGCCAGCAACATATTCATCAGACCCCACATAATTGATGGCGCCGAGTTCTTTGGCTTTATCTGCACCTCCAGCGTTCATCAAAATAACTTTAATGCCAGCTGCCAGTGCATCCTTGATTGCTGGATCTTCAGCTTCAGGAACCCAATCAGGAATAACCAAGCCATCAACCTTTTGGCTAATCGCGGTGCGGATCAAGCCAACAACATCTGGTGCGAAGTTATCATAATTTACTAAACGAAGGTAATTTACAGTGCCACCGTTGGCTTCAACAGCCGGGCGAGCATCATCGATACCCTTCTTGATCAAGTTCCAAAACGCATCATCGTTCGAGCCGCCCACTACGGCAATATTTGCAGCACTGGCCGTTACAGCGCTGAACGCCACAGCCGCACCAGTGAGCATTGCGCCCATCATCATTTTCATTTTTTTCATTTTAGTTTCCTCCCATGTTGCCGTCTGTTGACGGATTTTGTTGAACTTCGTTTGGTGTCGTCTCTGTTAGGACTTTGGATTCTGGCGTGCGTTGATACGTGCTATCTTCTGCTCAAACCGAGCCTCCATCTGCGCTTGGCCTTGCTTGCTACCGTCGTGCCAAGTGCCGAACCACTTATCGAGCGGGATCAAACCATCACCGCCGTAATTCACTTCGAAATATTTATGGTGCAAGTAGTGCAGATAGGCGTGGCTATCGAGCGTGGCCCCTTCCGTCAGTTCCAACTTGTCAAAGCCGATATGCCCATTCACGGCCCCATAACCTGCCAAATGCAATTGCAAGAGTCCGATGATTGGATTGGAGGGAATGATGAGGTGCCACAATGCTACACCGTGATAGATGAATGTCTCAACCGGGTGCATCGACAGCGATGACCATGGCGAGGGATTGATCGAATTGTGATGCACCGAATGCACCCATTTATAAAGCG
Source organism: Hyphomicrobiales bacterium (assembly GCA_025359215.1). Taxonomy (GTDB): domain Bacteria; phylum Pseudomonadota; class Alphaproteobacteria; order Rhizobiales; family Aestuariivirgaceae; genus Aestuariivirga. The sequence goes on from JANYHE010000076.1 coordinate 2,383, forward strand.
GTGGCCAATGGATAGCGCGGTGAATGAAGAAGAAATGCGCATCGTGGATCGCAGGGGTGATGAAAACCAAGAATGCCAGATAGACCGGATGGTCGCTCCATGAAACCCATGGCGCGTAGCCATTGGCAAAGGCCCAGAGCATTAACACTTCAACCAAGGTCCACATGGAAATGCCGAAGACATAGGTGCGCAGGAAATTATCGATGTTCTGACTTTTGAACCAGAATACATCTGAGGGATTGTCAGCGGGGAATTTGGCGTTGTATTTGAAGCGCGAACCTTGGCGGCGTTTGACGTAGTAGAAAAACTCAATGGCACCATACATCACGAAGATGCCGATGCCGTTCATGGCATAGAGCCAAAGCGCCCAGCCCCAGCTGAGTGTCTTCATCGTCTCAACATTGGGAATGATACAATACCAATAGAGAAGAGTGACTGCCATGTGGAAGGCGTTCCACGGCCATATATAGCCGACCAGCCATTTCAGAACTTTCAAAACCTGCGGCGGCCAAGCCCAGAAAGGCGCAATCTCAGCATGAGCAGAAGGAGCCCAATCGCCACGCTTGTTCCGAGTTCCAAACTTCAGGTCGTCCATATTTCTTCCCACAAGCAGATGCTGTTCAGCGCTTTTTTGCGCATTTGTTGTGATCAAGACTGGCGTTTGGAATGAATCAATGCAATAACAATGATATTAGAACATTCATTTTATGTCATTTTGTTTCGAAGTAAATTTGTTCTGATTGAACTGGTTTGAGATGGAGGTAGTCTTGGCAAGAGCAAGAATTCACGATGTAGCCAAAGCAGCTGGCCTGTCCGTATCAACGGTGAATCGCGCGCTGCATGAGCCGGATAAAGTGCGGCCAGAGACCTTGCAAAGCGTTTTGCAAGCCGCCGAATCTGTTGGATTCTATGGCATAGGTTCCATCCGACAAGGTCTCAATTCGACCAAACCAAGGATCAGAATCGGCATCCTTTTGCTGCAGCCCCACCGCGCCTTCTACCAATCGCTTGCTGCTGTACTAGAGGCTGCAGCCACTACGGTCCAAGATCATGAAGTCTTGCTACAAATTGAATTCTTGAATGAGCTCTCACCTCAAAATGTATCAGAAGGACTTGAGCGGCTTGCGGAAAGAACGGATGTTATAGGCCTCGTGGCACCAGAGCATCCGATTGTGTCGGCCACAATTGACCGGCTTTCCGAAAGCGGGAAAAAGATATTCGCTCTGATCTCGCAGCTCAGCGCCCGTTGTTCTGTGGGTTACATCGGGCTTGATGCGTGGAAAGTGGGCCGGACAGCGGGTTGGGCCTTCGACAATCTTTGCAAACAGGAAGGCAAGATTGGCATTCTTCTGGGCAACCACCGCTTCCGCTGCCAAGAGGCCAATGAAAGTGGTTTTCGCTCTTATTTCCGCGAACACGCCAACAATTTTGTGCTTCTGGAACCGCAATCAACTTTCGAGAATGCAAATATCGCGCGTGAAGTGACCGAGGACATTCTGGCAAAACACGCTGATCTGGTTGGCCTCTTTATATCTGGTGGTGGCATTTCAGGTGCAACCGCCGCATTACGCGCGAGTGGCCGCGCGAGCGATATTGTTGCCGTTGGTTATGATCTCATGGATGTGACGCGGACCGCACTTCTTGATGGCACTCTCAACTTCCTGATCTCCCACCCGATGACGAGGTTGGGGGAAGCGGCCATCTCCGCAATGGTTCAAGCCTTCGATGGCGGCGCAGACTTTCCGCCTTCTACAATCAGCTTGCCTTTTGACATTTACACGCCAGAAAATTTATAATGCAAAGCAATATGCGAACGTTGCTCTTAACTATGGACAGCCGTGTGTTGCTTGATGACACTTCCTTTTTGACCATTCAATAACGCAGCAATCTGGTTTCCCATGGCCTCATTGACGGCCCGAACTGGATCGGCTCCCAGGTGTGCATATTTTTCGGTGGTTGAACTCTTGGCGTGACCAAGCAGTTTACCTATGATTGGCAGTGAAGCGCCACCATTAACCCCTACACTGGCAAACGAATGCCGCAAATCGTGAACACGCACGCCACGCAGCCGTGCCACCTTACAGATGCGGAGCCAAGGCTTGCGCAAGTTGACTAGCCGTTGGCCTTCTTTGTCTCCCACAATCACAAAGGGGTTCTTGCTGACCTTGGGAAGCCCTGCCAGAACCGAAAGTGCTGGTGCCGAGAGGTAGACAGGTCTAGCCCCTGTTTTGGTCTCTGGAAGCAAAAACATGGCTCTTTCAATTTTTACGTCGTTCCATTGCAATTCCAGAATTTCATTGCGGCGGCAACCAGTGAAGATCAGGAGACGGATTGCGGCCAGTGCAAATACGGACTCAGTGCTGTTTCTCTCGGCCCTCGCAAGCGCAACGCCCAAGCGGGCCAATTCGCGGGGCGACAGGAAGCGCTCTTTGCTTTTTTCGGGAAATCTTTCGACGCCTTGAACGGGATTAGAATGTTTGGGTCTGAGTCCACAACGCTCACACCATGAAAACAACGTGGACAACGAAGCGATGGCTCGATTGGCGGTGATGGGCGTATTCCGTAACCCGTAGTGCAGGATTGCAATGTCGCTGAACTTGATCTGTGCAACTTTTACATCGCCCAACTTGGGATAGGTCAGCCGCTCTAGAAAATCACGATACAGGATTTGAGTCGCCTTGCGCTTCTTGGATACCACTGTTTCCAAGAAGATAGCTCCGACTTGCCGAAGCGTTGGGTTCCTCACACGCTCGTCTCGGATGGTCGCTGGATCAAGGTCCTTGGCAATGTCACCTTGAATAACTTTCACACGGTTCTCCGCGTCTGCGACGGTCCAAGGTTGACCATACTTACCGATAGCAAACCAGCGCTGCCTATTGCCGATCCTGCACTTGTAGACGAACACCTTGTCGCGGCGCTGGTATCGCACCCCGAAACCAATCAGCTTTGTGTCCCAAATGATTTCATCCGGCTTCATAGTATCGACAATTGATTTGGTAATGTGTTTACGAACTGAAGCCATAACGAGCCCATTTGATTTCTAGCAACCATCTAGCAACCAAATAACAGTGATATTTGCGGGTATCAATTGGACATGCCGGGAAATCGCGGGAAGTTATCTCATTGATTTTATTAAAGATAAGGCATTTCAATGAAAGTGCTGGAATCATGAAAAACGGCATGGCATGCAAGAGGTCGGCGGTTCGATTCCGCCTGGCTCCACCAATCTTTTCATTGACTGAGTAGTTTGTGCCGAAACGGCCAAATCGAGATAGCAAGCAGCATCAAAATTGAATTTTTATGATGGCGCTTTTGAACAAGCAATCCACCGATGCAACTGCTCTATTGAATTCATGCTTTTTAGGCATTTTATGCACTGGTCGAAATTTGCGATCAATCAAAAACATAAGACTAATTTCATCGTAAAACTCAGGTTAAACTATGCCTTGATGTGATGTAACAACTTAGAAGTTTTACGTTTCTAGAAATGCCTTTGTCATGATTGCCACTTAAAGAATGGCCGAAACTATTCAGACCGAACTAACATGCTCCTACAAACCGCATGAGAATTATGTTAGAAGTCAAGCCTAACGCAAATGCAGATAATCTCACAACGAGGGGTGACTGTAGATCAGATTGAGGAAATATTGCCGTGGAACTTCATCAGATCCGTTATTTTCTAGCGCTTTCAAAGGCGCTAAATTTTACGCGAGCAGCGGAAGAGTGCAATGTATCACAGCCAGCCTTGTCGCGGGCGATATCGCAGCTAGAAGGTGAATTGGGTGGGGAACTGTTTCGTCGTGAGCGGAATCTAACGCATTTAACGGACCTCGGACAGGCTGTTCTGCCTTCACTGAAGAGCTGCTATGATTCAAGCTTGGGGGCTAAATCTATCGCGAAGGAATTTCAAAAAGAGGGTCATTCAGTCCTGAATCTGGCGTTGTCACGCTCGATTGAGATGGAAAATCTTTCGCCAATCTTAGCTGAACTCGCTGCGGCATTCCCGAACCTGCAAGTGAAAATGTTTCGGGGAACTCCGCCAGAAATTATTGATAAACTTCGAAATGGTGAAGCCGAAGTTGCGGTCGCCGGTGCCCTTACAGGTGATTGGGAACGCCTTGAAGCCAAAAAGCTTTATCAGCAAAAGTTTGGGCTGCTTTTAAATCGCAATCATCGGCTTTCTAAACTTGATGGGATCAGATTGCTTGACCTCATCGAAGAACGTTTGCTTGGCCGACCTTTTTGTACTTTGACGGAGCTACTTCTGTCTAAGCTCAAGGAAGTTGGCATTGATAACATGACCAAACATGAAGTGAATGTGATTGATGATCTGCCCGGATTGGTGCAAGCCAATTTCGGTGTTGGGGTCTGGCCAGTAGCGCGAAGACTTTCAGGCGATCTTCTGATCAATCACGTGAACGGACTTGACATGAGCCGGTGGGTCAATGTTTACACAGTATTTGGGCGCCAACATTCAGGTGCAGCCCGAACATTTACCAATTTACTCCGCGTGACAGATTGGTCAATGATTGAGCCAACCTCCAAGCCATCCCAGGAGCTAGCGCAGTGAGCGATTTGTCTCTCGATAAGATGCTCGATATTTGTGAGAGAAACTGTCGGGGCATGGACGCGCCGCTTGAAAAGCGTCTCAATGCCATGGCAATTGATATCCGTAGACTTGCACCCCAATTCGCCGAGGCTGTCGACCGCATCGTAAAGCATTGGCAAGACTTCGGAGCAGGTATAGCTGCGCCCCGGATTGGTGATCTTATGCCGGAATTCGTCTTACCCGATCAGAATGGCCATCTCATTAGCCTTTCTAGTCTCCTTAAAATCAGTGATGTTGTGATTGCTTTTCACCGCGGCCATTGGTGCCCATATTGCGTGATCAATGCAGAAGAACTTGCTAGAATAACGCCCGAGATTCACGCAGCTGGCGGCCAGCTGGTGGTGATTACACCAGAGGTCCTGAAATTCAATAGGAAGTTCATAACCAATGTCGAAGCGCCTTATCCCATGTTGACAGATCTCGACAGCGGATATGCTTTGGATCTTAATCTTGCAGTCAAGATCACCGACGAAAAACGCGTGATTATGGAACAGTTAGGGTGGGGAATTTCCGATTTTCAAGACAGCGACAATTGGATATTGCCCATTCCAGCAACATTTGTGGTGGGTCAAAACGGCATTATTCGAGGCCGGTTTGTCGATCCAGATTATCGCAAGCGCATGGCTATTGAAGACTTGCTTGCAGCTCTTAAAAATCGCGAAAACGTTAAATCAGCGGTCTAAGATCCTGCAAGAGAGTTGGCAAATACTCTGAAACTGTCGGATGAATATGCATGGTCCGCGATATAACATCAGCAGGTAAGCCGGCGGACATCACATCAAGAAATGCATGCACAACTTCATCACCGTTGATTCCCAGAATAGATGCGCCAAGAATTTTATGGCTCGCGGCGTCAACCAAGACTTTCATAAAGCCTAATGTTTCGCCACGCTCTTTCGCACGACCAATGGAAGTCATCATGCGCTTTGCGACCAGCGCTTTAATACCTTTGCTTTGAACTTCCTTTTCAGTCATGCCAATGCGGCCCAGGGGCGGGTCAATAAATAACCCATAACAAGGGATGCGTTCCGAAATTGTGCGTGATTGCCCGTCAAGAATATTGGCAACTACAATCTCGTAATCGTTGTAAGAAGTATGGGTGAATGCACCGCGCCCGTTCACGTCACCAATAGCCCAAATGCCTTCAACATTCGTGCGGCATTGATCGTCGACGGAGATGAATCCTTTCGCGTCCACAATCACCTTCGTTTTGTCGATTGCTAGATCATCAGTGTTAGGTCTACGGCCTACCGCAACCAAAATATGGCTACCGGAAAGATGTTCCTGACCCATCCTGCTATCAATTGTGAGTATAATTCCGTCATTCTCAGTTTTGACACTGACGCATTGGGTGCCAAGCTTGAGATCAACACCCTCTTCGCGCAGAATATCTGCGACTGTATCAGAGACATCCTCGTCTTCTCTCGCGATCAACTTGTCCGCCAATTCAACAACCGTAACGCGAGAACCGAACCGCCGAAACGCTTGTGCAAATTCCAATCCTATATAGCTCCCGCCGACCACGATAAGGTGCTCTGGTAGTACGTCAAGATCAAGAAGTGAGCTGCTCGTAAGATAGGGAACAGATTCGATGCCGGGAATGGTTGGGGCAAATGCTCGTCCACCTGTATTGATAAAAATTTTATCAGCAGTGATCGTATCACCATTCACATCGACAGTCATCGGCGCAGTAAAGCGAGCGTGGCCGCGAAAGATGGTGCAATGTTCAAGTCGCTCCATCCAAGATTGAACCCCCTGGCGCGACTGCATAACGATTTCGTTTTTACGCGCCATCACCCGTTTGATATCGGTCTTAACCGCAGTGTCGATATTAATGCCATAGTCGGCAGCCCGGCGCGCCATATGTGCAACATAAGCGCTGGCCACCAAGGCTTTCGTGGGCATGCACCCGGCATTTACACAGGTGCCGCCGAAATGTTTACGCTCGACAATAGCCACTTTCTGTCCTGCATTCGAAAATCGCGCAGCAACAGAAGGCCCTGCTTGACCTGACCCAATTACTAAGACATCGAATTTGTGTTCCATGTTTTCACCTTTTGAAAAGCCACACTCATCAATTCCTGTGGGATGCTCTCATTTGCAGTCTAATGATGAGAACAGTCAAGAATGGGAGACCTCAGGTTCACTGTGGGCGAGCTCATGTAAAAACACACCCTGAAGCGGATCGAAATTGCCTTTCCAAGGTGCCTGCAAGATCGACTGCAGCGCATTGGCATAACCAGTGTCCCAACGCTTGCGGATTCTGGTTGGACTAAAATCGACATCCTTTGTGTGATCGTCCGTCGCGAGTTGAGGTGTTAAAAGGCGTACGACATGCATTTGAGTTTTGCATCCCCAACTGGCCAATTCACGGAATTTATCACTTTGACGATCCTGCTCCGGAATGAGGGCCGCTAGCTGAGTGATAACGTGGCGCAGCTGATGGACCTGTTGCTGCCTTGCGATGTGCGTTGAAACACGGCTGGAAAACTGCACATCCTTGTGACGATTTAGAACTTCGCCAATCGTTTCAGGTTCTTGTCCATCTGGATTCCAAAGATGTACCGCAAAGACCAATGAGTTGCGACGTGGATTATCGTCGAAGACAACTTCGGCTGGTGTGTTTGAGAGAATGCCGCCGTCCCAGTAAAGTTCTCCATCAATTCGAACGGCTGGAAAAGCAGGTGGAAGCGCGCTGGAAGCCAAAATATGCTTTACGTTAATCTCCATGTCCCGACTGTCAAAATAGTGCATTTTGCTGGTACGAACATGAGCAGCACCAACTGTAAGGCGTGTTTTTCGTTGATTGATTAAGTCAAAATCTACGAGTTCCAGCAGTGTTTTCTCAAGTTCGGAAGTTGAATAATATCCGGCACTTTCTTTGCCAAGCACGACGTTCGGACCCCAAAATGCAAAGGGATTGGGTGAAAAAAAGCCAGGAATGCCTTTGATGATGGTGTTGATATTTGCCATTGCCTGTGTTGCGACGGGCCAAACTGTTTCGGAACTCCAATAGTTTTTATGCGCCATCCTGTCCCAGAATTCTTCCAGCTTTTTCAATCTGTTTTCTGGTTCATTACCGACGATCAACGCTGCATTAATTGCGCCGATAGATGTGCCAACAATCCAATCAGGTTCTATCTCGGATTCATGAAGGGCTTGATAGACTCCCGCCTGATAAGCTCCAAGTGCACCCCCACCTTGAAAAACTGCCACAGTTTGGATGGGCGCCGTATCCGCAGAATTGCTCGACGCTCCATTATCCCTGACTTCAGTGCTCGGTTGCTTTTTCATCATGTTACTCCTGTTTAATTTACTGTGCGGTCCAGCCGCCTTCGATAGGCAAAGCGGCGCCAGTTATGGACGCTGCTGCACCAGTGCAAAGGAAGACCGCCAACGCGCCAACTTGCTCGGTCGTTACAAATTTCTTGGTGGGTTGTGCGTGCAGCAAAACATCTCGAATAACCTCTTCGTTGCTGAGTCCGCGCGCTTTGGCTGTTTCTGGAATTTGTTTCTCGACCAATGGTGTTAAAACATATCCAGGACAAATCGCATTGGCGGTAATGCCAAATTCCGCCGTCTCGAGAGCAACAGTTTTGGTTAACCCGAGTAAACCATGTTTGGCCGCTACATATGCTGACTTGAACGGCGAAGCGACTAAAGCATGGGCAGAGGCCACATTGATAATACGACCCCATTTTCGCTCTTTCATACCCGTAACCACAGCTTGGATGCCGTGAAATGCTGACGATAGGTCAATAGCAATGATCGCATTCCATTTCGCAGTCGGAAACGTTTCAATTGCTTCAACGTGTTGGATTCCTGCGTTATTAACCAGCACATCAACTTGGCCAAAAGTTTCGCGCGCGCGCATCACCATGTCGGCAATTTCATCAGGCTTCGACATATCTGCGTCGGAATAGGCAACGCCAACTCCAAATTCCTTTTCAATTGCTTTGCGCATTAATTCAATTTCTGCCAGCGGGCCAAATCCGTTCAGCATGACATTCATGCCACTCGCCGCAAAAGATTTGGCAATGCCCAAGCCAATGCCGCTGGTTGAACCTGTAATAATCGCAGTGCGGCCCGCTAACTCGGAGGACACTGGGGCGACTTTAGAAAGTGGCTTTCTCTTGAAACTTATCATCTTGAAATCTCCAGCGAGGAATATGGACTAACGCTAAGGTGCGGAATTCCCGATTGGAAATGCCGCCTTGGCCTCAATTCGATAGCCTCGGTGCATTGATATGAAAGCAACCCGGCATTTCTAATGCCGGAAGGTTGAAGGCATGAAAAGCAAACAAACCAAACCAAATTGGAAAACGCGACGATGGATCAACCTGAACCAACTGGAGTGGCGCCGATGAAACGCACTGCGCAGTTACGTGCGCTTATAGTCGGAGTTATTGGCTTTCTTACTCTTGTTGATCTGTTTGCTACTCAAGCGATCTTACCAACCTTGGCTAAGCATTTTGGCGTAGCTCCTGGGGCCATCGGATTTGCAGTCAACGCGAGTACCATTGGTATGGCGGCATCTTCCTTGGGTGTGGCTCTTGGAAGTCGCCGCCTCAATCGTGGCCGCGGTATTTGGATAAGCCTTGCCTTGCTGGCAATTCCAACAGTGTTACTTTCACTGGCACCAAGTCTTATGATTTTTGCAGCTTTGCGTATTGTTCAAGGGGTCTTCATGGCCGCTGCTTTCACTTTGACAATGGCCTATCTCGCAGAACATCTCAATGCAGAGGCAACTTCGAGCGCGCTTGCGGCTTATGTCACAGGTGTTGTCGCCAGCAATCTGATAGGCCGTCTCTTATCGGCTACGATTGCGGACCGCTTTGGGTTAGGCGCAAACTTCTATCTTTTTGCAGCGCTGAATCTCGCAGGTGCGGTTCTCGTATACGCAAATCTTGACCGTATGCATCCTATCGCCTCAACGGGCGATACAGGATCACCGCTTTCCAGTTGGGGTCGCCATCTGAGCAATCCGGCACTTCGGGCCAGTTTCGGCATTGGTTTTCTAATTTTATTCGCGTTTCTCGGTATCTTTACCTACGTCAACTTTGTTTTAGCACGCCCACCCAT
>JANYHE010000079.1 GCA_025359215.1 Hyphomicrobiales bacterium
CCACAGGTGGCGAGGCGCGCAAGTTCAGCGCCGATTGATCAGAGCCAAGTGTTTCAACCAAAGTATCGTGAACAATTTTCACAACCATCTGGCCGGGCTTGATCGATTTTACAACGTCAGCACCCACCGCAAGAGAGCGCACTTTTTCGGTGAAAGTTTTAACAACTTCCAGCGCCACGTCGGCCTCAAGCAACGCCCGGCGCACTTCACGCATGGCCGTATCGACATCAGCCTCCGACAACGCACCGCGACCGGTGAGCTTATCGAATATGCCAGACAGACGATCGCTTAAAGTTTCAAACATTCTTTCTCTACTCTAGTCTTCCTTCTCCCCTCGAGGGAGAAGGTGGCGCCCTTGCGACGGATGAGGGGGCTGTTGGCAATAGAACGCGCATCAACCAACCCCTCATCCGCCCTTTCGGGCACCTTCTCCCTCAAGGGGAGAAGGGTATAATTTCGTATCTCAGCACCGCATCAAACGAAAAACCACCCGGGAGCGAAACTCGCTGCCAGATGTGGGCTCAGTGCCTCCCGGGAACAAGAACCCCATGTGCAAAAAGCCCTTAGACGTTTCAAATGCGTCTTAGGATTGGTGGGAGGTAGTGTAACACCAGAGAGAAGTCAAATTTTAATTACCAGTAATTATGACTTCCTTTTTTTCTCCATTTGCAACTTTAACAAGCTCATAAATCCCACAACCCTCAGGAAGAATGTTGCCTGGGATTTGCCAATAAACAGAAGTTACAACAAAATAGTCACCTGCTGCTAGTCCAGAATAGAGAAAACGACCTTCTCCATTTGCTTTTGTCGTCTTCAAGAATTGAGGATAACGGGGATCATCATTTTTGAAATTTTTACCAAACAGCGCGCACTTGCGATTGCCGTAGATTTGCCTAATGCGTTCGGTCGAGTATTTAGTAACAGGAATTAGAAATACATCGCTTCCCGCTGCATATCGCACTTCGCCAATTGTTGTTCTCAGAAATGCTTGGCCACTAATCGAAGAAGTACCTACCTGATTAATGAATGACGCTTCTTGCGCATCAAAAGGAGTTGTCAGCGTTGCGTTCGTTGTGCAACTAACTAATGCGAACAACACTACGCCTAAACAAGAAAATTTCAGAATTTGCAAATTTAAAGCCCCCAAGGCAAACAGTCACTGTGAATAATGTAATTAGGTTATAGCTCAACTACCAGTATAAAGTGAGCGCTTAACGATGTTCAATGCGTTCAGCTAATACCCTCACGGCCAATGCCTCAGCTTTGCCAACAGCTTCGATTTCGGTTGTGCCATAAGCCACCACACCCGCAAGATCCGACACTTCGGCAATCCAGCGACCGTCAGTTTCGCGTTCTGTTTCAAAAGTTATGTTAACAAATCCACTCATAGCAGATAATCCACACGCCGTCACCCCGTCGAAGGACGGGGCCCAGCTTTGCTGCAGGCACTTAACGCAGGTTTAAGCCCGATCCCGTCCTTCGACGGGATGACGGCTGGAAGGAATCTAGCTTCTTTTTCCCCGCTTCGCGAGGAGGGAAAAGGAAGCATCACCACCTGAACTCCTGCACCATATAATCAGGCTTTGGCTCAATCTCGTGTTCATAGAGGCTGGCTGCGATGCCTTGTTGGACGAGGCAGGTGTCGAGGCCCATGGCTTTGCCGCCGCCCACATCATGTTCTGGGCTATCACCTATACACAACACGCGCTTGGGGTTGCCCAGCAGTTCCAGTGCGTGGATGTAAATGGCTGGATAAGGCTTGCCGATCCATGTCACCTTTCCGCCCATGCTTTCATAAAGTGCGGCAATGGCGCCAGCTGCGGGTTGCAAACCATGCGGGGTCAACATTTCTTTATCAGGGTTGCTGCAAATGGCGGGCAGCTTCACCCCTTGCAGAATTTGGCGGTATGCCTCCATGTTGGTTTCTGGCGCGTTTGAACCCAAGATCAGCATTTCATCGGCCAAGGCCGGGTCGCTCACTTTCGTGATGCGCTCCAAACCATAATCATCACCCCGCCTGCCAATGATAAAAGCTTTCGAAGATTTCAGCGTTTTTAAGGCAAGCTCGCCAGAACTTAAGGCATCAAAAAAATGGTGGCGCGGCACCCCCATATCCATCAATCGTGTGGCATTGGTCGTGCTGCGCTTGCCAGAATTGGAAAGAATGATGACCGGAATTTTCAGCGCATAGAGCTTGGCCAGAACTTCGCTGGTGCCTTCATATAATTTTTGGCCATCATGCAGCGTGCCATACTGATCAATCAGCATGGCATCATAAGTGGTGGCGATCTCGCCCAACCCATGGATGCGTTTATTCATGTTCGTCCCCGTGCAGCTACATAACCTTGAATTTCGGGCGCTGTAAACAGAGTTAACGGTTTTGCAATCTCATAGGCGCACAGTTACACACAGTTAGTGAGGTGTCTCATGCGTATTCCAGTTGAGCTTGGCGCTGATTTTATGGTCTCTTGCCCAGAGACGGCGGTGGCGGATTCGCCCGTCCATCACATTCGTGCGCGGGGCAATCTTCCTTTGGTGTTGCAGGAAGACATGGTGATTGAACTTTCCCGCAGCGAACTCTTAGAAAATTGGCGCGAGACCTGCGGGCTGGCGCGAAAACGTGTGGATCATTTAATGCTGGAAGCGGCAGCGCGCATTCACTCGGCACTCAATGACGATGAATATGATGCAGCAGATATGGCAGGTGATGCGGCGGCGTTTTTTCTTCTGGCACTCCGCCAAAAGGGTGTGAAATTCCCCTGCAATCTGCCGCCCTGCGAAGTGCGTTATTTTCACGACAATCAATCGGGCCAAGCACCCCATGTGGTTGTGAACTGAACTTGGCTGCGGTTCACCTTAATTCTTAAAAATCTTACACAAGCCCTTGTCTATTCAATATTTCTTGAATAATTGAATTATGGAAACAAAAGAATTAGCTGGGATTTTTGGTTCTTTGGGCCAAGTTACTCGTTTAGAAATATTGAAATTACTGGCTCCCCTCTCGCGCAATGCGTTGGCCACTGGCATGGCGGCTGGCAAGATGGCGGAGATATTAGAGGTGAGTTCTCCCACCTTATCTTTTCATCTTAAAGATATGACTTTGCGTCATATTCTGGTGCAAAAGCGGATCGGGCGTGAAGTGCATTACCTCGTGAACCATGATTTACTGGCTCAAGCGCTTGAAGGATTGGTCATCCAACTCGAAAAATAGAATTAATATTCTATTTTCTGGCACCAATGATTTATTTGTTCCATTTCAATTGAAACTCGTGTAATCACAATGCATCTGTTAAATTCAAACATCCTTTTTTAGATGGAGTATCAAATGGTCAAGGAAATCGGTCACTTTATTGGCGGCAAGCATGTGAAAGGCACGTCGGGCCGATTTGCTGATGTTTATAACCCCAACACAGGTGAAGTGCAGGCCAAAGTGGCGCTGGCAACGACAGCTGAGCTTCGGGCCGCTGTTGAAAATGCCAAGGCCGCGCAACCTGCTTGGGCCGCCAAGAACCCACAATTCCGCGCCCGTGTGATGATGAAATTCGTGGAGCTTGCCAACCAGCACCGCGAAGAATTGGCAACGCTGATTTCGATTGAACATGGCAAGACGGTGCCTGATGCCTTGGGCGATTTGCAGCGTGGCGTTGAAGTTGCGGAATTTGCCTGCGGCGTTCCGCATTTGGTGAAGGGCGAATTCACCGATGGGGCCGGCCCGGGCATTGATATGTATTCCATGCGTCAGGCTTTAGGCGTGGTGGCTGGAATTACGCCGTTCAACTTCCCCGCCATGATCCCACTGTGGAAATGCGCACCTGCCATTGCCGTAGGCAATGCCTTTATTTTAAAGCCATCCGAGCGCGACCCGTCTTGCCCCCTACGCATTGCCGAACTGTTTTTAGAAGCGGGCCTGCCTCCCGGCATTTTAAACGTTGTGAACGGCGATAAAGAATCGGTTGATGCTATTTTAAATGATCCAGACATCAAAGCTGTTGGCTTCGTAGGCTCCACGGCCATTGCGCAATATGTTTATGCAGGCGCAACAGCCACAGGCAAGCGCGCGCAGTGCTTTGGCGGTGCCAAGAACCACATGGTGATTATGCCGGATGCCAATTTAGACCAAGCGGTCGATGCGCTGATCGGGGCTGGTTATGGTTCTGCTGGTGAGCGTTGCATGGCCATTTCAGTTGCGGTGCCAGTGGGCGAGGCCACGGCAGATGCGCTGATGGCCAAGCTTATTCCCCGCGTTGAAAAACTCAAAGTAGGGCTGTCGACGGACCGTGAAGCCGATTACGGCCCACTGGTCACCAAGATGGCTTTAGACCGCGTGCGCGGTTACATTGATATTGGCGTTAAAGAGGGCGCCACGCTGGCGGTGGATGGTCGTGGCTTTAAAATGCAAGGCTATGAAAACGGCTATTTTCTTGGCGGCACGCTGTTTGATAACGTAACCAAAGATATGCGCATTTATAAGGAAGAAATATTTGGCCCCGTGCTGGGTGTGCTGCGCGCCAAAACTTATGAAGAAGCTTTGGGCCTGTGCAATGACCACGAATATGGCAATGGCGTTGCGATTTATACGCGCGATGGTGATGCGGCGCGGGATTTTGCGTCCAAAGTGCAAGTGGGCATGATTGGCATTAATGTGCCCATTCCTGTGCCCTTGGCTTATCACACATTTGGGGGTTGGAAGGCTTCCAGCTTTGGCGATCTCAATCAGCATGGGCCTGATGCCATTCGGTTTTACACCAAAACCAAAACAGTGACATCGCGCTGGCCTTCGGGCACCAAAGAAGGTGCACAGTTCTCGATTCCGACCATGAAGTAATCCCATGACCGCACTCAATTTGCCAAATGGCTATTATGATCTCCCACCCGGCAAATTGGCGAATGTGGTCACGTGTTTAGAAATGATAGCTAACCCGCTGGTAGGGCCGCAAAGCCTGCCTGCGGGCTTTTCTTTGCGCCGCTTTGGGCCTCAAGATTTGGCACTTTTTCGCGATCTGTTTCGCAAAGTGGGTGAAGACCTCATGTGGTTTTCGCGCGTCATAATGCCCGATGAAAAATTGGCAGCCATACTCAGTCATACCGATGTCGAGTCTTATGCCTTGTGCAAGGATGAAGCACCGATTGGCATTCTGGAACTCGATTTCCGTGACATGCCAAATTGTGAACTGGCCTTTTTTGGCTTGGTGCCTGATGCGGTGGGCTCAGGTGCAGGACGCAGCCTGATGAACATGGCCATTGATTTGGCCTGGGCCAAACCCATCAATCGCTTCTGGGTTCACACTTGCCATTTTGATCACCCCAATGCTCTGCGGTTTTATCAACGCTCTGGTTTCAAAGCCTATAAACTGATGGTGGAAGTGCATGATGATGCACGGCTGCAAGGCAAAATGCCAAAATCTGCAAGCCCGCATGTGGCACTGATCGAATAAATCTCACGATATTCTATGGTTATTAAGATTTGGGCTCATAACATTTAATCTTAACTGTGTGAGCGCTCATGTTCAATATTCTAACCAATGTCGGCCCGGCCCTTCCTTTCACTTTGATCCTGCTGGCCTTGTTGGGCCTGCGTTACCGGGTGACGCCGCGGACAAACATGTGGATCAAGACCGCGCCAGCCAAGCTTTGGGCCTTGCTGGATGTTTATGATGGCCGTGTTGAAAACTGGGGCACCACAATTATCACAACCACGCTGGTTGATGCTGAAAAGCAGATTTTTCAAAAAACCTATTCCACCACCCAAACCAATGGCACAGTGCGTAATTTTCATGCGCTGTTCAGTCTTGAAGAACGCGATGAAAACCAAACCATCATATTAAAGCGCGAGGGCATTGAAGGAAAATCGCCCAATAACGAACTTCTGAAAATCACACATCAACTAACACCCGAGGGCGAAGGCACGCGACTGCGCACGACCTATCATTGGGGTCCACGGCCCTTTATTGCGCAACTGCTGGCGCGGGCGGACCTTTGGAGCGGGGCGTTTCGTTTGAAGAGTTTGGCCGAGACCGGGCTCAACAATGAACGGCCCTATTTTTTAATTTCGGCTGCAGTTGCCATAGTAACAGGGCTTTTCAGCGTTGCTGGTTTTGGAATTCTACTCGGTTTTGACCGCGCCATTTGCTTGGTCATAGCGCTGTTTATCCATGAGTTTGGCCATCTGCTGGCTTATCGCCTGATGGGCCAACCTTGGGGGCGCATGGTGTTCCTGCCGTTTCTGGGCGCTTTGGCCATGCCGCGCCTGCCTTTTGAAAGTCAGGGGCAAGCCGTGTTTGCAGCCTTAATGGGACCAGGCTTTTCAATTGTGCTTGCCGTTTTATGCGCGGTGCCATGGTATTTTGATGGTCTAGTCCACCCCTATATGATTTTCCTCGGCTTCATGACCGCCTTATTGAATATTTTCAATCTGATGCCGGCCGAACCCTTGGATGGTGGCGTGGCTTTGCGATCCGTTTTGGCAAGGATAATTGGAAATTATGCCAGCTATGGTTTGATGGCGATTGGTGTATTGATTGTTGCGGCCGGATTGGCCACAGAGCAAATTGCCATGGTTATTTTTGGTGGCTTAGCCATTTTGGCCAATCTCAAAAAGCGTAAAATTGATGCTGGCCAAACGCCTTTGACAAGGTTGCAAATTTGCATTTTCGCTTTTGGCTATGTGGCCATTGCCGCTGGGCACATCACCATGCTGCAGTTTTATGTTGCGCAATATAACATGGTAGGCTGATAAGCACAGCCAACCATCACCACTGTGCAGGGCATGACGCTTTCACCCTTAGTCCCCAATGACGTGACCCTCGATATAGCCCAGCGTGATGTGGCCCAGCATCTGCGCACCCTCAGCACTGTTCTAAACCACCAGAAGCTAGCGCGGGGCTTTTTCAATTCTCTACTGGGGCGCAAATTAACACCACCACGAGGGCTTTATATTTGGGGCAATGTCGGGCGCGGCAAAACCATGTTGATGGACCAGTTTTTTATGAGCGTAAAGTCGCCCAAAAAACTGCGGGTTCACTTTCATGCCTTCATGCAAGACATTCACGCCAAGCGCGCGCAGCTTAAATCTGATGATGTGATCGCAGACATCGCCGACAGAATCGCAGCGGATGCCCGGTTGCTCTGCTTGGATGAAATGCAAATCAGCGATATTGCCGATGCCATGATTATCGGGCGCTTGTTTGAAGCGCTACAACACAGGGGCGTGTGTTTTGTTACCACATCGAACTTGCCCCCCGATCAACTCTACAAAGATGGATTAAATCGGCAATTGTTTTTGCCTTTCATAGCGAAATTAGTTGCTGATCTCGATGTGCTGCATCTCAAAGATGGCCGAGATTATCGGCTGGGGCGCATTGCCAGCAGGCGAACATATATAACCCCATTGGGGGCGGCGGCAGATGCGGAAATGGCGGCAATTTGGGGCGAACTCACCGATGGCGCTGAAGGTAAAGCTGTGGAACTAGACCTGCTAGGCCGTAAATTACATGTGCCCTTTGCCGCCCATTCTTGCGCGTGGTTCAGCTTTTCGGAACTTTGCGAGGCGCCATTAGCAGCCCCCGACTATTTAGCAATCTCCCAAAATTTCACCACTGTTTTTGTAAAACATGTGCCCATTTTGAAAGCCACCCAGCGCAATGAAGCCAAGCGCTTTATTCTGATGATTGACACGTTTTATGACGCGGGCACCAAGCTGGTTGTCTCTGCAGCCGCAAAGCCTGAAGCCCTGTGCCTAACGGGCCCTCACAAAGGCGAATTTTTGCGAACTGCATCCCGGTTGCAAGAGATGCAATCGGCCAGCTGGTGGAAAGCGACGTGAAATGATGTGCGCACGTCATTAATCTTGTCTTGATGCGCTGCAACAACAGGTCTATTCAAGCCAAAATTTCCAAATGCAAAACAAGGAATTCCTCAAATGGCACGTAAGAAAATTGCTTTGATTGGCGGCGGCATGATTGGGGGCACGTTGGCTCACTTAGCAGGCCTCAAAGAACTGGGTGACATTGTGGTGTTCGATATTGCTGAAGGCCTGCCCCAAGGCAAAACGCTTGATCTTTCACAGTCAGGCGGTGTTGAAGGTTTTGACGCAAAACTATCAGGTGCCAATTCTTATGAAGCCATTGCCGGTGCTGATGTGTGCATCGTTACTGCAGGTGTGCCGCGCAAACCCGGCATGAGCCGCGATGATTTGGTGGGCATCAATCTCAAAGTGATGAAGTCAGTGGGCGAAGGCCTCAAAGCCCATGCGCCCAATGCATTTGTCATCTGCATCACCAATCCACTCGACGTGATGGTGTGGGCTTTGCAAAAGTTCTCAGGACTTCCAACCCACATGCTGATCGGCATGGCTGGTGTATTGGATAGCGCTCGCTTCCAGCATTTTCTCGCTGAAGAATTTAAAGTGTCTGTGAAAGATGTGAACGCCTTTGTGATGGGCGGCCACGGCGACACCATGGTGCCGCTCACACGTTATTCAACAGTGGCTGGCATTCCGGTGCCCGATCTCATCAAGATGGGTTGGAGCACGCAAGAAAAAATTGACCAAATCGTGCAGCGCACGCGTGATGGCGGCGCTGAAATTGTGGGCCTGCTCAAAACAGGTTCAGCTTATTACGCGCCAGCTTCATCCGCCATTGCCATGGCTGAAAGCTACTTGAAAGATTTCAAACGCGTGCTGCCCTGTGCGGCCCATCTCACTGGCCAATATGGCGTGAGCGGCACCTATGTGGGCGTGCCAATTGTGATTGGTGAAAAAGGTGTGGAGCGCATTGTTGAAGTGCAGTTGAACGCTGAAGAAAAAGCGGGCTTCCAAAAATCAGTTGATGCTGTGCATGGTTTAATGGCGGCGGCTAAAACTCTGGCTCCGGAACTTGCATAATGAACATTCACGAATATCAAGCCAAGGAACTGTTGCGCAAATTTGGCGTTGTCACCGGAAAAGGCACAGCGGCCTTCACCGTTGATGAAGCCGTAAAAGCCGCCGAAGCGCAACCCGGCCCTGTGTGGGTGGTGAAAGCGCAAATCCATGCTGGCGGTCGCGGGCTTGGTGGTGGTGTGAAAGTTGTAAAATCCATCGCCGACGTGAAAACCGAAGCCACCCGCATTCTGGGCATGACTTTGGTGACCCCACAAACAGGCCCCGAAGGCAAATTGGTGCAGCGCCTTTACATCGAAGAAGGCACAGCGATTGCGCGTGAACTTTATCTCTCAATGTTGGTGGACCGCGAAACTTCGAACGTGGCCTTCATTGCTTCAACCGAAGGCGGCATGAGCATTGAAGATGTGGCGCATAACAGCC
>JANYHE010000092.1 GCA_025359215.1 Hyphomicrobiales bacterium
GAAACGATAAGCTTGCTATCGGCATCAATGCCCGTCCATGTCCAAGTGTCGCCCGCATTATCAGGCGCGGCTTTGGCAGCGGCTACATTCTTTGCTTTGGCATAGGTGAAGCTCCAAATTTCGTCGCACTGGATGCGAGACGCTTGAACGCCAACTACGTTTTCATCATGGAAAGCAGCGCTAAACTTGCCAGCGTCAATTAAGAGCTTTGCCACTGTGTTTATGGACACATCGGCAAGGCGCGAAACCGAGCGCATGGACGAACCTTCGCAGAGCATGGAAAGCATTTGGGAGCGGGCTTTGACGGATAATTTGTTCATGCTCATAATATATGAACTTTTCTTTCAATCGTCAAGCATGAATGTTCATATATTTAATTTTGACCAAACCCATCTGGTGGTTCGCTCTGTCCGTCAGACTCAACAGAAGTAGTGTGGCCGAGTTCTATCAGTCCAAAGGTGTTGGGCGCTGACCTTGTAAAAACTTCGCCTCTTCTCACATATGCGGCAATCGAGCTAGTTAAAGAGGCTCGACTTTCTCTTGTCATTCCTCTACCTAGACCTTCAAGTAAGTCATTGATATGAACAGGTACACCTCTCCTCAGGATGAGATCACGGGCTTGAGTCACCGCACTCCCTTCTCTTAGAACCGCAGAATCGGTATTTGTATGTGATTCCTTTGAGAGAGCCTTTGAGATGTCATGCAAAGCGTTCAAGTAGACTTTTGCTGTACGCAATTTCTCCTCAAGCGTCTGAATTTCTTGTTCTTTTTTCTTTATCTTATCCTGTATAATGTCATGCTCACTCATGTCTCGACTCCTGTATGTGATGTATGTTATGACTTGTGTGTGATTGGAAATCAAAGGAAATCGATATGGCAATCGAATTGAAAACCGCCGCTGAGTACAAAAACACAATAGATAGACTGGAAGCGGTTAGGTTAACTAACTCTAGGGATGTGGACTATTGGCGTGCTCGTGATATTCATCAAATTCTTGGTTATCCTGTGTGGGATAAATTTGAACCTGTTATTCAGAAAGCCATAAACTCTCTGCAAGAAAACAAAATTGACCCGTCACATCATGTTGCTGAGACAAGCGTTATGATGGAAGTTGGAAAAGGAGCGCAAAGGCAAGGGATAGACTACTTCCTTTCCCGCGCTGCTTGCAGACTTATAGCTATGAATGGTGATCCGACTAAACCAGAGGTGGCGGGAGCTCAGGCATATTTTGTCGTGCAGACACATCGTATGGAACAGCAAGATTCCATAAGTGAAGATGAAAAGCGTTTACAATTAAGGGAAAGAGTAACTTCTGCCTTTAAAGTCGTGAGTGGAGTGGCTCAGGAGGCAGGGGTAACAGGGGTCAAGCAACCTATTTTCCATGACGCACGTTATCAAGGCCTCTATGGTATGAGTAGGCGGGACGTAATGGCAAAAAAGGGATTAAAAAAAGATGACAACCCTTTTGACTTTGCCGGACCCTTGGAGTTATCGGCCAATGAATTTCAGATGAACTTGGCCGCAAATGTCATCCAAAAGGAGGGGATAAAGGGAGAGTACAACGTCATCACCAAAAACAAGGAAATTGCGAAGGATGTCCGCAAGACGATCATAGACAGCAAGGGAACCCTACCAGAGAACTTGCCAATTGCCGAACCCATAAGGCAGGTCGAAAAAAGGGTGAAAGAAATGAAGAAAAAATTACTTACTAAGCCTTAGACCAACGTTTTTTAGCTGCTTGTTCGGCAATTTCTTTCCTGCGAGTTTTTGATACTGCTTTAGCCCGTGCCGCGCCACCAAGCTTGCCAAGTGCCTGTGCAGCTTTGTTCTTCCCGTCGTCCGGCGCTGTGTCTGATTCCTCACCTGTAGCAATCCGCATAACCTTTACGGCGTTGCCGATCACGTCAGCGGGGCGCTTTTCACCTTTGGGGCCTTTAGGCATGGGCTATCCTTTGCATGACGCTAAGCATATAGCATTAGGATTGATTATTCCAAGGCTTCAAATTTCAAACTGATACACTACCAAATCATGCCAATATCCATTAAATATAACAGTATGGAGGCTGTGAGGGCAGCAAAGGCCGTGCCGGCCGCAATCGCCCCTGAAACTGCAGGAAGCGCCTCGTCATTGCGCTGGGCAAACAGAAAGGCATTGGCTCCGGTAGGCATGGCGGCAAAGAGCACGGCGATTTTGGCCCACAGTGGTTGCAGGTGAAAAACATAATGGCTAAGCAGAAGGACGAGCAACGGCATCAAAATCATTTTTAAGCCAATTAAGGCCAACATCCCGTCCCATGCGCCGCGCAAGGAATAGGCAGCGAGTGAAACACCGAGCGCGAAGAGTGCCGTGGGCACCGAGGCATCGGCCAACATGGCGAGCATTTTATCGGGAATAGGATTTAGGCCTAAGCCTGTGAGCCGCAGCAGCGTTCCGGCGAGCAACGCCAATACAATGGCGTTCTTTGCGAGATTCAAAACCAGTTCGCGGCTGGTGCGGGAAAATGAGAATTGCCCCGAATGGCGTGATAGCTCGCGGTGGAGTGTGGCTGCAAACCAGAGAGTGGGAGCATGGATGGAGAGGATTAATCCCAGGGGCACAGCAACAGACTGGCCAAAATGGGCTAAAGCCAATGGAGTTCCCAGCAAAGCGAGGTTTCCAAAGCCACTGGCCATAGAGGCCGCAGCACCGCCGCTGAAATTTAAACTCGGGATAGACTTTGAAACAAGGGCTGCAATAATCCAAGTGAGGCCAAGTCCGCCAAAATAGGCCAACCATAGGCTCCAGGGGGCTGCATCCTGCGTGTCCATGGTGGCCATGGTTTTAAAGAGCAGAGCCGGAATGGCGACATTGAATACAAAAAGTGAAAGCCCACGGCCCGCGGCGACGTCGATAATTTCAAATTTGGCAAACCCATAGCCCAGCATGATCATGCCAAAAACCGGCAGAACCGTGATGAGGATGGTGTTCATTGCTTACAGCCAAGGATGGCTGGCGGCATTTTTCTTTTCAAAGGCAGCAATCGACTCTGCTTTTTCCATGGTCAGGCCAATGTCGTCTAAACCATTGAGCAGGCAATGTTTGCGGAAGGGATCAATTTCAAATTTCACTTTACCGCCATCGGGCCCTCGAATTTCCTGATTGGGCAGATCAATGGTCATGGTGGCGTTGGAGCCGCGTTGAGCATCATCCAAAAGCTTCTTCTGATCTTCAGCGCTGACGACGATTGGCAGAATGCCGTTTTTGAAACAGTTGTTGTAAAAAATATCAGCAAAGCTCGTGGCAATCACACAGCGAATGCCAAAATCGAGCAGAGCCCAAGGCGCATGTTCTCGCGAAGACCCACAGCCAAAATTATCACCCGCCACCAAAATCTCGGCTTTGCGATAGGCCTTTTGATTGAGCACAAATTCCGGCATCTCCACGCCATCTTGGGTGTAGCGCATTTCATAGAACAGTGATTTTCCAAGGCCGGTGCGCAGAATGGTTTTTAGGAACTGCTTTGGAATAATCATATCGGTGTCGATATTGGTGATGTTCAGAGGTGCAGCCACACCGGTGATTGTATTGAATTTATCCATTTTCGTTCCTTAACTTACACAAGATCGACAGCTGATGCTTCGTCGGCACCAATCATCAGGTTGAGATTTTGCACAGCAGCGCCCGATGCGCCTTTGCCCAGATTATCATAAATTGCCATCAGCAACACTTGGCCTAAATCATCATTGGCAAACACATGCAGGCGCATGTTGTTTGAATTGTTCAGGGCTTCGGGGTTTAGGCTGGCGTGGCGTTCGTGCGGTTCCAATGGCGCCACAGAAATGAAACGTGAATCTTTAAAATAATTCGTCAGTGTACGGTGTATTTCAGCGCCACGCACAGCAGTAAACAGCGGCACACAGCCGATCATGCCTTGGGCATAATTGCCAACGGCGGGTTGGAATATGACGCCACGCGTGAGGCCCGCATAGAGCTTCATCTCTGCCAGATGCTTATGTTTAAACGTGAGGCCATAGGGCATGTAGGGCGAAGCACTTGCATCCTGCGCCACATAATCCTCAATCATCTTTTTGCCACCGCCAGAATAACCGCTGATGGCATTATAGGTGATCGGATAATCCGCCGCCAACAAGCCAGCGGCAATCAGCGGTTTGGTAAGCGCAATCAACCCTTGCGGATAACAGCCGGGGTTGGACACGAATTTCGTATTGGCAATCCGGTCGCGCTGCGAAGGTGACATTTCGGCAAAACCATAAGCCCAATCCGGGTTCACACGAAAAGCGGTGGAGGCATCAATCACGCGGGTTTTCGAAGTGATCAGGCTCACGGCTTCCAGTGCAGCATCGTCTGGCAAGCAGAGAATGGCCACGTCTACACTGTTCAGAAGTTCGCGCTTGGCATCCATATTCTTGCGCTTGTCATGCGGAATCGACACCAATTCCAAATCGGTACGGTTTTTCAAACGGTCGCGGATTTGAAGGCCGGTGGTGCCTGCTTCGCCGTCGATAAATATGGTGGGTTTTTGAGCCATGAGGGGGCTTCTACAGGGCGCGCTTGGAATTTTCAACATGAACGGCAGATTAATGCAGCACTCAGAATAGGTTCAGGGCGGGTCCCTCATAAGGGTCACATCGAAATGCACACAAACAAAACCTCAACTGGAAGGAATACTCAAATGACCAACACACGCAAAACACTCATCGCTCTCGCAACAGCCGCTGCTCTAACAGTTGGCTTTGGTGCCTCGGCCCAAGCAAACTCCAACGTAAACATCGATTTTGGCATCAACCTTGGTGGCTCGGGCCTGTTTGATGGCGGATACGGCGGATATGGTGGTGGCTATTATGATGCAGGCTACGGCGATGATGGCGACTGCGGTTATAAAATGATGAAGACAAAGCATTGGAACTGGAATCACACCCACAAGATCGTAACTTGGTCCAAGCAATGGGTTTGCTACTAAGTTTTTCTGAATATTGAAAAAGCCGATCAGGAACTCCCGCCTGGTCGGTTTTTTATTGACCTAAATCAATGCACCTTGCTTGGCGGCGGAACTAAAATGGCCGCATTGCGCATAAAGCAATCAGGAGAACATCATGATTCAATCGTCATTTATAAAACTTGTTGCAACGACCATTCTGACCACAGCCATTTTTGCTGGGCCGAGTTTGGCTGACTCAGTCGTTAAAGTCACGCTCACCGATAAAGGTGGCACAATGGATATGAGTAAATCCATGGGTCTTGGTATGGGCATGAAGGGCGACATGATGAAATCTGTCATGGGCATTACGATCAATAATAAATCGGTGCTGCACGGCAAGGTGAAATTCAACGTAACAAACTCATCCACCAATGTGATCCATGAAATGCTGGTTGCGGCTATCGCCGATGTAAACGTGGTGCTGCCTTATAATGCAACCGAGAACCGGGTTGATGAAGAGGCCTATAAAGATCTTGGCGAAGTGTCGGAATTAGACCCCGGCAAATCTGGCTCGCTGACACTTAATTTGAAGCCCGGAAAATACATCTTGTTCTGTAATGTGCCCGGCCATTTTATGGCTGGTATGTGGACGGTTTTGGACGTTCGATAACGCGTTTCACCACAAAGCGGTGTTGATCGAGGTGGAGCGCTAACAGCTAAGGTTGACTTCGCACTAGGTTCTGCCAAACTTTAGCCAACAGGCCGAGCGTGGCGGAATCGGTTTAACCGTCCTTGCTCATCATGAAAAACCGTTGAACCAGGGAATGAGACCATGTCCGATAATAAGCCAGATGTCACGAAAGCGTGGGCTGCCTCGCACGACCAAAAAAGTGGGGCCAACCGACTTCGCATTTACGCGTTCTTGTGTTGGGTTGTGGCCATCGGCGCTGAAATTGCCGGTTTTTACTTACTGAAGCAACATAAGTTCGACGCTGGAAACAACAACGGAAACCTTCCGCTTCTGATTGGTATTTTGGTGGGCATCGCTGTGTTTGCGATTGCGGGCAGCATGTTGTGGAAGGCCGCCAACAAAAAAGACCCAGCCAGCCGGGCGGATGGCTTCCAGTTCTTTATGCAGAATCAGTTTGGCGTGATCATGACTCTGATTGCATTCTTGCCCTTACTGGCCTTGATTTTCATGGACAAGGACATGGACCCCAAGAACAAGCAAATTGCTGGCGGCATTGGTGCGGTGCTTGCTGTGATTGCCACGCTAATGGGGGTTAGTTTCAAGTCACCCTCTGTGGAGCAATATACGCAAGACATGAATGCTTGTGCCACCCAGATTAAAACGGGCCAACCCACCACCGCCTGTTCACCGGAAGTGGCTTCGCAGGCCCAAGACATTGCACGGGATTCTTCGGATGTGGCAGCGGCCACCAAGAGTGCGGCAAATCCAAATGGTTTGGATGTGGTTTATTGGATCGCGCCCGAAGCCGGTCAAACGAAATCGTCTGAGCCTCATGTCTTCCATCTCTGCCAAGCTGTGAGCCCGTTGAATGGCAAAACTGTCAATCACGGCTCAGTGACAGAAGCCTATGCTGAAAACGCCATCCGGATTACCAAGCAGATTGATATGGAGCAGAAGCAGTGTGGGTTT
>JANYHE010000113.1 GCA_025359215.1 Hyphomicrobiales bacterium
TGGCGCGCCCGAAAGGATTCGAACCTCTGACCCCTAGATTCGTAGTCTAGTGCTCTGATCCAGCTGAGCTACGGGCGCGCAATGTGCTGTCGTCAACCGACGAAAGCGTGGTCTGATTAGTACGCCTTATCCGATAACGCAAGCACAGAAGTTTTAGCCCGCTTAAGTCTTGGAAATTCGGTGGATTTTCTCGTTTAACACTTCAACTCGGTCAGGAATGGTCACCTCAAACACTGTGCCCAATTCACTGGTTTCCAGCACAGACAAGGTTCCGCCATGGGCTAACGTGAGTTCAGCTGAAATTGCAAGCCCTAATCCCGTGCCACCCACTCTGGCTGAGGTTTGAAAGGCTTCGAACACCTTGTTTCGGATAGCGGGCGGAATGCCTGGGCCATTATCGCAGACTTTTATTTTGGTCACACTGACCTGTCGGGCTGCTGTGATGCACACTTCATTTCCAACCACACGGCGTGTCTCCAGGGCTTGAATGGCATTGCGTGTCAAATTCGTCAGTATACGGATGAGATGTTCATGATCAGCATCAACATTGACGTGAGCTGGCACTGCGTTTTTTAGTTTTATCGAAGTGCCGGCCATAAGTGAGGCGCTGTCAAAAACTTCATTCACCACTTCGGCCAATTGTAATTTTTCGCGTCGAGGGGGAAGCTCTTGGGCCCGCCCGTAAGTGATTGTTTGGTTGAGAAACATAATCGCGCGGTCTAGCGATGAAATAAGCTTTGGCGCAAAGCGTTGCACTGTGGGGTCGCGCACCTCGCCCAATCGATCTGATATCAGCTGGGCCGATGTGAGCATATTGCGCAAGTCGTGGCTCACCTTGCTCACAGCAAGCCCCAAAGCCGCAAGATGGGTTTTTTGATGCAAACTGCCTTGCAGTTGGGTTTGCATGGATTGCAACTCATTCTCTGCAATGCCAATTTCATCTTGACGCGCTGAAGGTTTGATGATGCGAGAAGGGTCTTCGGGCTTTTCACCAAACACCATCATGTTTGTCGACAAGCGGATCATGGGTTTCACCAGCACGCGGTTAAGGGCAGCAAAAATCATGGTTGCAACGATTAACGAAAGCACAATAGACAGCGCCAATATATTCAAGCCGTAGCGAAACATGGCATCGCGCAAGGGCCATTCATGCAGTGATATTTCAATCACATCGCCAGACATGGCTGGCGGCTTGTCAATCACACTCACCAAACGATCTTGCTGCCGAAACATGACAGCAAAGGCCTGACCAATCGTTGTATAATACATGCCGGGGCGCAAATCGAAGGTCTCATCAACCATGCCTTCGTCACTGCTGCGCAAGATTAACTGTCGCTTGTCGCCGCGGGTTAATGAAACTGCTTCTACACCAGCGCCCTTTAGAATTGTGCTGCGCAATTCGACATCAACAATTTGATTGGGAGCGGCCTCGGCGGCAAGAGCTGCAATTTCGGCTTGGGCAATATGGGTTTTAAACCATTGAATGCGGAAGTTTGCAATTGAAGGCAGGAATATTAAAACTTCTCCCAACATCACAAAGATGATGGTGAGCAAGAGCACTTTACCTGACAAACCAGTCAGCAGGCGTAGCCAATTATTAGTCTTCTTTTCAGTCATAAAAAATATTAACCCAGTAACTTGAGAATGCCCAGCACCCGCCGGAGCCATGGGCTTTGTGCGAGGCTGGAATAATTGCTCACTGCGGCGCGTTTGCCCGCTTCGCCCATTGTGGGGTAAGGTAGAACCAAATTGGCAATGGCCGATATTTTTAAGCCTTGTGTCACAGCTAACACCCATGGTGCAATCAATTCACCGGCCCCTGCTCCAACGATACTGGCCCCCAAAATGGTGCCATTTTTTCGAATGATGATTTTCACAAGTCCAGCAGTTTTGCTTTCAGTCTGAGCGCGGTCATTGTCTTTAAATGTCCACCGCAAAACTTTAAATTGGTCGCCATAGCGTTGACGAGCGCCACTTTCACTTAAGCCGACTTGGGCAAGTTCTGGGTCAGTGTAAGTGACCCAAGGAATAATATCAGTTCGATTTTTGATGGGCAGGCGGAACATGGCATGGCGAATAATTAGACCTGCATGATAGCCCGCCACATGCGTAAATTGCAGGCCCCCTGCCACATCGCCCGCCGCATAAATATTTTTGTTCGACGTGCGCAACTTGGAATCGACTGTCACACCGCGTGCAGTATATGTAACACCCGCTGCCTCTAAATTGAGACTCTCGATATTTGGCAGTCGTCCTGCTGCCACTAAAAGATGAGAGCCTGAAATCACATCCCCATTTTTTAGTGTGACTTTAATGACGGCTTTTGTTTGGACTATAGAGGTGATTGAAGCCTGAGCGTGAATACCAATGCCTTCAAGCCTCAGCGCAGCAAGCACTATAGTTGTAAGTTCGGGATCATCTTTGGCCAAAGGTTGGAAAGCTTCGAGCACCGTTACATCACTGCCCAACCTGCGATGGGCTTGTGCCATTTCCAAGCCAATGGGCCCGCCACCAATCACAATCAAATGTTTTGGCAGCACGTGATTTTTGAAAATGGTTTCGTTGGTGAAATAAGCAACATCTTGTAAGCCCGGAATGGGCGGGATTGCGGCACGAGAGCCCGTTGCAATCACACTCTTGCGCGCCTGATAGGAGTTTCCTGCCGCCTCTAATCTCCGTGGACCTGTGAAGCGGGCTGGAGCGCGCACCACCTTAACTCCCAATTTTTCGAATCTTTCTTGGCTGTCATGGGGTGCAATCGTTTTGATAACGCCTCCCACATAGTCCATCACTGCTGCGTAACTCACCTTGGGTTCTATCGCAGCGATGCCAAACTTGTCGGAGCTGCGTTGCGCTTCAGCAGCCTTCGCTGCGGCGATGAGTGACTTAGATGGGATGCAGCCTGAATTTAAACAATCACCCCCCATTTCTGCTTTTTCAAACAGCACAACTTTCTCACCAAATTGCGCAGCGGCGGCAGCTAGCGAAAGACCCGCTGAACCGCCGCCAATGATTGCAAAATCGTATTTCATTGCGCAGCTTTCCACTTTTTCAAAGCCACCGGAATCAGCGCCAATGCGCCCAGTGCTGCAAAAGCGATGAGCAATTCTGGTGTCACCAAAGATGAAATTGAAATCTCATAGGGGCAATTGTTAAATCCATCTTTTAAAACGCAGGCATCATGCCAAGCGCTTTGCGCATCGATGACACTGCCAAAACCACGCCCCAACCATGCAAACACATAAGCACCCGGAATAATGCCAATGAATGTTGCTAGCAAAAAGCTCCTGAAATTAACACGGCACACCCCTGCCACGGCATTGACAATAAAAAAAGGAAAGGCGGGCACCAATCGCAGGAAAAGCAGATAGTTGAAGGCATCTTTGGCAAAACCCTCTGATAAGGTGCGCACGAATGGCCCTGCCCTTTGGGCAATCGCATCCCCCAGAGAGGTTTTCACGATCTGATAAACAATAACAGCCCCAATTGTTGCGGCGACCACTGTGATTGGCGCACTTAACGCCCAACCAAATATAAAGCCCCCGGCTATACTCAAAAGACTAGACCCTGGCAGCGATAGAGCCACCACGGCCACATAAAAACCAGCATAGATCATTAGTGACACAATAAGATGAGCGCTGACATAGTCCTGCAATGCATTGCGGTGGGCTGCGATGTTTTGCAAAGACAGATAGTCTTGCAGGCCAAAATAATAAGCCGCAATGATCAAGCCGATCAGGACAATTAAAGGCCCCCAACGGCCTAATCCGACGTTAAATTGCGACATATCCCACCCATGACGGAAATTGCTGACTGTGAAAAGGGGGTTTCACCTCTTCGTGACAATGCTTTAGCGCCCGTGTTATGCAATGAAAAAACTTAACTCAGTTGCTTTCGTTGACTTTTATCAGGGTTTCGATCATAAACCGCCCAATTCAATGAAATATCCCAATTTTCTGATTATTTTAGTGCCTTAAAGAAGTGTTTTTATCTAATTTTTTTAAGGCCTTATCAGAAAGGGAAGAGAGAGACGGAGTTCTAACGTGAAACGCACTTACCAACCATCCAAGCTTGTTCGCAAGCGCCGCCACGGCTTCCGCGCTCGCATGGCAACTGTAGGTGGTCGCAATGTGATCCGCCGTCGTCGTGCCGCGGGCCGCAAGCGCCTGTCGGCATAATATATTTATTTACATGGAAAGGTTGAAGCGGAGGCAGGATTTCGTTGCCGCCGCTAAAGCTGTTTCGCAACCCATGCCTAGCCTGATTTTGCAGTTGCGGCACCGCGCCGACCTAGAGGGGCCCCGTGTTGGCTTCACCTGCACGAAGAAATTGGGCAATGCCGTTATGCGCAACCGCATTAAACGACGCCTGAAAGAAGCAGCCCGGCTATCCATGTCGCAAGTAGCACAACCCGGCTTTGATTATGTTATCATCGGCCGCAGCGCTGCTGAAAATCGCCCCTTTGAAGTTTTGCAGGCAGACCTTATCTCAGCTATGAGCAAACTTCATTCTAAAGCCGCCTTAAATTTGAGAGCCCCATGAACAAACAACCACCCGTCGATATTAAAAATATCATCATTTCTGTTGTTCTTTCAATGTTGATCATTTTCGGTTGGCAATATTTCTATCAAATGCCTGCGGATCAAAAAGCCAGAGCGGCGGCCGAGACTCAGCAGCAGGCAGCGGCAACACAAGCAACGAAAGTGCCCGACGCTGCAATTGCCCCAGTGGTCAAAGACCATGATGAAGTGATCAAAGCCACCACCCGCGTGGCTATCGATACCGACCAGCTTTCAGGCTCGATCAATCTCACAGGCGCACAGATTGATGATTTGCATTTGAACAAATATCGTGAAGAGGCCAACCAAACCAGTCCGCTCATCACATTGCTGTCACCATCAGGCACAGCCAATGCTTATTTTGTTGAGCAAGGACTTGTGGCCCAACCCGGCATTTCCGCAAAATTACCCGATTCAAAGACAGTTTGGACTGCTCCTGCTGGTGCCAAACTCACGCTTGATAAGCCGCTTGTCCTCACCTGGGATAATGGCGAGGGGCTGACATTTGCTCGCACTATTTCAATTAGCGATGATTATTTGTTCACGGTGAAGCAGGATGTCACCAACAAAACGGCCAGCAGCATCAGCGTGTTGCCTTATGCCCGCGTTCAACGCCAAGACACCCCAAAGATTGCCGGCATTTGGGTGTTTTTTGAAGGCATGTTGGGTGTGCAAAATAATGGCCTGCAAGAAAATAAATATGATGCGATTAAAAAAGCGAAAGAACCTGTCAGCATTGATAGCCAAGGCGGTTGGTTAGGGTTCACCGATAAATATTGGTCGACCATGTTGATCCCCGATCAAAAGGCCAAAACTACAAATGCTTATAAATTTGTGCCCCTGCCCAACCGCGATGCCTATCAAGCGGATTACGTGGGCACAGAGCCTATCGTTGTGGCCCCTGGCGCCACTGCATCTTACGAAGATCATGTTTTTGCTGGCGTGAAGATTGTTAAAACCATCAACGCCATTTACGACAAATATGGCTTCACCCGCTTTGATTTGATGATTGATTGGGGCTGGTTTGCCTACATCACAAAAGCGATGTTCTATCTGCTCAACTTTGTGCACGGACTGGTAGGCAACTTTGGTGTGGCCATTCTTCTCGTCACTGTTCTGGTGAAACTGGCGGTGTTCCCCATCGCCAACAAATCCTATGCGTCGATGAGCAAAATGAAAAAGCTCAAGCCGCTGATGGATGAAATCAAGGAAAAGTTCCCTGACGATAAAGTGAAGCAACAGCAAGAAACCATGGAGCTTTATAAGCGCGAAAAAGTATCACCATTGGCTGGTTGCTTGCCCATGGTCATTCAAATTCCAGTGTTCTTCTCACTTTATAAAGTGATCTACACAACCATTGAACTTCGCCACGCGCCATTCTTTGGTTGGATCCAAGATCTATCTGCACCCGATCCCACCTCGTTGTTTAATCTCTTCGGTCTCATTCCATGGTCGCCGCCTCATGCCTTGTTGATTGGCGTGTGGCCCTTGCTTATGGGCATCACCATGTGGGTGCAAATGCGTTTGAATCCGACGGCGCCAGACCCTGTGCAAGCGGCCATGTTCAACTGGATGCCCGTCATGTTCACATTCATGCTGGGCACATTCCCAGCAGGCCTTGTGATTTACTGGGCTTGGAGCAACACGCTTTCGGTGATCCAGCAAAGCTACATTATGAAAAAGCATGGCACCGAAATTGATCTGTTTGGTAACATGCGAGACAGCATTCCGTTCCTCAAGAAAAAACCGGCCACCCCTTGAGCGATAGCTTCACCGACGAAGAGTTGCTGGCCGGCCGCCAGCTTCTCAATGGCTCTGCCACCTTCCGCATGGGTGTGGCCAAGCTTGATCAATTGCCACCCATGCGCAACATTGAGGTGGCCTTCGCAGGTCGCTCCAATGTTGGAAAATCCACACTCCTCAATGCCCTCACGGGCGTGAATGGTCTGGCTAGAACCTCAAACACACCGGGCCGCACCAGAGAGCTAAATTTCTTCGATGTCGGCCCTAATCTCAGTTTGGTGGATATGCCAGGCTATGGCTATGCCAAAGCCTCCAAAAAAGATGTGAAGCAATGGCAATCCGTGCTGCGGGGTTATTTGCGGGGCCGTGTGGGATTGACCAGAGCATTTGTACTGATCGACGCGAGACATGGCGTGATGACGCCCGATATTGAAATGTTCGAAATGCTTGATGACGCTGCCGTTGCCTATCAATTGGTCATCACTAAATCTGACAAGATAAAACCATCCGAGCTGGAAAGCCTCACAGCGGAAACCTTGATCGCGATCAAGAAACGCGCCGCTGCCTATCCGACCATCCACATCACCTCAGCCGAAAAAGCATTTGGCATCGATGACCTGCGAGCCGAAGTGGCAAGGTTGTTGAATAAGTAACCCCCAGTTTTCGTATCCTCCCCCGTCACGGGGGAGGTGGCGCGAAGTGACGGAGGGGGCTCACAAAATAAACTTACTCAAATCCACATTCTTCGCCAGTGCACCCACATTCTTCACAACAAACTCTTCATCAATCTTCACGGTCTCACCAGACCGATCGGTCGCCGTAAAGCTTACCTCATCGAGAATGCGTTCCATCACGGTCTGCAAGCGCCTTGCTCCAATATTCTCTATGCTTCCATTAATCTCCGCCGCAATGCGCGCAATCGCGGCAACACCCTCATCAGAGAATTCGAGCGCTACACCTTCAGTGTCGAGCAGCGCCTTGTATTGCTTGATCAAGCTCGTCTCCGGCTCGGTCAAAATCCGGCGGAATTCGTCTTGGCCCAGCGCTTTCAGTTCCACGCGAATGGGCAAGCGGCCTTGCAGTTCTGGCAATAAATCTGACGGCTTCGACACATGAAAAGCACCTGACGCGATGAACAAAATATGATCGGTTTTCACCGGGCCATGCTTGGTGGAAACTGTTGTGCCTTCGATCAGCGGCAGCAAATCGCGTTGCACACCTTCGCGGCTTACGTCTGCGCCACCGCGCCCGCCGGATGAGGCAATCTTATCGATCTCATCCAAAAACACGATGCCGTTATTCTCAACAACCTCGATAGCCTCTTGAATGATTTTATCTTGGTCGAGAAGTTTTTCGCCCTCTTCCACCATCAAAATTTCATGAGCCTGCGCCACAGAAACTTTGCGAGCTTTCGTGCGATTGCCAAAAGCTTTACCCATCATGTCCGAGATATTTATAATCGAAGCAGAACCACCGGGCATGCCTGGAATATCAAAGCTGGGTGCGCCACCCGTGTCGGCCACTTGAATTTCAATTTCTTTGCTATCCAATTCACCTGCACGCAATTTCTTACGGAATGAATCACGGGTCACATCGGAGGCATTCTCGCCGACGAGAACACTCACAACGCGGTCCTCCGCTGCTGCATGGGCCGCCGCTTCCACGTCCTTGCGCCGAGCGGCCTTGACCATGCCAATACCGGCCTCAAGTAGATCACGCACAATCTGATCGACATCGCGGCCCACATAGCCAACTTCAGTAAACTTGGTGGCCTCAACTTTGAGAAATGGTGCGTTAGCAAGCTTGGCAAGCCGCCTGGCAATTTCAGTTTTGCCCACACCTGTTGGCCCTATCATCAGAATATTTTTCGGCACCACATCTTCGCGCATTTGGCCTTTTAGTTGCTGCCTGCGCCAACGATTGCGCAAAGCAATAGCCACAGCCCGCTTGGCATCATGTTGACCGATAATATAACGATCAAGTTCAGAAACAATTTCGCGAGGAGTGAAGTTTGTCATGCTGTCAAAGTCTCAATCGTCAAATTACCGTTGGTATAAACACAAATATCAGCCGCAATGCCCATGGCTTTTCTGGCAATGGCTTCCGCATCCATATCGGTGTCCATCAGTGCCCGCGCTGCGGCCAGCGCATAATTACCACCAGAACCAATCGCCACCACGCCGTGTTCTGGTTCCAGCACATCGCCCGTGCCAGTGAGCACCAGCGACACATTTTTATCAGCCACAATCATCATGGCTTCCAAGCGCCGCAAATACCTATCCGTGCGCCAGTCTTTGGCCATTTCCACGCAAGCCCGCGTGAGCTGGTTGGGGAATTGTTCCAGCTTGCCTTCTAACCGCTCAAACAAGGTCATCGCATCAGCTGTGGCCCCGGCAAATCCGGCAATCACGCCTGTTGACCCTAAGGGCCGCACTTTGCGCGCATTGCCTTTCATCACGGTGTTGCCCATGCTCACCTGACCATCGCCTGCAATGACGATCTTGCCGCCTTTGCGCACGCCCAGAATGGTGGTGCCATGCCAATTTGTTGGATCGCTCATGTTTAAATTCCTTTTGAAGCCTTCATCTAAGCCTTGCTAACCCAAAGTTAAAGGCCAACTTCCCAATTTATGTTGCATCTGCTAAGAGCGCCCGCGAAAGGTTAAATTTCATGCGCAAAGCCACCATTTCAAGAAAGACCACAGAAACATCAGTCACCGCCTCCGTTAACTTGGACGGCACAGGAATCTATGCCATTAAATCCGGCGTGGGCTTCTTTGATCATATGATCGAACAGCTGGCGCGCCATTCGCTCATCGATATCACCATCGAAGCCAAAGGTGATTTGCACATTGACGATCACCACACGGTTGAAGATTGCGGCATTGCTTTAGGCCAAGCCATTTCACAAGCCTTAGGTGATCGCAAAGGCATTCGCCGTTATGCAAGCTGCGATTTGCCCATGGATGAAACTTTGACGCGTGTGGCCATTGATGTTTCTGGTCGACCGTTTTTGGTTTTCAAGTGTACATATCCAACGCACAAGATTGGCACCTTTGACACTGAACTGGTGCGCGAATGGTTTCAAGCTTTTGCCATGAATGCTGGCATTACTTTGCATTTGGAAAATGCCTATGGTCTGAATTCGCATCACATTGCCGAATCCAGCTTCAAAGCACTGGCGCGTTCGCTGCGGGATGCTCTTGAAATTGATCCGCGCCAAGCAGACCGCATTCCCTCCACTAAGGGTACACTCTCGGCATGATGAAAACTGTTATCGTTGATTATGGCTCCGGCAATTTGCATTCGGTTGCCAAAGCTTTCGAACGGGCGGCCAAAGATTTTAAAATCAAGGTTGATATTGTTGTTTCAAACAAGCCTGAAGATTTAGAAAAAGCTGAGCGCATTGTGTTGCCCGGTGTGGGTGCTTTTAAAGATTGCATGAATGGGCTGCTTGCAATTGAAGGCTTGCGCGAAGCCTTGCAAGAGCAAGTGATCACCAAAGGTAAGCCAATTTTGGGCATTTGTGTTGGAATGCAATTGATGGCCACGCGCGGCCTTGAACATGAAACCACCAAGGGACTCGGCTGGATTGCAGGCGATGTAAAACCCATCACACCCAGTGATCCCAATTTGAAAATTCCACACATGGGCTGGAACACGATCAAGCCCCATGGTCAACATGCTTTGCTTGATGGCATTCTCACCGGCGATGATGGCCTCAATGCCTATTTTGTGCATTCCTATCACATGCTGCCAACTTTGCCGGAAGACCTGATCGCCACGGCTGATTATGGCGGTGAAATCACAGCGATGGTGGGTTATGACAATATTGTTGGCACGCAGTTTCACCCGGAAAAAAGTCAAGCGTTGGGCCTTGCGTTGATCGCTAATTTTTTGCGGTGGAAGCCGTGAGCAGCTCACTTCCTTATGCTAATCCTCCCCCTTCACGGGGGAGGTGGCGCGAAGCGACGGAGGGGACGTCACAGTCTCTCCGCACAATCAATTTCAACCACCGTTCCCCCTCCGTCAGCTGCGCTGACACCTCCCCCGTGAAGGGGGAGGATAAGTTGAGGAGTTTGCAATGATCCTGTTTCCCGCCATCGACCTGAAGGACGGACAATGTGTGCGGCTGAAATTGGGCGATATGGCGCAAGCTACGGTTTACAACGAAGACCCCGGAGCGCAAGCCAAAGCCTTTGAAGACCAAGGCTTCAAGTGGCTTCATGTTGTCGATCTCAATGGTGCTTTTCAAGGTGAGTCAGTGAATGGCCACGCCGTTGAAGCAATTCTCAAAGTCACTAAAAACCCGGTGCAACTCGGCGGTGGCATTCGCACACTGGCCCATATCGAAACATGGCTGTCCAAAGGTCTTGCCCGCGTCATCCTCGGAACAGTGGCCGTGCGCAATCCTGCTTTAGTGAAGGAAGCCTGCAAACTCTTCCCCGGAAAAGTGGCCGTGGGCATTGATGCGAAGGGCGGCAAAGTTGCAGTTGAAGGCTGGGCTGAGGCTTCGTCGTTGGAAGTGATTGAGCTTGCCAAGCAGTTCGAAGGTGCTGGTGTTTCTGCGATTATTTACACTGACATTGATCGCGATGGAATTCTCACTGGAATCAACTGGGAAGGCACATTGGCATTGGCTGATGCGGTTTCAATTCCAGTGATCGCCTCAGGTGGCTTGGCTTCCATAAAAGACATCCAGCGCATGGTGCAACCTGATGCAAAGAAACTTGAAGGGGCCATCACAGGCCGCGCCCTTTATGATGGCCGCATTGATCCTGCTGAAGCGCTGCGCATGATTGCGAGAGCCGCATGAAAAAAATTCTCCTTGTCACCGGTGGTGGCCGTGGCATCGGTGCTGCTACCTGTCGCTTGGCAGCAAAGGCTGGCTATGCAGTCGCAGTAAATTATCACACGGATAAATCCTCTGCAGATTTACTCGCTCAAGAAATTGGTGGATTTGCCGTTCAAGCTGACGTGAGCAAGCCTGACGATGTGGCTCGTATGTTTGCTCAGATCGAAAGCAAAGTTGGCACTATCACCCATATTGTAAACTCTGCTGGCATAACTGGAAAAAGCGACAGGTTGGTGGACACTGATTTGGAAACTATCCGCCAAACACTCGATACAAATCTGTTCGGTACAATTTTAGTTTCACGCGAAGCCGTAAAGCGCATGTCCACAAGATTGGGCGGTAAGGGCGGCGTGATTGTGAACATCTCGTCTGGGGCCGCCAGCATTGGCAGTGCCAATGAATTTGTGTGGTATGCCGCATCGAAAGCTGGCGTAGACGCCTTCACTTTAGGATTGGGGCGCGAAGTGGCTGAAGAAGGCATTCGCGTTGTGGCTGTCGCCCCCGGCCTCATCGACACTGAACTTCACGCTCGCTCCACGAGAGAGCCGGGCCGCATTAGCCGGATGCGTGACATGATCCCCATGAAGCGCGAAGCCAACGCTGATGAGGTTGCTAAAACAATATTATTTCTGCTCAGTGACGAAGCCTCATATATTACAGCTACCACGCTCCGCGTC
The DNA here is from genome assembly GCA_025359215.1 of Hyphomicrobiales bacterium. Lineage (GTDB taxonomy): Bacteria > Pseudomonadota > Alphaproteobacteria > Rhizobiales > Aestuariivirgaceae > Aestuariivirga. The sequence continues at coordinate 11,834 of JANYHE010000113.1, forward strand.
TCAGGAGGACGATAATGCTCAAAGCCCGCCTCATTCCTTGCCTTGATGTGAAAGACGGGCGCGTTGTCAAGGGTGTGAACTTCGTCAATCTTAAAGACGCTGGTGACCCCGTAGAATGCGCTAAAGCTTATGACGCAGCGGGGGCTGATGAACTCTGCTTTCTCGATATCGCGGCCACGCATGAAAATCGCAGTACTATGTTTGATGTTGTAAAGCGCACTGCTGAGGCTTGTTTCATGCCTTTAACAGTGGGTGGTGGCGTTAAAACAATTGAGGATATTCGCAACTTGCTTTTGTCGGGCGCTGATAAAGTGTCGATCAATTCAGCAGCAATTTCTGATCGCCAATTTGTGAAAGCAGCCGCCGAAAAATTTGGCGCGCAATGCATTGTCGTTTCAATTGATGCTAAAGAATCCAGTTCCGGTAAATTTGAAATCTTCACCCATGGTGGCCGCAACGAAACAGGCATTGACGCTGTCGATTTTGCCCGTGAAGTGGCAAGTTTGGGGGCTGGCGAAATTATGCTCACCTCCATGGACCGTGATGGCACAGGCCAAGGCTTCAATATCGCTTTAACCCGCGCAATCGCCGATGCTGTGAAAATTCCAGTGATTGCATCCGGTGGTGTGGGAACGCTCGATCACCTCGTTGAAGGCATTCGTGATGGCCATGCGAGCGCTGTGTTAGCCGCCTCGATTTTTCACTTTGGAACCTTTAACATAGCTGAAGCGAAGGCGCATATGGCTGCGGCTGGAATTCCGATGCGACTTGTCACGGGGGCAAAATGAACGCGCTTGAAAAATTAAATGCAACGATAGCGTCCCGCAAAGGCGCTGCACCTGAGAGTTCTTACACTGCTAAACTTCTTTCCCACGGCACCGAAAAATGCGCCAAAAAATTTGGTGAGGAAGCCTTTGAGCTGGCCTTGGCCGCCGTGCAAAACAACAAAGCTAACACAGCCAACGAGGCAGCCGACGTGCTTTATCATTTGCTCGTACTCTTGCAATCGGCAGATGTTTCATTGGCCGATGTTCTGGCCGTTTTAGAAAGCCGCGAAGGCACATCAGGCCTTGTGGAGAAAGCCAACCGCAATGGTTGATATTGAAGAAGATCTGGCCAGAGAGGTCTCCCCATTCCGGCGCTTTGGGCGTGAAGAATGGGCTGCTTTGCGGTCTGATACGCCTATGACACTCACGGAAGCTGACCTTGATGAAGTGCGAAGCTTGAACGATCGCATTGATCTCAGCGAGGTGGAAACCATCTATCTTCCGCTGTCTCGTCTCCTCAATCTCTATGTGCAGGCCAGCCAGAAACTTTTCAATGCATCCAACATGTTCCTGCACCGCACGGAATTGAAAGTGCCCTATATAATTGGTGTGGCGGGCAGTGTGGCTGGTGGCAAAAGCACCACAGCGCGCATTCTGCGGCGCTTGCTTTCCCGATGGCCCTCTACGCCAAAGGTTGATCTGGTCACAACTGATGGTTTCCTTCTGCCCAATGCCATTCTGGAGCGCGATGGTTTAATGGCGCGCAAAGGCTTTCCTGAAAGTTATGATTTGCCCAATATTTTGCGTTTCATGTCTGACATCAAATCAGGTGAGCGCGATGTTGAGGCGCCGCTTTATTCGCATCTCACTTATGATGTGCTGCACGGCAAAAGCCAGGTGATTGATCAACCCGATATTCTGATTGTTGAAGGCATCAATGTTTTACAAACCGGCAGACCACCGCGGGATGGTCGCGGCATTCCCAATGTGTCTGACTTCTTTGATTTCTCAATTTTCATTGATGCTGAAGTTGATGATTTGCGCGCTTGGTATATCGAGCGCTTTTTTACACTACGGAATGGCGCGTTCAAAGATCCCAAATCTTACTTCCACCGCTATGCGAGCCTTACAGATGCGCAAGCCATGGAAACGGCAACACGCATTTGGAACACCATTAATCTGATCAATTTGCGCGAAAATATTTTGCCAACACGGCCTAGAGCCGATTTGGTTTTGCGCAAAGGGGCTGACCATAAAGTGCGCAGTGTGTTTTTACGGAAGCTTTAACTTTTCAGGCCGCTCTCCGCCGTAAGCCCAGTCTAATAATTCGACTGTATGAACAATCGGAATCTGCGTCGCACTGCCAATTTGCGTGATGCAACCGATGTTACCTGTGGCAATCGCTTGCGGCTGAGTCGATAGAATATTAGCCACTTTACGGTCGCGCAATTGCGCGGCGATTTCGGGTTGCATAATATTATATGTGCCAGCGGAACCGCAGCACAAATGCCCCTCCGGAACTTCAACCACTTCAAAACCAGCATTGCGCAAGAGTTTGAGCGGTTGCAGTTTTATTTGCTGGCCGTGTTGAATGGAACACGCGGCATGATAAGCAATGCGCAGGTTCATGTTTTTCGAAGGCAGATAGAGATCGCTTAAAAACTCTGTCACGTCCTTGGCCTTAGCGCTTATGGCTTTGGCCTTTTCAGCATAGCCTTTATCAAGCCTCAGCATGTGGCCATAGTCTTTAATCGTGGTGCCGCAGCCTGAGGTGGTGATGATCACAGCATCCACACCAGCATTAGTCCATTGATCGATGGAACGCTTAGCGCGCGCCAGTGCATCAGCTTCTTTGCCCATATGATGCGTAATTGAACCGCAGCAGGCCTCTTCTCCTGAAACCACAACTTCAAAACCCAAACGCGTGAGAAGTCGGATCGTTGCCGCATTAATTCCGGGGTCTAAAACACTTTGCACACAGCCCATGAGCAAGGCCACACGGCCCTGCTTTGGGCCGATTGCAGCATAAGTGCCAGCAGCGCCAAAGCGCATGGGCGGTTGCAATTCTTGTGGAACCAAATCAAGCAAAGCGGCAATGCGTTTGGAATTGATAACAGGCTGTAAAAATCGCGCGAGTCTTGCAGCAATCAGTGCCAATCGAAACAGCGTTGGCCGCGGCATCACAAAACCGAGCACGTTACGCAGCACGCGTTCAAACAAGGGGCGCTTGTAGGTGTTTTCAATATGCACTCGCGCATGGTCCACCAGATGCATGTAGTTTACACCAGAAGGGCAAGTGGTCATGCAGGATAGGCACGACAGGCAACGATCCACATGTTTCACAGTTTCAGCTGTGGCGGCCTCGCCTTTTTCGAGCATGTTTTTGATGAGGTAAATTCGCCCGCGCGGACTATCAAGCTCATCACCTAACAAAACATAAGTGGGGCAAGTCGCTGTGCAGAATCCGCAGTGCACACAATTACGCAGAATCGTGTTTGAATCTGCGATGTGCGGATCTTGTAATTGTTCTGCGGTGAAATGGGTTTGCATCAAACACCCTTTACCATGCGCCCGGGATTAAAAAGCCCGCGCGGATCAAATGATTTTTTTACACGTTGTGTGAGCGCAGCAAGCGCTTCAGGTTGCGGTTGAAACACATCGCCATCTCGAAAGGCATCCGCTGCGCGAATGAGAGTTGCGTGTCCTTCACCAATTGAAGCCCTAATAATCTGTGCCGCACCCTGCGGCGTGTCCAACCATATCGATCCACCCGCCCAATCAAAATAATAGCGCAGATCAATTTGTGATTTGATTTTTGCAATTATGGCCGGTGCCAGCGATGGTGTCACCGAAAGCCGCCACACTGAGCGGTTGTGATCATCCGCCAGCGGAATGACGTCGCGAATGTTTCGCCATTGCTTTGCAGAGTTTTCCGCGTCGAGCACTTCGGTCTTTCCGCCCAAGAGTTGCAACAATTTATCCCGACGATAGGCAACCGATGGCGCAATGCCTTCCAATCGTAAAAATGTTCCAACAGTTGGAATGTGTGCGGCTCCTGAAACTTCGCAGGATGATTGCATGGCACGGCTCATCTGTGTGACGGCCGCTGAATCATCAAGCCCTTTCAGCAGAATTGTCTCCTCGGTTTCTGGCTTGGGCAAAACTTTGAAGATAACAGATGTAAAAGCCGCCAATGTGCCATAAGAACCCGCCATGAGTTTTGGAACGTCATAGCCCGTGACATTTTTCACAACGCGAGCGCCCGCTTTGAAAATCTCGCCGCGCCCTGAAACGGCATTGAGCCCTAAAACATGATCCCGCGCAGCACCCGCTTTGATGCGGCGAGGGCCACTCAAATTGCAAGCCAACACCCCGCCCATGGTGCCACTGTGCTTTGATCCTAACAATTTAGAAAGATCGGGCGGCTCAAATGCCAGATATTGCTGTTTGGAATCCACCAGTTTTTCAACATCGGAAAGCAAGGCTCCTGCACCAATATCCAGAATCAATTCTTCAGGTTCATAAGCCAAAACCTTTGAGAAGTTTTGAACACTGAGCTGGTGCAGACCAGAAACTTTACGTCCCAGTCTCTGCTTGGTGCCCGTGCCCATCACTTCAAAAGGTGCGGTTGCACTGCTCACAATGTCAGAAAGTTCCAGTTCTGTGTTCGGCTTCAGCATTTTAGAACCGAGGAATTTCAGGATGAGCCATCTTGCCGCCCGAAACATGAACACGGCCCATTTCCGCACAGGAATGCAGGGTTGGAAAAACTTTGCCGGGGTTCAAAAGGCCTTGCCCATCAAAGGCACATTTAAGGCGAAGCTGCTGATCAAGGTCTATCTGTGAAAACATCTCTGGCATCAAATCTCGCTTTTCAACACCCACGCCATGTTCACCTGTCAATACACCGCCAACTTTCACACAAAGCCGCAAAATATCAGCGCCAAATTTTTCAGCATGATCAAGCTCGCCATCCAGATTAGCATCAAACAATATCAACGGATGCAAATTGCCATCGCCAGCATGAAACACATTGGCCACGCGCAAATCATATTTCTGCGAGAGCACCGCCATGCCCGCCAGAACCTCTGGCAATTTCTTGCGCGGAATGGTCCCATCCATGCACATGTAATCTGGTGAAATGCGCCCCACTGCCGGAAACGCAGCTTTGCGCCCCGCCCAGAATAGTAGGCGCTCTTCTTCAGAATTTGAGACGCGCAAAGTCTTGGATTTATTTTTGCGGGCAATGGCAGAAACGCGCGTAATCAGATGGTCGACTTCCACCTGTGGCCCATCCAATTCCACAATCAATAAGGCTTCAACATCCAGCGGATAATCAGCGTGGACGAATTGTTCCACGGCATGAATGGCAGGCCTGTCCATCATTTCCATGCCACCTGGAATGATGCCGGCCGAAATAATATCAGCCACACATTGGCCTGCATCTTCGCTTGATGGAAACCCAACCAACACAGCGCGCGCCGTTTCGGGCTTTTGTAAGATCCGCACCGTCACTTCCGTGACAACACCGAGCAATCCTTCAGACCCTGTCATTAGGCCAAGCAGATCATAACCCTCGCTATCCAAATGCTTGCCGCCGAGACGAATAATTTCTCCGGTGATGAGAACCATTTCAATGCCCAGAACATTATTGGCCGTGAGGCCATATTTCAAACAATGCACACCACCGGAATTTTCCGCCACATTGCCACCAATGGTGCAGGCAATTTGTGAGGAGGGATCGGGCGCATAATAAAAACCGCGATGTTCCACCGCTTTGGTAATTCCCAAATTGGTCACACCCGGCTGCACCACGGCACAGCGATTTTCAAAATCAATATCGAGAATGCGATTGAACCTGGCGAGGCCCAGCAGAATGCCATCTTCCAAGGGCAAAGCTCCACCTGATAGCGAAGTGCCAGCTCCACGCGGCACCACTTTGATTTTATTCTCAAAGGCATAGCGCAGGGCTTGCGAAACCTGCTCTGTGGTTTCGGGCAACACTACAATCATCGGCATTTGCCGATAGGCCGTCAGGCCATCCGATTCATAAACCCGCATCTGCGTTGGCGTTTCAATAACACTTTCACCGGGCACAATGGCGCGCAGGGCCGCAGCAATTTCGCCTCGCCGTGCGAGCACGGTCAGATCTGGCTTTGGCATCACAAGCATGAATGCACCTTCTCGCCCGCAACATATGTGGCCTTCACACTGCGATCATCTCCCAGCAAAGCGAGCGCAAACAAAACGTCTTCAATGGAGTTTGAAAGCGCGTGGCGCGCCTCCAGTACGGGTGTGGCCGCAGGATCAAGCACAATGATGTCTGCAAATTTTCCCACCGTAAGGCTTCCCGTTTCGGCGTCTATCCTAAGGCGCTGTGCATTTCCCAATGTGGCCATAAAAAATAGTTCCGCCGCTTTCAGTTTGCGCCCATTCAGCATTTGAACTTTATAGGTTTCACCCATGGTTTGCAGCATCGAATAACTGGTGCCACCGCCCACATCTGTTGCAAGGCCTATGTGATTGCGTCCGTCCATCTCCATGAGGCCCGAACCCAAAAACGTGTTTGAAGTCGGGCAATGCACCACCGTGCTGCCCGCCTCATTCAAGGCGCCAAGTTCACGCGCTGAAAGATGAATGCCATGGGCAAACAAACTGTGATCGGTGACCAACCCAAAACGCTCATAGACCGCAGTATAGTCCATCTCATTGGGAAACAGAGACTTGATCCAAGCAATCTCGCCTGCACTTTCGGAAAGATGGGTTTGCATGAGTGCTCCTTTGCATTCTTGCAGCACTTCTCCGGCCATTTGCAGCTGAGCCTCGGTTGAGGTGATCGCAAAGCGCGGTGTTACAGCGTGGCGCAAGCGGCCCTTGCCATGGAAAGCAGTATGAAGGGCCAGCGTGTCTAAGGCGCCCTGCTCCACTGTGTCTTGGACGGCGGGAATGGCGTTGCGGTCCATCAAGGTTTTACCCGCGATCAAGGCCATGTTGCGTTTGTGCGCAGCGTTAAATAATGCTTCTGCACAGGTTTTGTGGGATGAGCAAAAGGCCAGAGCCGATGTGGTGCCATAGCGAAAGAGATTGGCTAGAAAAATCTCTGCGGCGTCGGCTGCGTGAGCCGCATCTGCATATTTCGCCTCCTCTGGAAATGTGTAGCGCGATAGCCAATCAAGCAAATCTTTGGCGGCGGCAGCCAGCATGCGATATTGCGGGAAGTGAATATGGGCATCCACAAAGCCTGCCATAAGAAGCGCTTCGCCAAAATCTTCATGAGGGGACATTTCAAACGCCCGCGGCAGCAACGACAGAGGCCCTCGAAATAATATTAGACCGTCATCGCCAATCGCTATGGCCCCACGGGTTTCATGCGTCAATTCGTCAGCCGATGCACCAAAAGCTACACTCTGCCCGATGAGGATCTTGGTCATGCTGCCACGCGCGCTTCCAGCCGAAAGCCAATAATGCGGCAAACTTGTTGCAAAGCAATTTTGAATTCATCGTCTCTTGTATGATGAATGCGTTGCTCAAAGCTCGCAAGGATTTGATGTTTGGTGGCTCCCTTCACGGCGAAAATAAAAGGAAAGCCGTTTTGCTCTTTGTACTGATCATTCAGTGCGGTGAATTTTGCGAACTCTTCAGAGCTCAGCGTATCCAGCCCCGCACCTTTCTGCTCATTGGTCGAATCCGCAGTAAGCTTGGCGCGCGTAGCAAGATCCGGATGCGCGCGCAGGAGTGAAAGTTGTAAGGCCTCAGTCGCATTCATCACAACCTGACAGAAGCAATCCACCATTTCAGCCAAAGTCGAGAAAGACGACGCAAATGCACCCGCCGCAACCCAAAGCGAATGCTCTGCAATTTCGCCAAATTCTTTTTCAAACTCGGATTTAGTCATGGCATTAATTTCTGAAATCGAAATCATTGCGCCGCAATCCAGGCCCCAAGTTTCTGGCGTTCCTCAAGCAGCATGCCGGTTTTGTTGCCCATGGGCATAGCTTTGTTGCGCACCGCTTGGGTTTCAATTTGTTTGGCATATCGCTTCATATCTTCGATGCTTGCAAACATGATGCCTTTGGGGGCCTGCTTCACGCTGGCATCGCTCGGGTTGGCCGCATGACAAGCCACACACCGGGTTTGCACTATGGAAAACGCTTCAGCATCAGTCACCTTCAAACCTGCGGGCACATTGGAAACCGCGGGCTCTGTCAGCATCACAGCACCCACCAAACATAAGGCCACCACGGGAATGGCCCATGCAATTTGCGCCATGTCCTCGTGCACTTCGGTGCGCAGCAGGAAGTGCCGCGCCACACCTCCACCCAAAACGACGAGCCCTACGATGGCCCAAGCCTGCGGATGGCCCGTGATAATGGCGTAATGATTGCTGGTCATCATAAACAGCACGGGCAATGTGAGATATGTGTTGTGCAATGAACGCTGCTTGCCAATCATCCCATATTTTGGATCAGGCTTTTCACCCTTTAAAAGCGAAGCCGTAATTTTGCTCTGGTTGGGAATGATCACCGCAAACACATTGGCTGCCATCATGGTGCCAATGAAGGCACCTACATGGATGAATGCGCCACGGCCAGAAAACACATGAGAGAACCCATAGGCCGCCAAAACGATCAGCGCATAAACACTCAAAGCCAACCAGCCCGTATGCTTGCCAAGCGGCGATTTGCACAATTGATCATAAATAATCCAACCACCCAAAAGTGAAGCCACGGAAATGCCAATGGCCTGCCACGTTGTGAGAACCATGACTGAAGGATCGGTCAGATAAAGATCAGCCTGCACATAATATTGAATGATGAGCAGCAGAAATCCGGTGATCCAAGCGAGGTAAGCTTCCCACTTGAACCAGATTAAATTGGGCGGCAGTTCAGCGGGGGCCTGCATGTGCTTCTTCACATGATAAAAACCACCGCCATGCACTTCCCAGGCCTGGCCATCACGCAGAGAAAGATCGAGCGCCACAAAATAAAATGATGTGCCAATCCATGCAATGCCCGCCACCAAATGGCCCCAGCGCACAAGGATATTCAACCATTCAAGAATAAAAGGATCCATCGCCATCAACCCGTCGCACTTTTCCTATGTGTTGCGGGCAAGTTCAACTGCCGCATCTTTTCATCATACTCTAAAAGCTGCACAGCAACGCCAGCCGCTATTGCCGCAGGATGTTTAGATGCCAGCGATGAAGCACCAATGGGGCAGGTGAGCCGTGCCACATCAACATGTGCTTCACGCAGGCGTTTCACAAACCGCGCACGCTTGGTGTCACTGCCGATGAGGCCTACAAAAGAAAATGAAGGATTACGCAACGCCACATCGACAATTTCAAAATCCAATGCGTGGCTATGGCTCATCACCAAAACAAAAGCATCTGGCTCCATGTCGATGGGCGAGCCCACCCGGCACATAACATTTTGCGGAACCACAGCGGGAAAGGCATTGGGTCGCGCATCCCACCAAGAAATGCGAAACGGAAGCGGTGCCAGCGCCAGCACCAAAGCGCGGCCCACATGGCCAGCCCCCCAAAGGTGAAGGTGGCGCACATCGTCAATATAATTCTCAGCTTCAGTTCGAACATGCGGAATTGAACTGCGATCAAAACTATCAATCCGCAATTCCACCCGCCCGCCGCAGCACTGGCCCATATCAGGCCCCAGAGTTTTGCGAATGGTTTTATGCGTGGCGGGCTTTCCCAGTAGCGCTTGCGCCTCGGCCATCGCATGCCATTCCAAAGTGCCGCCCCCAATGGAACCATGAAATCCCAGCGGTGTCACCACCATCCATGCGCCCACTTCGCGCGGGGTAGAACCTTCGGCCGCAATTACAGTGACCATCGTACAGGTGCCATGGCTTTCCAGAGCGGCGAGAATTTTGGTGTGGGGGTTCATAACAAAGGGACCTCATCCGGCCTTCGGCCACCTTCTCCAAAGAAGAAGGACAGAAATTTATAGTCACACCCTGAATTCACCCTTCTCCTCTGGAGAAGGTGCCCCGAAGGGGCGGATGAGGTCCCTTTGCTCATAAAGAATTCACCGCTCGCAAAATAGCTTCTGGAGTTGCTGGTGCATCGAGCTTCGGCACTGTTCCTGGCTTCACACTAGCCACGGCATCCATCACAGCGCACCACACCGAAACCGGAAGATTCAAAGGCGGCTCGCCTACCGCTTTGGAGCGATAGATTGTATCAAATTTATTGCCCTCGCCTTTGAACAGCGCCACGCGAAAATCTTCCGGCACATCGGATGCGCACGGAATTTTATAGGTTGATGGCGCATGGGTGCGTAGTTTCCCGTCGGCAGCATAAACCAATTCTTCGGTGGTCAACCAGCCCATGCCCTGCACAAAGCCGCCTTCAATCTGACCGATATCAATGGCGGGATTTAATGAGTGGCCCACATCATGCAGAATATCCACACGCGTCACTTTCATTTCACCTGTCATGGTGTCTATCAAAACTTCTGAACAGGCTGCACCGCAGGCAAAGTAGAAAAATGGATTTCCCGTGCCTGAAGCGCGGTCCCAATGAATGCCGGGCGTTGCGTAAAAGCCAGTTGATGAAAGGGAAATCCGCGCTTCTTTCGTGGCCTTGGCAAGGCTTGCAAAACTCATGGATTTGCGGCCCGCCTTCACCACACCATTTTCAAAAGCGATGGAAGATTTTTTCATCTTCCAAAACGAAGCGGCATGTTCGGCCATGCGGTCTTTGATTACCAAAGCTGCATTGCGCGCTGCCATGCCGTTAAGATCGGTGCCCGATGAAGCGGCGGTGGGCGATGTGTTGGGCACTTTGCCTGTGGTGGTCGCGGTGATTGCCACTTGGTCCAGCGCAATGCTAAAAGTTTCCGCCACAACTTGTGCCACTTTCACATAAAGCCCTTGGCCCATCTCCGTGCCACCATGATTGAGATGCACCGAACCATCAGCATAGACATGCACCAAAGCGCCGGCTTGGTTCATTTGCGTGAAAGTGAATGAAATGCCAAACTTAACTGGCACAAGCGACAAACCTTTTTTCAACACGCGACTGGTCTTGTTAAAGGCATCGATGTCTTTGCGCCGCTTTTTGTAGTTCGACGATTTTTCCAGCTGCGCAATCAGCTCTGGCAATACATTGTCGCGGAATTTTTGACCGTAAGGTGTCACATCGCGGCGCGGGCCATAGAGATTGCGTTTGCGCACGTCCAGTGCATCCATGCCTGTTTGAATGGCGATTGATTGCATCATGGCTTCTGCAAATAAAATTCCCTGCGGCCCACCAAAGCCCCTAAATGCTGTGTTGGAAACAGTGTTGGTTTTCAGGCGCTGCGTGGCGATTTTATAGGCGGGATAATAATAAGCATTATCGGCATGAAACATGGCGCGGTCGCAAATGGCATTGCTTAGATCTGCTGAATATCCGCACCGTGCCGCGAAAGTTACGTCGACGGATGTGATGCGCGCCGTGGTATCAAAGCCTGCTTCATAGTTCACGTAGAAATCATGACGT
>JANYHE010000129.1 GCA_025359215.1 Hyphomicrobiales bacterium
CACGCAAGCTGAATGAAGTTGCAACAGAAATTCGCGGCAAAAAAGTGCATGATGCTTTAGCGCATCTCACATTCTCGCGCCGCCGCATTTCGAAGGACGTGAAGAAGACATTGGAGTCCGCAATTGCGAACGCCGAAAACAACCACAACCTCGACATCAATGATTTGATGGTGTCGGAGGCGTGGGTTGGCAAGAATTTGGTTATGAAGCGTTGGAAGCCCGATGCACGCGGTCGCGTGGGTCACATCCATAAGTTCTTCAGCGAACTGACGATCATTGTTCGTCAAGTGAAAGAGGCCGCATAATGGGTCAGAAAGTCAATCCAATCGGTTTGCGTCTTGGCATCAACCGCACATGGGACAGCCGCTGGTTCGCAGGTAAGCGCGAATTCGGCAAGTTGCTTCATGAAGATGTGGCCATCCGCGCCTATCTCACAAAAGAATTGAAGCAAGCCGGTGTGTCGAAGGTTCTCATCGAACGTCCACACAAGAAATGCCGCGTAACAATTTTCTCAGCTCGCCCCGGTGTTGTTATTGGTAAGAAGGGTGCTGACATTGAAAAGCTCCGCAAAAAAGTTGCGGACATGACAGGATCAGAAGTTCACCTCAACATTGTTGAAGTGCGCAAACCAGAAGTTGATGCAACCTTGGTTGCAGATAACATCGCTCAACAGTTGGAACGCCGCGTTGCATTCCGCCGCGCTATGAAGCGTGCCGTTCAATCGGCGCAGCGTCTCGGCGCAGAAGGCATCAAGATCACCTGCTCGGGCCGCCTTGGCGGTGCTGAAATTGCGCGTGTTGAATGGTACCGCGAAGGTCGCGTTCCATTGCACACATTGCGCGCTGATATTGACTACGGTGTTGCCACAGCCCACACGGCCTACGGCACCAACGGTGTTAAGGTTTGGATATTCAAGGGTGAGATCATGGAACATGATCCAATGGCCCAAGACAAGCGCATGAACGAAGCACAGGAAGGCCCAGTGAGCCGTCCGCCGCGTCGTGAAAACGCGAACGCATAAGAGATAGATCATGCTGCAACCTAAAAAAACCAAATACCGCAAAGCCCACAAGGGCCGCATTCACGGTAAGTCGACAAGCTGCAACACACTGGATTTCGGTGCGTTTGGTTTGAAGGCTCTTGAGCCCGATCGTTTAACGGCTCGCCAGATCGAAGCTGCTCGTCGTGCGCTTGCACGTGGCATGAAGCGTGCTGGCCGGGTGTGGATCCGCGTATTCCCCGATGTGCCTGTTTCCAAGAAGCCAGCCGAAGTGCGCATGGGTTCCGGTAAGGGTTCAACTGAATATTGGGCAGCCCGCGTGAAGCCAGGCCGTGTGATTTTCGAAGTGGATGGCATTCCACGCGCAATTGCTGAAGAGTCACTGCGCTTAGCTGCTGCAAAATTACCAATAAAAACGCGCTTTGTTGCACGCCTTGGCGAAGCATAAGGGAAGGGGACTAAACCATGAAAATGACCGACGTTCGCGCCTTCTCCACCGACCAAGTGAAAGACGAAATTCTGAAACTCCGTAAAGAGCAGCTCAACCTGCGCTTCCAGCGGGCTTCAGGCCAACTCGAAAACAGTTCACGCATCCGCCAAATCCGCCGCGACATCGCGCGTCTCAAGACGCAACAAGTTGCAGCCAAGTCAGTTGCGAAGTAGGAGCACAGAACATGCCGAAACGCATATTGCAAGGTGTCGTTGTGAGCGACAAAAATGACAAGACGATCATCGTGAAAGTGGAGCGCCGTTTGTTGCACCCTGTTTTCAAGAAGACCGTTCGTCTTTCAAAGAAGTATCATGCACATGATGAAAAGAACGAAGCCAAGATTGGTGAAGTTGTGCGCATTGAAGAAACCCGTCCGTTGTCAAAGCTGAAGCGCTGGGCGTTCATCAGCAAAGTTGATGCGGCTAAGGCATAAGGGCGGATAAACCATGATTCAACAAGAAACCAATCTCGACGTTGCCGATAATTCTGGCGCCCGTCGTGTACAGTGCATCAAGGTGCTCGGCGGCTCGAAGCGTCGTTATGCTTCAGTTGGCGATGTTATCGTTGTGTCGATCAAGGAAGCCATTCCACGCGGTCGCGTGAAGAAGGGCTCCGTGATGAAGGCCATCGTTGTTCGCATCGCAAAAGATTTGCGCCGCGCCGATGGTTCGTCCATCCGCTTTGATCGCAATGCTGCTGTTTTGATCAACGCGCAAGGCGAACCTGTTGGCACCCGTATTTTCGGACCAGTGCCACGTGAGCTGCGCGGCAAAAACCAAATGAAGATTATTTCCTTGGCACCGGAGGTGCTGTGATGCCAGTTAAGTTCAAAATCAAGAAGGGCGATAGTGTTATTGTTATCGCTGGTAAAGACAAAGGCAAGCAGGGCAGTGTGATGCAAATCATCACCGACGAAAACCGCGCCGTTGTTTCAGGTGTTAATGTTGCCAAGCGCCACACAAAGGCTCAAGGAGCAACTGAAGGCGGCATTATCGACAAGTTGATGCCCATTCATATTTCAAATTTGGCGCTGCGCGATCCTAAGGATGGCAAGGCGACAAGAGTTGGTTACAAGACGCTTGACGGCGGCAAAAAAGTCCGTGTTGCCAAGCGCACAGGAGCGACGATAGATGGCTGACGAAGATAAAAAGGCTAAGGCGCCGGCAAAGGCGAAAGCCAAGAAAGCTGCAACAACTGACTCAGGTCCTGTTGCTGATGCGAATGCTGGTTTGCCAGAGGGTTATATTGCCCGCCTGCAAAAAGAATACATTGATGTCATTCGTCCAAAGATGATTGAGCAATTCGGCTACACAAACGTAATGCAAGTTCCACGTCTCACCAAGATCGTGTTGAACATGGGCGTTGGCGAAGCCACTCAAGACTCTAAACTGGTCACAGTTGCTGCTGGCGAATTGCAAAAGATTGCAGGCCAAAAAGTAGTCATCACCAAGACGAAGAAAGCTATCGCGCAATTCAAAATTCGTGAAAACTTGGCGATTGGTGCAAAAGTTACATTGCGCAAAACCCGCATGTATGAGTTCTTGGACCGTCTGGTCACAATCGCTCTGCCACGCGTACGCGATTTCCGTGGGCTTACAGATCGTAGCTTTGATGGTCATGGCAACTATGCCTTGGGTGTTAAAGAGCACTTGATATTCCCAGAAATCGATTACGATAAGATCGACCGGATCTGGGGTCTTGATATCGTGGTGTGCACCACTGCAAAAACCGATGCTGAAGCCTTAGCGCTTTTAAACCTTTTCAACTTCCCATTCCGCAAACGCCAACAACAGGCTGCCGCGTAATGATGAACACATCTAAGATTTGAGGACGTTCCATGGCAAAAACGAGCTCCATTAACCGCAACGATAAACGTCGTGCCTTGTCCAAGCGTTTCGACGCCAAGAGCAAGCGCCTCAAGGCCGTTGTGATGAAGAAGGACACGCCGATGGAAGAGCGTTTCACGGCAGCTTTGCAGCTGGCACAAATGCCACGCAACTCTGCCAAGACCCGCATCCGCAACCGCTGCGAAATCACTGGGCGTCCACGCTCATTCTATCGCAAAACCAAATTGTCACGAATTGCTATGCGTGAAATGGCCAACCAGGGTTTGATCCCCGGCATGGTTAAGTCAAGCTGGTAAGGAGAGTAGCGATGAGCAACACAGATCCTATCAGCGATATGCTGACCCGCATCCGCAACGCACACATGCGGAGCAAGAATAAGGTTTCGGTTCCAACATCGAAATTGCGTGAACACGTATTGGAAGTTCTTCATAAAGAAGGTTACATCCGCGGTTTCGCAGTGATCGAAAAAGACGGTAAGTCTGAAATCGAAGTTGAATTGAAATATTTTGACGGCGCTCCTGTCATTAAGGAAATTCAACGCGTGTCTAAACCAGGCCGCCGCGTTTACGCATCGGTCGCAACACTTCCATCCGTGTTTAACGGCTTGGGCATTTCAATCCTCTCCACACCAAAGGGTGTGATGAGCGACCAAGAAGCCCGTGCTCAAAACGTGGGCGGCGAAGTGCTGTGCACAGTATTCTGAGGTAGAAACAATGTCTCGTATTGGCAAAAAAGCAGTTCCCGTTCCGGCAGGCGTCACAGCCTCCATCAATGGGCAACATGTCAGCGTGAAGGGCCCAAAGGGCGAACTCAAGCAAGTTTTGAATGACTTTGTTCTGGTTTCCATGCAGGAAGGCGCAATCAAGGTTGATCCGAAGGATCAAACAAAATTGTCGCGTTCCAGCTGGGGTCTATCGCGCACTCTTGTGGCGAACATGGTTCAGGGTGTAACGGCAGGTTATTCCAAGACCCTCGAAATCAACGGCGTGGGTTACCGCGCTGCCTTAAACGGCAAAGTGTTGCAACTCAATCTTGGCTATAGCCATGATGTGAACTATGCAGTGCCTGAGGGAATCGAAATTAAGGTGCCTAAGCCCACGGAAATCGTGATCAGCGGCATTGATAAGCAGCGTGTTGGCCAAGTGGCCGCTGAAATCCGCGAATATCGTGGACCTGAGCCTTACAAGGGCAAGGGCGTTAAATACGCTGGCGAAAAAATCTTCCGCAAGGAAGGTAAGAAGAAGTAACGGAACAAAAAGATGGCAAAGAAATTATCAGCACTTTCGCTCCGCACTGCTCGTGTCCGCAAGGCATTGGCAAAGCGTGAGAATGGTCGGCCCCGTCTTTCGGTGTTCCGTTCCAGCAAGAACATTTATGCTCAGATCATCGATGATGTGAAGGGCGTAACAGTAGCAGCGGCTTCGACCTTGGAAAAGTCTTTCCAAGAGTCAAAGAAGACCGGTGCAGACAAGGCCGCAGCAGAAGCCATTGGCAAGTTGATTGCCGAGCGCGCTGTTAAAGCGGGCATCAAAGATGTGGTGTTCGATCGCGGCGGTTATATCTACCACGGACGTGTGAAGGCCTTGGCCGACGCAGCACGTTCTGGTGGACTTCAGTTTTAATTTTATAGGACGACAGGCTTAGCAATGGCTAAAGAACGCTCCGATCGCAAAGATAACCGCGAAGAAAAAGACAGCGAATTTATCGACAAGTTGGTTCACATCAACCGCGTCGCTAAAGTGGTAAAAGGCGGTAAGCGCTTTGGTTTTGCCGCACTCGTTGTTGTTGGTGACCAAAAAGGCCGCGTTGGCTTTGGCCACGGTAAGGCCCGTGAAGTGCCAGAAGCTGTGCGCAAGGCCACTGAGGGCGCAAAACGCGTTCTCATCCGTGTGCCACTTCGTGAAGGCCGCACCTTGCACCACGACATTGATGGTCGTTGGGGCGCAGGTAAGGTAACACTTCGCACAGCACCAGCAGGAACTGGCGTTATCGCTGGTGGTCCAATGCGTGCCGTGTTTGAAGCTGTTGGCATGGCCGATGTTGTGGCGAAATCCACAGGCTCATCGAACCCATACAACATGGTTCGTGCAACATTCGAAGCACTGAAGAAGCAAACTTCTCCACGCTCGGTCGCAAGCCGCCGTGGCAAGAAGGTGAGTGACATCATGCGCAACCGTACAACTGACGTTGTAACGGACTAACAGGAACGATTGATTATGGCAAAAGCACCCGCAAAAACCATCACGCTTGAACAGTTCGCCAGCCCACAACGGCGCCCCGGTGATCAACGTGCAACTTTGATTGGTTTGAAGCTTAACCGCATTCGTCGCCAGTCCACCCTGGTTGATACACCTGCACTCCGTGGCATGATTGCCAAGGTTGCTCACATGGTTCGCGTAGTCGAATAAAATCTAAGGAATAACGATTATGAAACTCAATGAGATTGCCGACAATCCCGGCGCCCGTAAAGACCGCAAGCGCATTGGCCGTGGTCTGGGTTCAGGCAAAGGTAAAACCGGCGGTCGCGGCGGTAAAGGTCAGACGGCTCGTAAGGGCGGCGCTAAGCCAGGCTTCGAAGGCGGTCAAATGCCGATTTATCGTCGTTTGCCAAAGCGTGGCTTTAACAAGCCAAACCAAGTTGAATACAATGCAGTGAACCTTGCTCGCATTGCGGTTGCTGTAGAAGCCAAGAAATTGGATGTTAAAAATCCAGTGACGGCGGAAGCACTTTACGCAGCTGGTGTGATCACAAAAATGTCACCTGGTGGCGTTCGTTTGATAGGCAATGCTGAATTGAAGGCCGCTTTGAAGTTTGAAGTGTTCTACGCAACAAAAGGCGCAATAGCCTCAGTTGAAAAGGCCGGCGGAAGCGTTAAAGTTTCACGGGTGGTTGAAGAAGTTAAAGCGCACGGTTGATGGTTCTTGGGTGAGGCCCCATATAGGGGCCTTACAACGAGATACGAGGACAAAATATGGCATCGGCAGCTGAACAACTTGCAGCAAATATAAATTTCAGTGCGCTGACCAAATCGGAAGATTTGAAGAACAGGCTGTGGTTCACCCTCGGTGCCTTGATTATTTATCGTCTGGGTTCCTACATTCCTATTCCCGGTGTTGACACCGTGGCTGTCGCCAAATTTGCAGCGACCAATTCCTCTGGCATTTTAGGCTGGGTCAACAATCTTGCTGGCGGCGCATTGGGCCGTTTGGCAATTTTTGCTCTCAACATCATGCCTTATATTTCAGCCTCGATCATTATGCAGTTGATGACCACGGTTTCACCTCATCTTGAAGCACTCAAGAAAGAAGGCGAATCAGGCCGCAAGAAAATCAATCAATATACACGGTATGGCACGGTATTTCTCGCAGCGTTGCAGGCCTTCGGCATTGCCAAAGGGCTTCAGCTGCAGCAGGGAATCGTAATCGATCCCGGCCCGTTCTTTATTATGAGCACTGTGATCACTTTGACAGGTGGAACGGTTTTCTTGATGTGGCTCGGTGAGCAAATCACGGCCCGCGGCATTGGCAACGGCACATCATTGATCATTTTCTCTGGCATCGTCGCCAATTTGCCCAGTGGCATTGCGCAATTGCTTGAATTGGGCCGCAAGGGGCTCATGTCACCCTTCACAATCTTAGCCATATTGGTTCTCTCAGTTGGCATTATTGCATTTATCGTTTTCTTCGAGCGTGCGCAGCGCCGTTTGCTCATTCAATACCCGAAGCGCCAAGTGGGCATGCGTGTTTCGCAAGCCGAAAGTTCGCATTTGCCTTTGAAGCTCAACACCGCTGGCGTTATCCCACCAATTTTTGCTTCGTCACTTTTGCTTTTGCCATTAACTGTGGCCAACTTCTCGGCCGGTAAAGGTCCGGAATGGTTGCAGCAAGTTACGGCTTTGCTGGGTCACGGTAAGCCACTTTATTTGTTGCTCTATATTGTTTTGATCGTGTTCTTCTGCTTCTTCTACACGTCCATCATGTTCAACCCAAAGGAAACAGCCGATAACTTGAAAAAGTCAGGCGGCTTTATCTTGGGCATTCGCCCTGGTGATCAGACTTCGGAATATATTGACCGCATTCTCACCCGCATCACCATTGTTGGCGCTGCTTATTTGGTAATTGTGTGTGTGCTGCCAGAAATGTTTATGGGCTTCTCAGGAATGCAATTGGCATTCGGCGGAACGTCATTGCTCATCGTTGTGAGTGTAACGTTGGATACGGTTGCCCAAATTCAGGGTCATCTTCTTTCGCAGCAATATGAAAAGCTGATGAAGAAGGCAAACTTGCGCGGCGGTCGAAAATGAATTTGATTCTTCTCGGTCCACCTGGTGCAGGCAAAGGCACCCAGGCCAAGATTCTTGAAGAACAAATGGGATTCAAACAACTCTCTACGGGCGATATGTTGCGCGCTGCCAAGGCGGCCGGAACTGAAATCGGTCTCAAAGCTAAAGCCGTTATGGATCGCGGTGATTTGGTTTCTGACGATATCGTCATCGGCATTGTTTCGGAACGCCTTGATCAACCAGATGTAAAGAAGGGCGTCGTGTTTGATGGTTTTCCGCGCACACCGGCCCAAGCCGAGGCTTTAGACAAACTTTTGGCCAGTAAAGGCCAAAAGCTGAATGCTGTGATTGAAATGAAGGTCGACGATGAAGCTTTAGTAAAGCGCATTGTGGGCCGCTATACCTGCGCCAAATGCGGGCAGGGCTATCATGAAGAATTTGCCAAGCCGAAGCAGGCTGGCACGTGCGATGTGTGTGGTTCGACAGAATTTACACGCCGCGCAGACGACAACGAGAAGACGGTGCGTGATCGTCTTCATGTTTACAACACGCAGACGGCTCCGCTGGTGGCTTATTACCGCGCGCAGGGCAATTTGCATGTGATCGACGGCATGGCTGATATTGCGGTTGTAACCCGTGAAATGTCATCTGTGCTGAGCCGGGTTAAGGCTTAGAATTTCCTCATCTATCGGGTTGACGCGCTAGCGATTCCACTCTATGGACGGGGCAATTCTCAGTCAAACTTAGGCTGACTTGGGGGAGGGTGCTTCTCTGGGTGCGGCCTTGTGCCTTTGTTGGTGCGGGTTTTGATGGTTGAAACAAAATTACAATCAAGGGCAAACCCCTTGAATTTATTAGGAGATTACCTGTGGCCCGTATTGCTGGTGTCAACATTCCGACTGGTAAGCGCGTAGAAATCGCGCTGCGTTATATTAATGGCATTGGCCCGGTTAATTCCAAGGTCATCTGCGCTGAAGTTAAGATTCCCGCTGCAAAGCGTGTGAACGAGCTTTCAGACGCTGAAGTGCTGGCCATCCGCGAAATCATCGATCGTGATTACACGGTTGAAGGTGATCTTCGCCGTGAAATTTCCATGAACATCAAGCGTTTGACAGATCTCGGTTGCTACCGTGGTCTTCGTCACCGCAAGGGTCTGCCGGTTCGCGGCCAGCGCACCCACACCAACGCCCGCACCCGCAAGGGTCCGGCTAAAGCCATTGCTGGCAAGAAGAAGTGAGGCTAGAATAATATGGCTAAAGATGCAGGGCGTGCGCGCCGTAAAGAACGTAAAAATGTGTCGTCTGGCATGGTTCATGTGAACTCGTCATTCAACAACACAACAATCACCATTACTGACGTGCAAGGCAACACCATCGTGTGGTCCACTGCCGGCAAAATGGGCTTCAAGGGTTCGCGTAAATCGACTCCTTATGCAGCTCAGTTGGCTGGTGAGCAAGTTGCCAAGGCTGCAATTGAGCACGGCATGCGCACTGTTGAAGTGGAAGTAACGGGTCCAGGTTCAGGCCGTGAATCAGCGCTTCGCGCACTTCAGGCCGCTGGCCTGCAAGTGACATCGATCCGCGATATTACGCCGATCCCACACAATGGCTGCCGTCCACCAAAGAAGCGCCGCGTTTAACTTTATCATTGCGGCGCGGATCAATCCGGATGTGCGCTGCCACAAATAACCGACATTTGAAAAGCGGATTGGCTTTTCGGAGGCTAACGGGAATATGAACATGCAGGTCAATCAAAAGAACTGGCAAGAACTCATTCGTCCAACCAAGATTGATATTCAATCAGGCAAGGACAAAAAGCGCATGGCAACTGTGGTTGCTGAACCTTTGGAGCGTGGCTTTGGCACAACGCTGGGCAACGCGCTGCGCCGCATTCTTTTGTCATCGCTGCAAGGTGCTGCTGTAACGGCCGTGCAAATTGATGGCGTGTTGCACGAATTCTCGTCGATTGCTGGTGTGCGTGAAGACGTGACCGACATGATCATGAACATTAAAGAAATTGCGTTCGTGATGCATGCTGAGGGCCCAAAGCGCCTGACGCTGAAGAAGGAAGGCCCCGGCGTGGTTCGCGCCAGCGACATTCAACAATCAGCCGACGTGCAAATCCTCAATCCTGATCATGTGATCTGCACATTGGATCAAGGCGCTGAATTGCGTATTGAATTTACAGTGAACAATGGCAAAGGTTATGTGCCTGCTGAGCGTAACCGCGCTGAAGATGCTCCGATTGGCTTGATCCCGGTTGACTCAATCTATTCACCTGTGCGCCGCGTTTCATTCCGCGTTGAAAACACCCGTGAAGGTCAAGTGCTCGACTACGATAAGTTGATCATGACTGTTGAGACCAACGGTGCGGTCACGCCAGAAGATGCAGTCGCTTATGCTGCGCGTATTTTGCAAGACCAAATCTCGGTGTTCATCAACTTCAGCGAGCCATCAACGGCCGTTGTGGAAGAGGCCCGCACCGAATTGCCATTCAACGCTGCTCTGCTCAAGAAGGTAGACGAGTTGGAACTTTCCGTGCGTTCAGCCAATTGCTTGAAGAACGACAACATTGTTTACATCGGTGATCTGATCCAAAAATCAGAATCAGAAATGTTGCGCACACCAAACTTTGGCCGCAAGTCGCTCAATGAAATTAAAGAAGTGCTTGCACAAATGGGCTTGCACCTTGGCATGGAGGTCAACAATTGGCCGCCAGAAAATATTGATGAGCTCGCCAAGAAAATGGAAAGCCATTATTAAAGCGTTTTGACTTTCCTTGGAAAGTCAAAATCGCCCTCGGAAATTTTGGTTGCTGCGGCGGCCGCGTATGAAGGAGATTATATTATGCATCATGGTTTTAAGGGTCGTCGGTTCAACCGCTCGTCCGCTCACCGCAAGGCAATGTTTGCCAACATGGCTGTGGCCCTAATCAAGCATGAGCAGATTGTTACAACTTTGCCAAAGGCGAAGGATCTTCGCCCCATCGTTGAAAAGCTGGTAACTTTGGCAAAGCAAGGTGGCCTGCACGCTCGCCGCCAAGCCGTTTCAGCCATTCGTGATGAAACCCAAGCCAAGAAGTTGTTTGACGTGCTGGCAGCCCGCTACAAGGACCGTCAAGGCGGCTATATCCGCATCATGAAAGCAGGCTTCCGCCATGGCGATAACGCGCCTGTGGCCGTTATAGAGTTTGTTGATCGTGACGTTACAGCCAAGGGCAAAGATTCTGGCCCTGTGTTTGTGAAAGACGAACCAGC
>JANYHE010000026.1 GCA_025359215.1 Hyphomicrobiales bacterium
ATACTCACAATCGCCAAGCGCCAACCCATGGCGCAGGATTTACGTGAAATAATGGTTGCTATTCGTGTCTCGTCAGACATTGAGCGCATTGGTGACCTTGCCAAGAATACAGCCAAGCGTACGCATGCTATTTCTGAATCACTTCCTCGACGTCTCTCTACAGGGCTAGCCCGTATGGGTGTCATGGCACAGGCGCAGCTGAAAGATGTTTTAGATGCCTATGCTCGAAAAGATGATGAAATGGCCATGCGCGTGTGGCGTTCTGACGAAGATTTGGATGCGCTTTACAACTCAATATTTCGTGAGCTTCTGACCTATATGATGGAAGATCCGCGCAACATAAGTTTGTGCACTCATCTTTTGTTTGGGGCAAAAAATCTTGAACGCATTGGTGATCACACGACTAATATTGCAGAAAATATTCACTATTTGATTCACGGTAAAACCATCAGCGAGACCCGCCCTAAAAAGGACGTTACAGCGATGATGAACCCGAGCAAGGGTGAGTAGTTATGAGTGCCTCAATCCTTATCATAGAGGACGAGGAGCCCATACAAATCCTCTTGAAGTATAATCTTGAGGCGGAGGGTTATCGGGTTCGCAGTTCGGCGCAGGGCGAAGATGTGGCTTATCTTGTGAGTGAAGAGCGGCCTGATCTTATTCTATTAGATTGGATGTTGCCCGGCATTTCCGGAATTGAAGTGTGTAGGCTGGTTCGAGCCAAGCCAGAATCGCGTGATATCCCCATTATCATGCTAACGGCGCGCAGTGAAGAGGCTGAAAAAGTGCGGGGCCTTGCCACGGGTGCCGATGATTATTTGGTAAAGCCATTTTCTGTGCCAGAGCTTTTGGCGCGCATAAAAACAATTTTGCGCCGTTTGAATCCTGAAGCTGTTGCTGAAAAATTAAACGCTGGTGATCTTGTGGTTGACCGCAAAAGCCGCCGCGTTAATCGCGGGCAACGCGATATCAATTTATCACCCACCGAGTTTAGATTGCTTGAGCAGCTGATGCAAAATCCCGGGCGGGTCTACTCACGCAGTCAACTTTTAGACACAGTATGGGGCCGTGATGCTTTTGTCGACGAACGCACTGTTGATGTTCATGTTGGTCGATTGCGCAAATCTTTGTCACGTGGCAAAGAACTGGACCCTATTCGAACAGTACGTTCGACGGGTTATGCGTTTGATGAGCGCTTCGGTAAAAACTGAATTTAATTCGGGGCAAGCGCGTTTAGCAGACCTGCTGATTTTAGATCGCGCCACAGGCCTTTTGGTATTTTAGCGCTCATGGTTTTAGCGTTCAGTTTCACTTGTTTTGGCGATACCGCACCCGGGATCACTGAAACTACTGAGGGATGGCGAAGGGGGAAGCGCAGAGCGGCTTCTGGCAGCTTGGTTTTGTGGGCTTTGCAAATCGTCTCTATTTTACGCACGCGGTCCAATATTTCTTTTGGGGCCGGATCGTAATTATAAAATGCGCCGGGCTTTGGCCCCGTTGCCAAGATACCGGAATTATAGGGACCGCCCAGAACAATGCCAATGCCGCGCTTTTCACACAGTGGCAGAAATGAATTGAGGGCCTCCTGCTCCAGCAGTGTGTAGCGACCTGCCAATAAAAACAAATCAAAATCGCCAGCATTGGCCAAAGTCTCGCAGACCTGCCATTCATTCACGCCAGCGCCGAAAGCTTTAATCACTTTCTGGTCACGCATTTTTACCAGGGCCTTATAACCACCCTCCATCAATGTTTTCACATGGCCATCGCGAATGGCTGTGCTGCCATGGGTGAACACGTCAATGTCATGAACGAATAAAATATCGACTGAATCAAGCCCCAGACGTTCAAGCGAGTGATCAAGCGACCGCATGACGCCATCATAAGAGTAGTCAAATCTCTCGCGGCGATTGGGCGTGTTGAAAAATTTGCCTATACCTGTGCGTTGATCGGGGGCACACACATCCAACAAGCGGCCCACTTTGGTTGAAATCACGTAATCTTTGCGCTTCTTATCGCGCAAGAAATGATTGAGGCGCGTTTCAGAAAGGCCAAGGCCATAAAGGGGGGCTGTATCGTAATATCGAATCCCATGCTTCCATGCCGCATCCAAAGTGGCTTGTGCTTCTTTTTCAGTGATCGCGTTATAAAGGTTGCCCAAGGGGGCAGCACCAAATCCCAGTTCGGTGAAGGATAACTTTGCGCCAGAGGGGGCTTTGAAACTTCTGCTTTTCATTTTACTCCAACCCGCCTGAATGTTTGATTGCTCATCACACCATGAGTTCTGTGTCAGTTCAAGTTCGAAAAACATGCGCCATGATTGCACCATCATTCACCTCGAAACTCTGTTCTACCACTTAACCTTTCACCAACCGGTGCAATGCTAAGAATCGGTGGAAATGACTGGGCAAAGAAAGTGTCTGGTCTTGGGGAATTGGAATGCGGTTTTCAGGTGACGATAAAAAGCGCAAAGGCCGGAAACGGACTGAGCCGCAGCTTTTTTCGGCTGTAACCCGCAGTACCCGCGGACCTGAACCTAAAAGACGAAAACGCTCCATATTGGGCCGGGTTTTAAGTTTCTTCTTTGTGTTGGGCTTTTGGGGTGCAGTGGTTGGCGGCTTAGCCTTCGCATACATCTGGTTTTCGCTTGATCAGCGCGGTCTGCTGCAAATTCCTCAACGTCAACCGGGCATTATGATTTTGGCTTCGGATGGCACCGTGCTTTCAGAACAAGGCGCTTTTTTTGGTGATGCGGCGCGCATGGGCGAATTGCCTGATTATGTGCCCAATGCTGTAATTGCCATAGAAGATCGCAGGTTTCGTTTCCATTACGGTGTTGACCCTGTTGGGTTGGTGCGGGCTATAACGCGCAATCTTGTTGCTGGCCACATGGTGCAAGGCGGTTCAACGCTGACGCAACAATTGGCAAAAAATCTATTCCTGACGCCAGAACGCACACTTACGCGAAAAGCCCAAGAGGCTGTGCTGGCCATTTGGTTGGAATCCAAGTTCAGCAAAGATGAGATTTTGCAGCTTTATTTAAACCGCGTGTATTTTGGCTCTGGTGCTTACGGCATCGAACAGGCTGCCCATGTTTTCTACAATAAGCCAGCCGCTGAACTTTCAATCATTGAAGCGGCGACTTTGGCTGGGGTTTTGAAAGCGCCCAGTAATTATAGCCCTTCAAAGCAGCCGGAAGAATCGCTAGCGCGGGCAAAGTTGGTTATTTCTGCAATGGCGGAACAGAATTTTATTTCTGCTGAAGATGCAAAAAATGCGATCATTGCGCCGTCTAGCGTAGTTGCTGGTGATTATGTGCCTGCCAAACAATATGCAGTTGATTGGATAGATGATCAACTTCCGTTATTGGTCAAAGACTATGATCAATCCATCAGGATTGAAACGACCATTGATCCTGCCATTCAAAGTTCTGCTGAACAATCTTTGCGGCAACGCCTGAGTGAAAGCGGCAAGAAATTGAATGTCAGTGAGGGGGCCATTGTGGTTATGGATGGTTCTGGGGCCGTCACAGCCATGGTTGGGGGGCGTTCTTACAAGAAGAGCCAATATAACCGCGCCACCAAAGCCAAGCGTCAACCGGGGTCCGCTTTCAAACCCTTTGTTTATCTCACTGCTTTTGAACATGGCTATACTCCAGATTCAGTTGTTGTTGATGAGCCTGTACAAATTGGCGGATGGTCGCCGGAAAATTATAAACAGAATTATCAAGGGCCTGTCACTTTGGAACATGCTTTTGCAGAATCGATCAACTCGGTTGCCGCAAAACTGGCGTTCGCTGTTGGCCCTGCCACTGTGGCAGCAACGGCAGAGCGGCTTGGCATTACCTCGCCACTGGGCCATGATGCTTCGATTGCTTTAGGCACCTCGGAAGTAACACCCTTGGAACTCACTGCAGCATTTGTTCCCTTCTCGAATGGCGGCACTGTGGTGCAGCCATATGTGGTGCGCCGTATTGTGGCCCGCGATGGTACGGTGCTTTATGAACGCAAAGGTGATGGGCTCGGCCGTGTAATGGGTGAAACCGAACTTGGAAATATGAACCGCATTTTTCGTGCGGTGGTGCGCGAAGGCACAGCCACCAAAGCGCAGTTTGGCAATTTTGATATTGGTGGCAAGACGGGCACGAGCCAAGATTACCGCGATGCCTGGTTTGTGGGCTTCACGCCTTATATGGTTGCTGGGGTGTGGATGGGAAATGATGATAACAGCCCCACCAAAAGTGTGACGGGTGGTTCACTTCCGGCGCAAGTGTGGCGCGACGTTATGGAGCCTGCGCATGCAGGGTTTACGCCTGCCGCATTGCCAGGTTCTTTGGCGGCACCCCAGCAGATTTCTGGCCAAGTGATAGTATCAAATGCCGAGCCCGCACAACAGACTGTTGCACCGCCGCCGGTTGCCAAGCCCAAGAAGAAAAAATATCTGTTCGATTATTTATTTGGCAAAAACTAGATTTGATAACGGTGCAATTCGCGCCCGTGCTCGCGAAGCCAATTGCGCGATTCTTTTGCTGTCTTACAATGGGCCAGCACCAAGCGCCAAAAGCCGGGGCCATGGTTCATTTCTTTGAGGTGAGCCACCTCATGAGCAGCCACATAATCCAACACATGGCTGGGCGCCAAGATTAACCGCCATGAATAAGATAAGTCTCCGGCGGCTGAGCATGAACCCCACCGGGTGGTTTGATCGCGCAATGTGAGTTTTCTAAACTTCAAACCCATTGCGGCGGCATAAGAGTGAGATATTTCGGTGAGCTCGCGCTTGGCCCGTGCTTTCATCCAATCTTTCAATCGTCGCGGCACATGCGCGGCTTGGCCCGGCACGATAATTTCTTGGTCTGCAATAGTGATGGTGCCGCGGCTGCCGCCTGAGGCTCTCACGCGGTGAAGGCGACCTTGGAACAAGACCATCTGGTTATCGGCGAATTTTACCACGGGTGCGCGTGCACTCATGGTTTTTGCAATCCAGTCTTTTGAACTTTCCACAAATCGCAAGGCTGAGGCCTCACTGGCGCGCGTTGGCATGGTGAGCACGATCCCTGCTCCATCTGATGTCAGACGAATTATCATCCGCTTGCACCGTATATTGCGACGGAGCGTTAGAACAACCTCAGTGCCATTGATCGTGACAGATCGCACTTCAAGTTTGGGGGCTTGGCGCAAAATTTGAAGACCGCGTAGAAGATTGATCATTAGCCTTGGGCGTTAAGGAAGTTCACAATTTTTGGAGCTACTTCAGCGCGGAATTTCGAACCTGAAAACACCCCGTAATGGCCAACACCCATCTGCATATGATGCAGTTTTTTTTCAGGCGGAATGTTGGTGCATAAATCGTGGGCAGCCTCAGTTTGACCAAGGCCTGAAATATCATCACGCTCGCCTTCAATGGTCATTAAAGCTGTTTGCGTGATTGAAGCAGGATCAATCTTTTCACCACGGTGCAAATAGGTGCCATTGGGCAGGTCATGATAAACAAAAACACGGTCAATGGTTTGCAGATAAAACTCAGCCGTAAGATCCATCACTGCCATATATTCGTCGTAGAATGTTTCTTGCTTTTCAGAACCGATGTCTTCGCCATCAACCAAGCTGCGGTAAAGATCACGGTGGGCTTTCATGTGGCGTTCAGCGTTCATCGCCAGAAAACCGCTTAACTGCATAAACCCCGGATAAACATTACGGCCCACGCCTTCGTGTGGCCCAGTGACTTTCATGACAACGTTTTTACGAAACCAATCAGAGCCTTTTTCCTCCGCTAGTTTGTTCACAGCAGTGGGGCTGCGGCGGGTGTCGATGGGACCTCCCATCAAAACCATGCTGAGAGGAACCAGCGGATCATTCTTGGTGCTCATTAATGAAATGGCGGCCATCACCGGAACCGAAGGCTGGCAGACAGCCATCACATGCGCACGCGTTTCTAGATGATGCAACATATCGATGACACTATCGGCATAGTCATCAAGATCGAATGAGCCTGCGTCCACGTTAATATCGCGGGCATCCACCCAATCTGTGACGTAAACATCGTAATGCGGCAGCATGGCTTCAACGGTGCCACGCAGCAGCGTTGAAAAATGCCCAGACATGGGTGCCACCATCAGTAGTTTTGTCTGTGGTTTAATCTCGGCTTCAATATCCTTGCTGAAATGCAAAAGCTTACAGAAAGGTGTTTGCCAGACAACATTTTCATAAATCGCTATTTCGGTGCCATTGATTGTGGTGGACGAAATATCAAACTGCGGTTTTTCAAAGCGGCGTGTGGCGCGCTCAAACATGCTGAGGCCCGCTGCGGCGGTGCGACCTAATTGGGTTGTAGCAAAAGGATTGGCCGTATTTTGCCAAAATGCCAAGCCAGCATGGGCTGCAAGGCGAAAGGGCTGCATAGCGAAATGGTTCATCTCATAGAATGGATAAAGCATATTTTGATCCTGACTACGCATCAACATGAATTGCACCTGTTAAGAATTCGGAAATGTAAATTGGCCCAAGGCCACGAACGGTCAATGTAGCACCATTTGAAGGCTATCTGCCAAGCCCTTTGCATCAGTCGAATATGCAAAATATTTCAAGAACTTACCGTCTGGGCCCATTAAATACAAAATTGATGAGTGATCCATTTCATAGTCTTTAGGATCATCAGGGTTGGGGATTTTTTTATAAAATACGTGGTAAGCCTTGGCCATTGCTGCCACTTGCTCGGGTGAGCCTGTAAGACCCTGCAGGCGCTTATCAAAGCTTGAAACGTAACTGGCCATGACCGCAGGGGTATCACGGTCGGGATCAACTGACACAAAAAGTGGAACAATCTTATCGGCATCTGCCCCCAGTTGAGCGAAAGCTGCCGTCATCACTTGGAGTTCGGTGGGGCACACATCTTTGCAGAATGTGAAACCAAAAAACAACAATGTGTATTTGCCCGCGTAAGTTTGGTCGGTAACGGTTTCGCCCTTTTGATTGATCATCGTAAACGGGCCGCCAATCAGGGCCGTGCCAGAGGTTTTTGAACCCGTGCTGGGCAGCAAAATTGTCAAGCCCGCGACGAGTGCCGCAAATATGAGCAGAACGGTTGCGAAAATAATTTTTGGCCTGGAAGGCAGGAAAGAGCTGTTTGCCATTGTGAGGCGTAGTATAGGCAGTTCACGCTTCTTGTAATAGAGACATAATGACCTTCAGTAATAGTTTTGAATCCCAAGGTTCTGGTCTGTTGCGCTTGCGCACCTTGGTAAGGTTGCGCTGGCTGGCTGTGATTGGGCAGTCGATTGCAATTTTTTCAGTGCATTTCATGTTGGGTTTCAAAGTGCCACTTGGACCCTGCTTGGCCATCATCGCGTTAAGTGCATGGCTCAACATATTTCTTACGTTGCGCTGGCGGGCAGGGCAGCGCTTGGCTTCCCGGCCAGCGGGATTGCTTTTAGGTTATGATGTCTTGCAATTGGCCAGCCTGCTTTATTTGACGGGCGGCATGGAAAATCCATTCGCATTCCTGTTTTTAGTGCCCGTCACTGTTTCGGCCACATCGTTGCCGATTCTGTGGACCTTGGGTTTGGCGGTGTTGGCTTTTGGCTGCTCAAGTGTTCTTGCTATTATTCATAATCCCTTGCCATGGGCGCAGAACCAAACATTCAGCCTGCCACCCACTTATATTGCTGGCATGTGGGCGGCCCTTATTTGCGGCACAGTGTTCTCGGCTATTTACGCAAGGCGCATCGCCGAGGAAGCCCGCTTGATGTCCAGCGCTCTATCAGCCACTGAAATGGTCTTGGCGCGTGAACAACGCCTTTCTGCACTTGATGGTTTGGCTGCTGCTGCTGCCCATGAATTGGGCACACCGCTTGCCACCATTGCACTGGTTGCCAAGGAGCTCAAAAGAGAAATTCCTAAGACCTCGCCCCATATTGAAGATATAGATCTTCTCATCAGCCAGGCCGCACGCTGCCGTGAAATTTTAAAGCGGCTCGCTGTTCCCGAGCAATTGTCTGATGATGTTTATCAACAAGTGTCATTGCACGCGATGATCGAAGATTTGGTTGCACCCTTACGAGGCTCGGATGTGACAATTACAATTGATGCCAAAGCCAGCGATGATAAGAAACTGTCGCCTGAGCCGGTTTTTTTGCGTAATCCAGCAATCACTTACGGCGTCGGCAACCTTTTGGAAAATGCCATCGATTTTGCTATCAGTTCAGTCGATGTCAAAGCCCGGTGGAATGGCAATCAAGTGACCTTGACGGTGGCTGACGATGGCCCCGGGTTTGATCAGACAATATTTGATCAATTGGGCGATCCTTTTGTGACCACAAGACCCGGTTATGGCGCTGATGTTCAGCCAGAGCCTGGCCAGCATGACGGCATGGGGCTTGGATTGTTTATTGCCAAAACCTTGCTTGAACGCTCAGGCGCTACAGTTTCTTTGGCCAATCGCAAGCACCCCCTGCAAGGGGCCACCATACAAATCACATGGCCTCGTGCGCAAGTCGATGTCATCAAAGCATAGACCCTGATCCAAGTTGCGTATAAAGACCATGAACATCATGACCCAGCCTACCGATAAAACTCTTCTTCTTGTCGATGACGACAAGCCTTTTCTCACCCGTCTTGGCCGCGCCATGGAAACGCGCGGTTTTGTTGTGCGCATGGCCGATACTGTGGCCGAAGGCATTGCTGAAGTTCGCAAAGAAGCGCCCGGTTATGCCGTGGTTGATTTGCGGCTCGCCGATGGCAATGGCCTTGATGTTATTGAAGCGTTGCATGCCTCACGGCCTGAAGCGCGTGCGGTGGTGTTGACCGGATACGGCAATATCGCAACAGCTGTAACCGCTGTGAAGTTGGGTGCCATCGACTATTTGGCAAAGCCTGCTGATGCTGATGCCGTGTACGGCGCATTGACCGGTGATACGGATGCGCGAACAGCATTGCCTGATAATCCGATGTCAGCTGACCGTGTGCGCTGGGAGCATATTCAACGGGTGTTTGAATTGTGCAGCCGCAACGTATCTGAAACGGCACGACGCCTCAACATGCACCGCCGCACCTTGCAGCGGATCTTAGCAAAGCGCGCACCGAAATAATTCAGGTTACAACGTGGCCAACGAAGGGCAGTTCGCGGAATTGGTGGCTCATGTCCATGCCGTAACCCACGACGAACAGATCGGGACAATCAAATCCGGAGAAATCGGCTTTGATGTTGGCGGCCAAATGGCCAGGCTTATCCAGCAACACGCATGAACGCACTGAATTGGCGCGCCGTGCTGAGAGTAAATCTTTGGCAAAAGCTAAGGTGCGGCCTGATTCAAGGATGTCGTCGACCAGCAAAACGTCGCGGCCTTCAACCATTGATTCAATATCGCGGAGCACGTCCACTTTGCCAGATGAGGTTTGAGCCGCACGGTAACTGGCCAAAATCATGAAATCGACTTCAGGCGAAAGACCAGCATGATGCATGGCGCGGATAAGATCAGCTGCAAAAATGAAGCTGCCTTTTAGAATTGGAATGACCAATAATTTATGGGGCTTCAATGCTGCAATTTCGGCAGCCAAAACCGTGATGCGCTTTGCTATCTCAGTTTCTGAAAAAAGGACATCGATGCGGTGCCCATCTATGGTGATTGTGCTCATGGTTTGGGGTTTGAGCTTATTTCTGCCGGATGTGCAAATCGAATTTCAAGGTTTTTAGCTAGTTCTGGTGCCGCAGCCACACGGGTCACAAAACTTGTCGTCTCGCCGGGGCGCAATGGCCTTGAAGATGTGTCCAATGTCCAACTGTAAAGTTCTTTGGAATTGTCATCTTTCAAGCCGAATCGCAGCCACGGAATTTTGCGGATATCGGTGGTGGGATTGCTGATTTCACCCTTAATCATCAACACGCGAGCACCATTGATAATTTTGTGTTCTTGCTCAATGTGCCTGATATCAAGACCGTAGATATTTACTTCATAACCTAGTTTTTCGTAAGCCTTGATGGCAATGGGTGCTGCAGAAACAATGGTTTCTGGCATCATTGCTGCGGCGGCAAAAGGTGCAAGTGCAAAGACACCAAGCGAAACCCAGCCTGTTATTCGCTTAACGCGCGCTTTTCTCTTTGCGGCAAACTCTTCTTGGGCGGTGCGGGCCGCCTCCACCAGATGCTGCACGTCGAAGGAGGGTTCATCCCTGTGGTCAATCACCCGTGCAACAGCGCGCGATGGCACATCAACCACCTCCAACATCGGAAGCTCACGCCAGCGATGACCGCAATTGCGGCACGTGATGGTGAGCGGAGATGATGTTTGACGGTGTTCCGACAAATCATAGCGCGAGGTGCAGGTGGGGCAGCTGACGATCATGGTGCAAACAAAAGCCTGTTTATTCAAATGACAGGCTAACAGCGATTACAGTTAATAGACGGTTAAGGCCCTTACGGCAAAACACTTTATAGACCGAAGGAGAGTGGTTTGATCGAGTTACAAGGCGTTGGCCTGCGCTATGGCGACGGGCCAGAAATTCTGAAAGACGTGAGCTTCAGGCTGGACCAAGGCGACATGCGGTTTTTGACTGGCCCTTCGGGGGCAGGCAAATCTTCATTGCTGCGCCTGTTGTTCTTGGCCTTGAAGCCCAGCCGCGGGCATATTGCCCTGTTTGATCAAGATACCGCTATTTTGGGCCGCAAAGATATTTCGCCCTTGAGACGGCGCATTGGTGTGGTGTTTCAAGATTTCAGATTGCTCAATCACCTTTCCACCTTTGATAATGTGGCCTTGCCGCTGCGCGTCATGGGCCAACGTGTCGATAGCTACCGGCAAGATGTGCTTGATTTGTTGGATTGGGTGGGCCTTAAAGAGCAGGCCTATGCCTTTCCCGAAGTGCTATCGGGGGGTGAAAAACAACGCGCTGCCATTGCGCGGGCTGTGATTGCTAAACCTGAAATTCTGCTTGCTGATGAGCCCACCGGAAACGTTGATCCAGTTCTAGCAAAGCGTCTCTTACATCTTTTTCTTGAGCTCAATCGTTTGGGCACCACTGTGTTTCTTGCAACCCACGATGAAGCCTTAATCAAGCAAGCCCGAAAACCCGTTTTGCGGCTAGAGGCCGGGCATTTGCGAGCCGCATGATGGACAAAGAAAAACAAAGGCCTGGGAAAATCATTCCGTCAGAGGCTGCGCCGCTTCGCAACCTAATCGTGACCATGACAGTGATGTGTTATCTCGCATGTCTTGCGATTGGAGCTTTGGTGCTGATTAACCGGGCTGTTGATGGCTGGACACGCGGGCTTTCCCGCGAAGTGACGGTGCAGGTGCGCCAAATTCAGAAATTGGATATGGAAGCTGAGTTGCAAAAGGCGATCACACTTTTGCAAGCCACATCTGGCGTGGCCTCGGCTGAGGCCTTGCCCCGTGAGGTTGGCCTCAAACTTTTAGAACCTTGGCTGGGCAATACCAATCTGGAAGAATTGCCCATCCCGCGATTGATCCGCGTGACTATTGATGAAAACCATCAACCAGACTTTGAAGCGCTCGATAAAAACCTCAAAGACACTGTTAAAGGTGCAAGCCTCGATACCCATCGCCGTTGGGAGGCGGAGCTTACGCGCATGGCCCACACGCTTTCACTTTTGTCTTATGTGATTTTGGCGCTGATCTGTGCTTCGGCCATTGCCATGGTGATCTTCGCTGCGCGTTCTGTGCTTGATGCCAACCGTGAAGTGGTTGACGTGCTTCATTTGGTGGGCGCTCAGGATGGCTATATTGCCCGCCAAATTGATCGGCGCTTTATGGTCTCGGGCTTGACTGCGGGTGTGATTGGCATCGCTTTGGCGCTGCTCACATTCTTAGGACTGGGTCTTTCAGGAAATGTGGAAAATAACTCTGTTGCGGCTGCCAGTTACAGCTTGCTTTATGCTCCGGCTGGGACTGGATATTTAAGTTACATCGCTTTGCTGATGGTTCCCTTCGTGGCCACCGGTATTGCCCTTCTCAGCGCTAGATTGACTTTGATGCGCATGTTAAAAACAACCTCATGATTGCCATTCGCTCATTAGTTTTTAATGTTTTGTTTTATGTGAACCTCACGTTGTTTCTTGTGTTGGGGTTCTGGTTTTTTTTCACACCACGCAAATGGTCTATTCGCGCCTTACAAACGTGGGCGCAATCATCATCATGGCTGCTGCGAGTGATCTGCGGCATTAAAATGGAAGTGCGGGGTGCCCACCATATTCCGGCTGGGCCTGTTATTGTGGCGGGCAAGCATCAATCAGCGTGGGAGACATTTGCCATTTTACCCCTGTTTGATGACCCGTGTTTTGTTCTCAAAAAGCAACTCACCTATATTCCATTCTTTGGATGGTTTTGTCTCAAGTTTAAAATGATTGCAGTGGATCGCAGCGCCGGCAGTGCGGCCTTGCGCGACATGATTGCGCGGGCCAAGCAAGAAGTGGTGCGGCCACGGCAGATTATTATCATGCCAGAAGGCACACGCCGTGCACCTGATGATCCCCCCGATTATAAACCGGGCGTTGCCGCAGTTTATTCACAGCTTGATGTGCCTTGTGTGCCGTTTGGATTAAATGCTGGGCTGTTCTGGCCGCGGCGTAAATTTATGCGATATCCAGGAACCATCGTGGTTGAATTTTGCCCTGCCATTCCGGCAGGACTGCCACGCAAGGAGTTTCAAACGCGGTTGCAGAACGTGATTGAAACAACCTCACAAAGGCTTCTCAGTGAAGCGCGCAATTTCAAAGTACAAAGCTAGAACATAGACTCGACTTATTCACGTGTTCGTGTTATGTTTCTTTTCATGAATTTTGTTCAACCCTTGTTCAAGTCTCCGATCGCCCAGCAAATCTGGGAGATGAAATATCGCTTTGGCACGGAAGGGAC
This sequence comes from Hyphomicrobiales bacterium, assembly GCA_025359215.1. Classification (GTDB taxonomy): domain Bacteria; phylum Pseudomonadota; class Alphaproteobacteria; order Rhizobiales; family Aestuariivirgaceae; genus Aestuariivirga. Next base: position 12,866 of record JANYHE010000026.1, read on the forward strand.
TGTTCAAGAATCGTTCAAACGCGTGGCAGGCGCTGTGGCGATGGCGGAGCCCGCTCACCTTCGCAGGCAATATGAAAATGCATTTTTCGAAGTGATGGCCGATTTGCGCTTTTTGCCAGCGGGCCGCATTTTGGCCGGTGCCGGCACGGGCCGTGCTGTCACATTGTTCAATTGTTTTGTGATGAACACCGTTGCTGATTCAATTCCGGGAATTTTCCATAATCTGAACGAGGCCGCGCAGACGCTGCAACAAGGTGGCGGCATTGGGCATGATTTTTCAACCTTGCGCCCGAAGGGTGCGCTGGTTCGGGGCGTTGGTGCCGAAGCTTCTGGTCCATTAAGCTTTATGGATGTGTGGGATTCCATGTGCCGCACCATCATGTCGGCTGGGGCGAGGCGTGGCGCTATGATGGGAACACTGCGCTGTGATCACCCTGACATTGAAGCTTTTATCGCCGCTAAACGTGACCCTGCAAAGTTGCGCAATTTTAATCTTTCCGTTTTGATTACTGAAGCCTTCATGACGGCTGTGAATCATGATGCGGACTGGCCTTTGCAATTTGGGGGCGTCACTTTCAAAACACTGAAAGCGCGAGATTTGTGGCAACAGATTATGCGTGCCACCTATGATTATGCCGAACCCGGTGTCATCTTTATTGACCGGATCAATGCGCTGAATCCGCTGGCCTATTGTGAAACGATTTCCTGCACTAACCCCTGTGGCGAGCAGCCTCTGCCGCCTTATGGTGCCTGCTTGCTGGGTTCGCTTAATCTCACGCAATTTGTGAAGCTTCCGTTCTCGGCTGAAGCTAGTTTGGAATTGGCGCTGCTGCAGGATACTGCAAAAACTGCCATTCGCTTTTTGGATGATGTGATTGACGTTTCAAATTATCCCTTACAGCAACAAAAGCAGGAAGCACAGAATAAGCGCAGGCTGGGGCTTGGTGTCACGGGGCTTGCCGATGCGTTACTCATGTGCGGGTTGCGATATGGAAGTGCTGAAGCTGTTGCAGCAGCACAAATGTGGATGCGAACGATTCAAGATTCTGCGATGGATGCGAGTATCTCATTGGCCGAAGAGAAGGGTTCATTTCCGCTGTTTGATACGCATGCCTATTTAGGCACGGCTTATGGGCAGGCCCTCTCGGCAGATCACCGTGCGCGGATTTCAAAACATGGTTTGCGCAATGGGTTGCTCACGTCAATCGCGCCAACGGGAACAATTTCGCTGCTGGCTGGCAATGTGTCGAGCGGCATCGAACCCATTTTCAATGCGAGTTACGAGCGCCGCATCAAAAATTCTGACGGGAGCGATCGCACTGAGGTGCTGGAAGATTATGCTGTCGGTTTATGGCGTTCGGCGCATGGTTCGTCCTTGCCGCCTCGCACAGTGACAGTGAATGATTTAAGCCCAAATGATCATTTGAATATGCAAGCTGCTGTTCAACCTTTTATCGACAGTTCAATTTCAAAAACCATCAATGTTCCGGAAGACTTGCCTTTTGCAGATTTCGTTTCGGTTTATGAGAAGGCTTATGCCTTGGGTCTTAAAGGCTGCACGACGTTTCGGCCCAATGCGGTGACGGGTTCTATTCTCAGCAATTCTTCAGATGATTATAAGCTTTGCCCCTCCTGTGGTAGTGAAGAACTCATTCATAATGAGGGCTGTGTCAGCTGCTCAGCTTGCGGGTTTGCGCTGTGCGGTTAAAATAGTTCTTGACGGTGCTTCTATTTTGTTCTATATTTGTTCTCATGCAAATCCACGGTACACCCATAGCGCTCGACACTCCTGAATATGCCGATATGAAGCAACGCTTCTGGTATTGGCAGGGTCAATCGGGTCAAAAATACATTCACTCGGTTTACGAGATTGATGCCTGCCCGCCTTTGCCTGGTGCGGTTTATGTGGCCGTAAAGCGCGTTGGCTTGATACGTGTGGCCGTTGCCGTGGGGCGCTTTGCACCGTTCTGGGATAAGACGCTTGGCGAGGATGATCTCTCACGGCTGGAAGCACTCGGCGCTGATGAAGTTCACGTTCATCTGCTGGCCCGCAGTCCTGAAGGAGCAGAGTCCGTCAAGTATGATTTATCCTCTGCGTTGGGTGAGACTCAGACGCGTTATGGGTTGAGCGAATCTACCGCCCAATCAACCTACTCTCACTAATCGCTTGATACTTGCATCTATCGCCGCTTGCCGCTAGTCAGCCCGTGAATTAGCAACACGCGAGAACCCTCATGGCTTCCTATAATCTTTTCCTGCTCCCTGGTGATGGCATTGGCCCTGAAGTGATGGCCGAAGTGGAGAAGATTCTCTCTTGGTTCACAAAGCACGGGATTGCGAGTTTCAACACAGATCGCGGCCTGGTTGGCGGTTGCGCTTATGACGCACACGGCCAAGCCATTTCCGAAGCAGATATGGCCAAAGCCCAAAGCGCAGATGCGGTGCTGTTTGGTGCGGTGGGCGGACCCAAATGGGATAAGGTGCCCTATGATGCGCGGCCCGAAGCGGGGCTGCTGCGCCTGCGCAAAGATTTAGGCCTGTTTGCTAATTTGCGTCCGGCTATTTGCTATCCCGCATTGGCTGATGCTTCTTCACTCAAAAAGAACGTTGTTGAGGGCCTCGATATTCTGATCGTCCGTGAGCTCACCGGCGGGGTCTATTTTGGTGAACCTAAAACCATCACTGATCTTGGCAATGGACAAAAGCGCGCTATCGACACACAAGTTTACGAAACCTATGAAATTGAACGCATCACACGCGTTGCCTTCGATCTGGCGGCCACGCGCAAAAATAAAGTGGCTTCTGCCGAGAAGCGCAATGTTATGAAATCGGGTGTGCTGTGGCATGAAGTTGTGAGCCGCATTCATGCTGCCGAATATCCAAAGGCCGCCATCGAACATGTGCTCGCTGATAATTGCGCCATGCAACTGGTGCGCTGGCCCAAGCAATATGATGTGATTGTCACTGACAATTTGTTTGGCGATATTCTGTCTGATGTTGCTGCCATGCTCACAGGCTCGCTTGGCATGTTGCCATCAGCTTCACTGGGGGCACCCGATGCGAAAACCAATCGGCGCAAAGCCCTCTATGAGCCTGTTCATGGATCAGCTCCTGATATTGCTGGCACAGGTGCTGCTAATCCGATTGCCATGATAGCAAGCTTCGGCATGTGCCTTCGCTATTCCTTTGGCATGGGCGAATGGGCTGACAAGTTAGATCAAGCCATTTCCGCAGTTTTAGCCAAGGGCCTGCGCACTAAAGATATTGCCGGAGATGTCCCCGCCAACACCAACACGGGCCAAATGGGCGATTCCATCTTAAAGGAACTTCAAGCTTTGGCATGATAAAGGCTGAAGCATGTTGAAAGACAATCGCTTCAGCTTTTTCAATCGGGCCCATGCATTTGGCTTTGCCATTGCAGGCCTACTCTATGCGTTTAAAATCGGCCATGCACTTTGGTTGCAATCGCTCGCTGCTGGGCTGATTGTATTGGCAGGCTTCTATTTCCACATTACATCCAGCGATTGGCGCTGGATTGTCTTGTGCATCACACTTGTCTGGACAGCTGAGATTATGAACACAGCCATCGAGCTTGTGTGTGATGCGCTCCACCCCGAACATCACCCCGTGATTGGTCATGCTAAAGATGCCGCAGCTGGTGCCGTGTTAATGGCAGCTATTGGTGCTGCCATCATTGGTGCTTTGGTGTTCTGGCCCTATTTTTTCTGAGAGCGATCGCGCGCTGCCAGTGTTCGCAAGCGTAAAGCATTTAAGCGAATGAAGCCTGCTGCATCTTTCTGGTCATAAGCACCGCGATCATCTTCAAAAGTCACTAGATCATTCTTGTAAAGTGACTTCACAGATTTGCGGCCAACAACAATCACATTGCCCTTATAAAGCTTCAGGCGAACTGTGCCTTCCACATGCGCCTGAGATTTATCAATCATCGCCTGCAGCATTTCGCGCTCGGGCGAATACCAGAAGCCATAATAGATGAGCTCCGCATAACGCGGCATGAAGGAATCTTTAAGGTGGGCTGCTTCACGGTCCAGCGTAAGCGATTCCATCGCCCGGTGCGCCACCAGTAAAATGCTGCCACCCGGTGTTTCATAAACACCACGAGACTTCATGCCCACAAACCGGTTCTCAACCAAGTCCAATCGACCAATGCCATTGTCATGGCCGAGTTGATTAAGTGCAGTGAGCAACGTGGCGGGAGACATGGCCTTGCCATCAATGGCTACCGGGTCCCCATTCTTGAATTCAACTTCAATATAGGTCGGTGTGTCCGGCGCATCTTCTGGCGCAATGGTGCGTTGATACACATAAGGAGGCGCTTCCACCCACGGGTCTTCCAGCACTTTGCCTTCTGAGGATGAATGCAACAAATTTGCATCTACGGAAAAGGGCGCATCACCGCGCTTATCAGTGGCCACCGGAATTTGATGAGACTCAGCAAAATTGATCAAATCGGTGCGGCTTTTAAAGTCCCACTCACGCCATGGGGCGATCACTTTGATGTCGGGGTTCAGCGCATAGGCGGTGAGTTCAAACCGCACTTGGTCATTGCCCTTGCCGGTGGCGCCATGAGCAATCGCATCAGCACCGGTTTCAGCGGCAATCTCAATCAAGCGCTTGGCAATCAGTGGCCGCGCAATGGATGTGCCCAGCAGATAAACGCCTTCATAGAGAGCATTGGCGCGGAACATAGGAAACACGAAATCGCGCACAAATTCCTCACGCACATCTTCCACATAAATGCTCTTAATGCCCATCAGCTCGGCCTTCTTGCGGGCCGGCTCCAATTCGCCACCTTGGCCAAGGTCGGCTGTAAAAGTCACAACTTCAGCGCCATATTCCGTCTGGAGCCATTTCAGAATGATCGAAGTATCAAGCCCGCCCGAATAGGCGAGGACGACTTTTTTGATTTTGGATTTAGCGGTCATGGGCATAACTCGTTGATACGACTCAGTTGTTCAGGGCATTTCCCTAAACCAGACAATTTGTCAAGTTTTGTTGGACTAAGACCCGTTTCACTCCTATATTAAAGCGGAAATCTGAAGCCGAGCTCTTCTTGGAAAGTAGGATTTCTCCGGGGGAGCGAAAGCTCCCCCACCTTTTTTCAAAGTCTAACAATCCCAAAAGGATCGCTCGGTCTCGCATTTCTGTTAAGTATTGGCTCGAGCGTTTTGAACAAGTTTTGACCTCCAACCTTCTTCATGAATCCATTGGGGGTTAAATGTTGAAAAAGTAGGTATGCACAGAGATCAGCGGCCTGAATTGCATGACTATCTCTGGAATTTCGCAGATTGGGGTCTTCAATAATTTTCCTGATTGGCAAATTCCTATAGCCCGGCCCCGCATGCGATTGATTAGGAATAGGATTATAGCTCCCCATCCTCCGCATAAGTTTCGAAAGTTTACCTCCATTGGTATCATCACAAATTACCAGCCCAAGATCGTCAGCATTCTGTGGGCCGGGAAAATTTCTATGTGCTAAAGTATTTTCAAATCTCTGGAAAAGTGCCCTCCAAGCATTTTCGAAAACATCATAGTCGGCTGCTTTGCCTCTCTTATCTACAACAACATTTGTTAGAGACAGCCAATTCATCCGTGAAAGTTCGACTGCAAAATGCCGCAGTATTAAATATCTAATATTTCGCTTGAGCCCGGTTGAACCGCTGCTTCTTACAAATTCGGCAGCGTGAATCTCGTCTCTTATGCCCAGCCCATAGGTACGTTTCATGCGTTTACGAAACAAAATAGTTTGGTCCATGAACTCACGCCAACGAAGTTCATGCAAAACTAACCCACTCAATACAAAATAATCATTTGGCGATCCAACCAGTCCGGGGTCACCGCTTTCATCTACATACATCAAATACATTTAACAAACTTGACAGAAAAATTGAAAAACACAAGCAAGGTAATCGTCACTTTCATATCACCCTCTCACTCGCCCGCACCTTCATGCTCTCGCTTTTCAGCTGCCCGCAGGCCGCCATAATATCGCGACCTCTTGGTGTTCTCACGGGGCTCGCATATCCAGCATTGTTGAGAATCTCGGCGAAGTTTTCAATCGTGTCCCAGCTTGAACATTCATAGGCCGTGCCGGGCCAGGGGTTGAACGGAATCAGATTTACTTTCGCCGGAATGCCGCTGAGCAGCTTCACCAAGCGCTTGGCATCAGCGACCGTGTCGTTCACATCTTTTAACATCACATATTCAAACGTGATGCGCTTGGCGTTGCTCACACCGGGATAATTGCGGCAGGCCTCTAACAATTCTGCGATTGGATATTTTTTGTTGAGCGGCACCAGTTTGTTGCGAATCTCATCTGTGGTGCCATGGAGCGAGATGGCCAGTGCTGAACCAATTTCATCACCCGCCCGCACAATTTCCGGCACCACACCAGAAGTGGAAAGTGTGATGCGACGTTTCGATAGTGAAAGACCCTCACCATCCGCCGCTATGTTGATCGCTGTCTTCACATTATCGAAATTATAGAGCGGCTCACCCATGCCCATCAAAACCACATTGGTCACATAGCGACCAGAAGAGGGTGGCTTGGGATTGGCGGAAATGTCATCCGGCCAATCTTTAATCTTATCTCGCGCCAGCATAATCTGGCCAACAATTTCGCCCGCAGTTAAATTGCGAACCAGCTTTTGGGTGCCCGTATGGCAGAAGGTGCAAGTAAGCGTGCAGCCCACTTGGGAGGAAATACAAAGTGTGCCACGATCTTCTTCCGGAATGTAAACTGTTTCCACTTCATGGCGCGCACCCTTTTCATCAGGCGCCAAACGCAGCAACCATTTGCGCGTGCCGTCGGATGAAATTTGCTCGGTCACCACTTCGGGGCGGCCAATCACAAAAGCCTCTTCCAGCTTCAAACGCAGTTCTTTGGATACATCGGTCATGGCGGCAAAATCCGTCACACCGCGCTGATAAATCCAATGCCACAATTGGCGCATGCGCATTTTGCGTTGCTTTTCCGGAACGTTCACACGCTCCAAGATTGCAGCCAAGTCTTCGCGGTTCAGCCCAACCAGAGTTGGCCTTAAATCATTGGGAATGTAGCTGGCGGCCAGCGGAATGGCGGTTTGTAAAAGGGTTGTCATTGGGCCCCTTTAGCGCATTTGATAAACGCCCACCATAGGGCCCAGTGGCAGCAAGCCATCATTGCGGGAAAGATCAGTGCTGAAAAGGCCGGAAATTGAGCCATCGAAGAACAGGGCGTTCGGACTTTTCAAGTCATCTTTAAAAAGACTGGCAAATTCAAAGAAGGTCACTGGCGTATTCGAAATAACAAATTCCACAGTGCGATCATCGATCATGCCAACGCCGTTACGGAATTTAGCTGAAGTGCCGCTGGGTGAAATTTTGGGATGAATATTTCCATCAATCACCAACATAGGCCCGCTTTGGGTCGCAAAATCAGGCTTGATGCCGGATTTGGCAAAGGCTTCGGTTTCCATCACGCCCAGCGTGTCACCGCTCACAAAAAACACGCCATTGGGCTTCATGTGAAAATTGCCTGGACCATTGCGGCGATTAAGTTTGTGCAGAGTTCTACCCTCGGCCACAAACAGGCCAATGGCCTTCAAGTCTTCGCCAAACATTCCCGCATTCATGGCAAATGTTAAATTTTTACCTTGCCTTGCCAACATATCAGATAGGCGATTGAATGTTGCTAGAGGCTGGCCAGTTTCATCCAGATTATAGGTTTCGATTTGGTCTTTGGTCACATCAAAGCTGCAAGCCGTGTAAGATTTTTCAGCAAAAACCAAGTTGCGACAAGCCGCTTTCGCCGCACTTGAAAAGGCAAACCAGCTGAAGAAAATGAAGATGAATAGGCGAGAAATCATGACGCCCCTATTTACAGGCGCTATCAATCTTGTCCATGGCCTTGCCCACACCAACCAGTGAATAGGTGTCTGTGGTTTCGGTGCCCTTCCATGAGGTGCCCGTCACAGTGAGGGATTTTCCGGTTTTCATGGCTTTGACGATGGCAGCTTCAGTGGCGGTGGCTGCAGCCCAAGCCACATCGCCATTGGGATAAAGTTCAAAAGATGCTTCATCCACTTTCAACGTGACGGTGGATGATTCTTTGAAAGGATAACCGATGATGGTTGAAATTTGACCCTTAATTTTGCGGCCAGGAAAATGCGTCACAAGGAAATAAATCGGATCACGTTTTACCTTTTTAGCAGCCTCAGACTTTTTGGGAATTGAATAGATATAGCAAACGGGTGCGCCTGCTGCTTGGTAAGTGAAACTTTCCCAATCATCGAATGTGCCCAATGATACTGGATCATCCGCCCAAGCAGGCGAGGCCAACAGGCCCAATGCCAAAAATGTCATCTTCCACTTCATAACGTTAACCTTATCCCCGCAGATCTTAACAAGTTGCCAAAACCCATTTCTCAGCTACACCGTAAAAATAGGACGCAAATACGGCAGGAAACTATGACCCAATCAATTCTTATCACCGGCTGCTCCTCAGGCATTGGCTATAGCTGTGCCCTTGGGCTCAAAAGTCGCGGCTACCGCGTGTTGGCCACGGTCCGTACCATTGAAGATGCCAAGCGCTTGGAGGCTGAAGGGCTGGAGGCTTTAATGCTGGATTATGCCTTCAGCGCTTCCGTTAAAACATGTGCAGAACAAGTTGAAAAACTCACTGAGGGCAAGCTTTTTGCACTTGTTAATAACGGAGCGTATGGTCAACCGGGTGCTGTTGAGGATTTATCGCGCAAGGTTTTGGAAGACCAATTTGCCGCCAATTTTTTTGGCTGGCATGAGCTGACAACATTGTGTTTGCCTATGCTGCGTTGCCAAGGAAATGCGCGCATTGTCAATGTGTCCTCTGTATTGGGCATTGTCGCCATGAAATGGCGGGGCGCTTATAATGCAACCAAATTTGCGCTGGAAGGTTTGACAGACACGTTGCGGCTGGAATTGAGTGGTTCAGGAATTTGGGTGTCAACGATTGAGCCCGGTCCGATCACCAGCAAATTTGTTGAAACGTCGCTCAAGAATTTTGAGAAGAGTATAGATGTCGAAAATTCACATTATAAAATGGCTTATGAAAAGCAGCGCGCCCGGCTTGGCAAAGGTGGGTCTAACCGCTTCAAATTGCCGCCGGAAGCTGTGCTTGAAAAGCTGGTCCTTGCGCTTGAATCAAAGCGTCCGAAGGCTCATTACTATGTCACTACGCCCACTTATATTATGGGCATTGCGCGCCGGATCCTGCCACAGGCTTGGCTTGACCGATTTGTGAACAGGATGTCTGACCAATGAATTTTTTCAATTACCTAGTGCCGATCGCCTTGGCAGCTGTCTTTGTGGTTCTGCTTTTGGGTTTGTTCAACATGATGCGCGGCGGATCTTCCAATGCGTCGCAAAAGTTTATGCGCTGGCGGGTGGGGTTACAATTTGTGGCCATTATTCTGATGATGACGGCACTTTATTTTTCACGGCGCTGAGCGGTTTACAATCAATACGGCGGCTGCACAGATTCCCATGCCTAGAATTTGCAATGGCACTAAAGTTTCACCAAACAGGATATAGGTCATAAAGGCCGCAACCGCTGGAACCAGATAAATAAGACCAGACACGCGGCTGACAGCGCCTTCACGGATCAGCATCATCAACAGTGTGATGGCGGCAATCGACAGCACCAGCACGGACCATGCGAGCGCAGTCCACGCTTGCACGCTGCCATCAAAATGAAATTCCCCCAGCACCATTGTGCCAAGAAAAACCACGATGCTGGCCCCCACATATTGCCAGAAGCCGCCACTGGCCAAATGCAAGCCCGTGGCAAAACGTTTTTGATAAACTGTGCCAAATGAAATCGCCACCGCCCCAAATAAGGCGCAAGAGACAGTCAAAGGTGTGATGCCGCCAACCGACGTGAAGATGAGTTTGGGCCACACCACAAGGCCAATGCCTAAAAGCCCAACGGCGAGGCCAAGCCAGTGACGGGTGTTAATCACCTCACCCAAAATGAGTGCTGCCATAAAAGCGGTGAGCAAGGGTTGAAGCCCTACAATTAATGCACTCACGCCTGCGGGCAAGCCAGCCGCCACCGCCCAATAAATCGGCGCTAAATAGAGCCCGTGTAAAAACGCGCCTGCAACCATCGCATGAGTTGCGTGTTTAACATCAGGCCAAGGTGCACGCTGTTGCAAGGCCACGCCCAACATAAATGCGCCGGCAATTGGAAAGCGCAAACTGAGAAACCATAAAGGATCCACATGGCCTGCCGAAAGTTTAGACACCACAAACCCCGTGGCCCACAACACCACAAAGACGGCAGGGGCCAGCGCAACAAGGGATGATCGGGCGGGAACGGTGGCCATCAGCATTTAATTTCAATAGGATGAGGATATGAATCAATCACTGACATCTGTTGTTGCACTGTTTTTAGTCACGCTCAAGCGGCTGTTTGCAGATGAAGCCATTCCGCTGGCGGGCAACATTGCCTTCCGGTTGATTTTTTCCATCTTTCCATTCTTGATTTTTCTCACAGCACTGGCTGGTTTCTTTGGCAGCAAGGAACTGGCTGAATCAGTGGTCAATTTTTTGTTGAGTGTTGCACCCGAACAATTGGTTCGCCCTGTCAGCGGTGAAATTCGCGCCATTTTGACTGAACCCCGATCCGGCCTGTTAAGCCTCTCTGCCTTGCTCACCATTTGGAGTGCGATGGCAGGGGTTGATTCGGTGCGCGTGGGGTTAAACCGCGCTTACGATCTTAAAGACACACGCCCACTGTGGTATCTCTATGGGCAGAACGTGCTGTTCGTGATCGGCTCTGCTTTCCTGCTTTTGGCAGTGGCGCTGATGCTGGTGGTCTATCCTTTGGTTATCAAGGCCTTCCCAGATCGTTTGGCAGGGTGGGCTTCGTTCGATCATGTGCGCTATCCGCTGGCGATGATCATTTTGTTGCTGGGCCTGCACATTGCCCACCGCATATTACCCGCCAAAGCGCTCTCAGCCCGTGAGGTTTTTCCCGGTGTGCTGGTGACAGTGATTGTGTGGACCCTGCTATCGGCAGCCTTCTCTTATTACTTGGTCCACTTCAATTCCTTCGCCTCAACCTATGCCTCGCTCTCTGGGTTATTTGCGGCGATGTTTTTTATTTATCAGGCAGCGTTGGTGTTGATTTTTGGTGGCGAGTTTAATCGGGTGATTAGTTTGTTGCGTTTGGAAAAGGGGGAGGGTTGAGTTTTGCTGAGGGCCAGATGCCGACACTTTGCCGTCTCGTATAACAGTGAAGACAGCAGAAAATGAGCCCGAAGGATGACTAAGAAACTGGAGGATATTTGGTCTACTACCAATACCTTCGAGCGAAACTGCAATTTGGAGGTGCGTGCGCTTGCTACTGTTATCATTTTTCACACAAGCTTTAGGCAATTGGAATGACTATTCGAAATACCCAATGGCAGCGATGAGGAGTAACTAGCCCTGTCTGACAACAAGTCACAACATTATGTGCCGAGAGCATATCTCAAACAGTTTACACCCAATGGTGTAGGCAAGCACATAAACTTGTTCAATCTAGCTCGAAGGAAGACGATTAACCGCGCTCCGTTGAGCGGCCAATGCGCGAAAGACTATTTTTATGGCAAAGATCTTCAAATTGAAAAAGCGCTGGGCGAGCTTGAAAGTGCCTTTGCAACAAATGTTAGGAAAATTCGTTCGTCCCCGGAGCACGTGACTGGTGAGCAGTTAGAAGATTTGAAAGGATTCATGTGCATCCAAGCGTCTCGCACGCGTACCGCTACTGAGGAAACTGCAGCATTTATGGTTGCTATAGAAGAGGAGTTGGCAACCACAGATC
>JANYHE010000032.1 GCA_025359215.1 Hyphomicrobiales bacterium
ATTTTCACCAAGCGCAACGAGATATTCGGAACCCAAGTTCGACGTCATAATAATCAAGGTGTTCTTAAAATCCACAACGCGGCCCTGACCATCGGTCAAGCGACCATCGTCAAGCACCTGCAGCAGCACATTGAACACATCAGGATGGGCCTTTTCCACTTCATCAAACAGCACAACTTGATAGGGGCGGCGGCGCACGGCTTCCGTCAAAGCCCCACCTTCATCATAACCCACATAACCCGGAGGGGCGCCAATGAGCCGCGAAACTGAATGCTTCTCCATATATTCCGACATATCAATGCGGGCCATGGCGTGCTCATCATCAAATAAATAAGAAGCCAGCGCCTTAGTCAACTCAGTTTTGCCCACACCAGTGGGGCCGAGAAACAGAAACGAACCAATTGGACGGTTCGGGTCTTGCAAGCCAGCCCTTGAGCGCCGCACCGCCGTGGCCACAGCTTCAACAGCTTCTTCTTGTCCCACAACGCGTTTGCCAAGCTCCTGCTCCATCTGCAAAAGTCGGTCACGCTCACCAGCCAACATCTTGTCAACCGGAATCCCCGTCCAGCGCGAAACCACTTGTGCAATGTGCGATTCGGTTACCGCTTCTTCCAGCATCTTGGAATCACCTTGCGCTTCGGCAGCAACAAGCTTCTTTTCCAACCCGGGAATAGTGGCATAAGCCAGCTCACCCGCCTTGGCGAAATCGCCCTTGCGTTGCGCCAGCTCTAAATCTCGCCGCGCATTTTCCAATTCTTCTTTGACCTTGGAGGCAGATGCGATTTTATCTTTCTCAGCCTGCCAGTTGCGCGTCATCACAGCTGATTTTTCTTCAGTCTCCGCAAGTTCTTTCTCAATCTTGCTTAAGCGATCTTTTGAAGCCGCATCGGTTTCTTTCTTCAAAGCTTCACGCTCAATTTGCAGCTGCATAATGCGGCGATCAAACTCGTCCAGTTCTTCCGGCTTCGAATCAATCTGCATCCGCAGCCGAGAACCCGCCTCGTCCATCAGGTCGATGGCCTTATCAGGCAAGAAGCGATCTGAGATGTAACGATTCGAAAGTTGTGCGGCGGCAACAATGGCCGAATCGGTAATCCGCACACCGTGATGCAATTCATATTTTTCTTTAATGCCGCGCAAAATGGAGATCGTATCTTCCACTGACGGCTCATTCACAAAAATAGGTTGGAAGCGCCGCGCCAAGGCTGCATCCTTTTCCACATGCTTGCGATATTCATCCAGCGTCGTAGCACCCACGCAATGCAGCTCACCGCGAGCCAGAGCAGGCTTCAGAAGGTTAGAAGCATCCATCGCCCCTTCGGCTTTGCCAGCCCCAACAAGCGTGTGCATCTCATCGATAAACAGAATTATGCCACCATCGGAAGCCGTGACTTCCGAAAGCACTGCTTTCAGGCGTTCTTCAAACTCGCCGCGAAATTTTGCACCCGCAATTAGTGAACCCATATCCAGCGCCATCAATTTTTTATCTTTGAGTGACTCGGGCACATCGCCTTTGACGATTCGCAGCGCCAATCCTTCAGCAATAGCCGTCTTGCCGACGCCGGGCTCGCCAATGAGAACCGGATTATTCTTGGTGCGCCGTGACAACACCTGAATGGTGCGGCGAATTTCTTCATCACGCCCAATCACAGGGTCAAGCTTGCCATCACGCGCAGCTTCAGTGAGATCGCGGGCATATTTTTTCAAAGCGTCGTAGCCCTGCTCAGCAGAGGCCGAATCTGCAGTGCGGCCTTTGCGAATGTCGTTAATAGCGGTATTCAAACCTTGCGCCGTTACACCAGCTGCTTTCAAAGCCTTGGAAGCATCCGAAGGCTCAACAGCCAACGCCTGCAACAGGCGTTCAGCCGAGACAAACGAATCCCCAGCCTTGGTGGCCAGTTTTTGTCCCGTCTCAAACACCCGCGCTAATTCTGGCGACAAGTAAACTTGCCCAGCCCCGCCGCCTGAAACTTTTGGCATTTTGGCAAGGGCTGCTTCGACAGTGGCCAGCGCCATCCGCGCATCGCCGCCAGATGCTTTAATCAAGCCGGAAGCCAGCCCCTCTTCATCATCGAGAAGCACTTTCAAAACATGGTCGGGTGTGAATTTTTGGTGGCCTTCGCGTAAAGCCAAGCTTTGCGCCGATTGAATAAAGCCGCGCGAACGCTCTGTGTATTTTTCAAATTCCATAGTTCAAACTCCATCTCAGCACGCCAGACCAAACCCCGAAGGCATAAAGTCCAGCACCTCTAACGGGCTAGATGTAAGAACGTTCGCTCACTTCCTCAAGAAGTCGCTAAAAAATTATTCTTCTGAAATTGAAGGCGCTTCCCCAGCTGGCGCTGCTTCTGCCTCAACCTTCGGCTTGCGTGGCCGATATTTGCGCGGCGCTGGCGCTTCATCGGCTGCAACAATGGGGGCTTCATCAGAAACAACAACTGGTGTTGGGCGCTGCAAGAACGATGGAGCCTCCCACTGGCCGCTGGTTTCTTCCATCACCGGTGCAGGCGCTGGGGCAACATATTGCGCCTCAACCGGTGCATCTGTCGCAGGGGCTGCATTTTGGTCAGAAACTGGCGGATTATCATAATTGCGGTTATTGCGATTATTGGGCCAACGTGGGCGTTGGTTACGGTTATTATTATCGCGGTTATTGTTATCGCGATAATTATTGTTGCGGAATGGGCGCTGCTGTTGCCCCTCGCCTTGGTTGGTTGCGTTCACATCACCATTTTCAGGCTGTTGGTTTCCCTCGGTAGGAGCAGCTTCCGCTGCATTGCCTTCGGTTTCATCTTCGCCACTGCCATTTTCATCTGAGCTTTCTTCTTCAAATTCTTCTTCGCCCAGTTTTCGCGACATGATGAGCGATTGACCGACCGGCTGGTTGGCAGCCCATAGGCGATAATAATGCTCGGCATGTTGATAATAATTTTCAGCGGCAACACTGTCGCCCGCTGATTGAGCATCACGCCCCAGCTGCATATATTTTTCAGCAATCGTCTGTGTGGTGCCGCGTAATTTAATGTCAGGGCCGTTGCTGTCAAAAACCTTGTTGGACCCACCTCCACCAAGGTTGCCACCATTGCCTGTGTTCCGACGGTTATTATTGTTATTCCGGTTGCGGTTGCGATTCTTGTTATTATTTGGATTGGAGCGAATAAAATTATTGTTCACGAAAAATATCCATCCTCATGGAAAAACAATGCGCCAAACGAATACCGCGACGCTTGAATGTTGACTTTAGACCGAGAGCTTAAAGAGCTTTTGCAGAATAACACCTTGGTTGAAACGAAATCCTGCCATCATAAACGGTGATCCATTCGGAGCCGTCATACACCACCCGCGGGGTCAACGCCAAGATTAAGCAGGCAATTGGTCGCAACGGTTAATGGGGATTGGCTGTGCTTTTAGCGCAGCTTTATAAAAAGTCCAATCTCTTTTTTATGACAAATAATTAGCCAAAACTCACCGCTCGCAAATGGCCGCCGAGATCCTTTCGTTGGCCAAGTGGTGAAAATCCATGAGAAACAAATATCCTCATCACATCGGCTTCCTGGCCTGCGCCAATTTCCAAAGCGATCACACCCTCAGCAGTCAATCGTAAACGGGCTCCCGATGCCAGCGCACGATAAGCAAAAAGCCCGTCAGCCCCGCCATCAAGCGCCAAGTGAGGATCAAAATTCCTAACTTCAGCGCCAAGGCCATCTATATCCCCATGGGGAATATAGGGAGGGTTAGAAACGATCAGATCGAATTTTTCAGTGATCCCTTCAAACCAAGACCCCTGATGAAATTGCAACCGCCCGCTCACACCATTGGCCAAAGCATTGGTTTTTGCTATATGCAAGGCATCGGCAGAGAGATCAACTGCAACGCCAGTGTAACTGAGCATCTCCGCCAATAACGTAACAGCAATGGCCCCGCTGCCCGTTCCAATATCAATCAGCCGACCGTGATTGAGCCTTGGCAGATCCAATACCAATCCAATCAGCGCTTCGGTGTCGCCGCGCGGGTCCAGCACAGCAGGTGTCACCAAAAAATCACGACCATAGAATTCGCGGGTTCCCAAAATTCGCGAAATCGGTTCATGGGCCAATCGTCTGTCTAAGAATGCACTGAAACTTTCCGCCGCATCTGCGGTCAATTTCGCATCGGGTGATGCAACCAAAACTTCATGCGAAAGACCAGTCGCAGCCTGCATTAACAATCGTGCATCCAGTGCCGATCCATCAATGTCAGCCGCCACCAAGGCCTGCCGCGCCGTTAACATCCGCGCGAGAACGGTCTCAGACATCGTCATTCATCTGTGCCAGCAAGTTGGCTTGGTGTTCAGTAATCAAGGCGCGCACCACATCTTCAAGGCCCGGCCCTTCTACAATTTCAGGCAGCTTATAAAGTGTGAGATTAATGCGGTGATCAGTGAGCCGCCCTTGCGGAAAATTATAAGTGCGAATGCGCTCTGATCGATCACCAGAACCCACCTGCCCTTTGCGCGCGGCAGACCGTTCCGAATCAATGCGTTCGCGCTCGCGTTCAAACAACCGCGCCCGCAAAACTTTCATGGCCTTGGCTTTATTTTTAATCTGCGATTTTTCATCCTGTTGTGAAACCACAACACCGGTAGGAATATGCGTGATGCGCACCGCACTATCGGTGGTGTTCACCGATTGCCCGCCAGGTCCTGAGGATCTGAACACATCAATGCGCAAATCCTTATCTTCAATTTTAATGTCCACTTCTTCAGCTTCGGGCAGCACCGCCACTGTGGCAGCTGAAGTATGAATGCGCCCTTGCGTTTCAGTGGCTGGCACCCGCTGCACCCGGTGCACACCCGACTCAAACTTCAAATTCGCATAAGCCCCAGAGCCAAAAATATTGGCAATGATTTCTTTGTAACCGCCATGCTCGCCATCAGAAGCTGAAATAATCTCAATCTTCCAGCCCCGAAAGGCGGCATAGCGCTGGTACATGCGAAACAAATCGCCTGCAAAAATGGCTGCCTCATCGCCACCTGTGCCGGCGCGCACTTCTAGAATAACGTTGCGCTCATCAGCAGAATCTTTTGGCAGCAGTAAAATGCGCATGTCTTGTTCGAAGGCTGCAATGCGTTCTTCCAAAGCAGGTTTTTCCGCTTCAGCCATTTGCGCCAACTCGCCACCGGCTGTTAACATTTCTGCCAAGCCATCGCGTTCGATATAGACAGCCTTTAGGTTTCTCGCACCCTTGGCCATGGGCTCAAGCTCGGCATAATCTTTCGACAACTTAACAAAAACTTCGCCCGTGGCCCCGCTGGATAGCGCGTTCTCAACAGTGGCGAAGCGTTCTAAAATACGATCGAGTTTTTGAATTTGAATGGCTGACATGACGGGTGGGCTTCTAGCGCACCCGTCATCCATTCGCAAAAGGAATGCTTAGTTTTTAGCCTCTAAAGCAGCAACATCCAGCTTTTCACCCACTAAAATCTGGCCAGCAGGTCCAAGAACGCCTTTTTCCTTGCCATCAATCATATAAGCGAGGCGACCACCATCACGCGAAAGTGCGATCAATCCGTCACGGTTAGGCACGCGGTAAGTATCACCTGTGCTCAGCATTTGTGTCATCACCACGTTGCCTTTGGCATCTTCAATGCGCAGCCACACAGGCGCTTTGGCTTTCAAAACCAAGCGTGCCGCGTCATTGCCTGCACCGTAAACCCGGCCTGTATCAGTTTCCGCCACATCGCCTGTAGCAATCTGCTTCAGCTTCTTGGGTTTGCCAGTGCTGGGTTCAGGAATTTGATCTTGAATAAAACTGCCCATCGAGTCAGCGTCATCAACGGCAGCGACTTGTGGTGCCTGATCAACTGGAGCAGGTGCAATGGCGGCGTTTTGCATCGGAGTTTCGGTTGCCTTAACGTCAGCCGTTTCCGGGCCAGTCGAAGCCGTTGGCATAGGATCAACCGCAAGCTGCGCCACTTGTGCCGTATCCATTTGCGGCGTCGACGGTGAAGACAGCATCCAGTTCGTGCCTGCAAAAACCATGAACACTGCAAAAGCCGAAGCCACAAGGCCGCCCGTGCCACCAGGATAATTTGACAAGCGAAGTTTCAATTCTGGAAGTTTTGGCATTTTGCCAAAGGCGAGAATTTTGGCACTTGAAAGCAATGGCGGGCTGGCCGGATGAAACGCTTTCCGCGCCACAGGTGGTGCTGGCAAAAACGCCATCATATGCTCAACCAAAGGCTCAGCATCAAACCCCAAGAACTGCGCATAGCCTGCGATCATCTCAAGTGCTTCCATGCGGGGCGGCATATGGGTCATATCGCCATATTCTATGGCTTCAACATGATAGGGATGAATGCCAGTTGCATCGCCTGCCTCTTCTAAAGTCAATCCGCGCTTTTCACGCTCGCGCTGTAAAAACCAACCCACTTCACCAGCAGGATCAACCTTGCCATCTGGTTTATGGCGCGGACCATCCGCAAACATGGTGGGTTCGGTGCGGGCATCGGGCGAATTTTGGTTCTGAAATTCCATGGCAACTCTCTACGCAACTGTTAACGCGTGTTAACGATGTGGATACTGAGAGAGAGAATGGACAAGAATGGTGAACAGCGCCCTAACGGCAACAAATTATTTTAGATTTCAACCGCGTTGCGCTGCGCAAATTCCAACAGATCGCCGCGCAACGAATGGATGCCACTGGCCAGCAGCGGCTGCATGAAGGCCCAAAGTTTGGCTTGATCAAGAGACCGGATCATGGCCTTCACAGGCCCAACGCCTGATGGCACCATGCTCATCGACGTGAGCCCAACGCCAACCAACCCCATTGCTTCCAATGGCCGCCCGCCAAGCTCACCACACAAAGTCACGGTTTTGTTGTGTGCCTTCGCCTTATCAACAATTTGCCGCATGGCACCAAGTGCAGCCGGACTTAACGCATCATAGCGCCCAGCCAATTTCGGGTTGCCACGATCGGAAGCAAACAAGAATTGTACGAGATCGTTAGAACCAATCGAAGCAAAATCCACCACCGGAAATAGATAATCAAGCTGCCAAAGCAACGATGGAATTTCGATCATCACGCCAATTTTCAAATTTTTAGGCAAGGGCGCGCCACGCTTTACGAGAATGGCATATTCCATCATCACGGCTTGCTTGGCCTGCAAAAACTCCTGCACATCGGCAATCATCGGGAACATGATTTTTAAGTCATGGCCCGCCCCTGCAATCAGCATGGCTCTCGCCTGCAAGCGCAACAGAGCCGGCCTATCCATCGCCATGCGAATGGAGCGCCAGCCCAAGGCAGGGTTTTCTTCGCGCGGCTGACGCAAATAGGGCAAGGTTTTATCGGCACCAATATCAAGTGTGCGAAACACTACGGGCTTGCCTTCAGCCTGATCAATAATGCTTTGGTAGTGTTTAACCTGAGCACTAAGTCGAGGAAACCGCTGTGCCATCATAAAATGCAGCTCAGTGCGGTAAAGCCCCACACCATCAGCCCCGGATTCGCGCAGATGCGGCATATCAACCGTAAGGCCTGCGTTAATATTTAAACTGATCGTTTGCCCATCTTTTGTCTGCGCTGGCAAATCACGCAGTGCCGTAAATCGCTCTTGCTTTTTTGCGTAAAAGCGCACCTTTTCAGCGTAAGACTTTTGCAGTTCCGATGAAGGTCTGACAAAAATTTCTCCGGTGCCACCATCAACAATAATGGCATCACCCGTGTCAACCAGATTGACAATTCCATCGGCCAACCCAATCGCAGGAATACCCAAAGCGCGGGCCACAATGGCCACGTGGCTGGTCTTGCCACCCTCTTCTAAAATCACGCCGCGAATTTTTGTCCTGTCATAATCCAGAAGTTCTGCCGGCCCCATGTTGCGCGACACTACAATTGAATTTTGCGGCAAATCAGTGCGCGATGCTGTGGCAATGGCGCCCGTGAGAATGCGCAGCAATCGATTGGAAAGATCATCCAAATCATGCATGCGTTCCCGCAAATAAGGGTCTTGCATCCGCTGCATGCGGGCACGGTTGTCATTCTGCACGCGCTCAACGGCGGCTTCAGCAGTCAGGCCTGTAACAACAGCTTCGGTGAGGCGATTGAGCCAGCCTTTGTCATGGGCAAACATCCGAATAGTCTCAAGCACATCGGAATAATCGGTGGCACGCATGGCGTCTGAACCATCGAGCAATTCATCAACTTGCGACCGCAATTGGGCGACAGCCTCATCCAATCGCTTTTGCTCAGCGGGAATATCTTCAGCAATCATATTCTGAATGCGAACCCGCGGCTCATGCAAAACCACATGACCCAAAGCAATGCCCTCGGCCAATGGCTCAACCCGCAAATGATGCGAGCGCACATGCGCCACATCAATAGCCGTTTCCCGCGCCATTTCTTTAAGCTCGCCAGAGGCCATCACTTCAGCCAAAACCATAGCCGTAGTTTGCAGCGCCTCTTCTTCCTCATCGGAATAATGACGCTGCGTTTTATTTTGTACGACAAGCACACCGATCACAGCGCCGCCACGCATGACAGGCACACCAAGGAATGAACTGTAAAGTTCTTCGCCCGTTTCTGGAAGATATTTAAATGATGGATGTTTATCGGCGTTTGAAAGATTAAGACCAATGGCTTGATCTGCAATCAAACCCACCAAGCCTTCGCCCACTTTAAGTTTGGATTTGTGAACAGCTTCAAGCTTCAGGCCTTCGGTTGCATAAAGTTCGAGAATATTGCCGGGCCGCATCACATAGATCGAGCACACCTCGGCAACCATGTTGCCAGCGATCAATGTTACAATTTTATCAAGCCGTTTTTGCGCTGTCTCCGGCTCCGCCATCACCGCGCGGAGCTTCCGAAGCAGAACACGCGGGCCGAGTGCGGAATTGAGCATCAGCTGGGCGTCCTTAGCTTTCGCAGCCTTTGGAATGTTGAAACACAACCATCTCAGGCCTTGTCCAAACCATAAGCCGTGTGCAATGCGCGCACCGCAAGCTCTGTGTAAGCCTCATCAATCAACACGCTCACTTTAATTTCTGATGTGGTGATGGCCTGAATATTAATGCCTTTATCAGCCAGTGACTTGAACATTTTAGCAGCAACACCAGCATGGCTGCGCATGCCAATGCCAACCACTGAAACTTTTGCCACATCGGCAGAATGGGTCATCTCTTGGAAATCAAGCGTTGTCTTGATACCGTTTAAAACATCAATGGCTTTGCGCAAATCTTTGCGCGGTAATGTGAACGTGAGATTGGCAAAGGCACCATCGCTGGAAACATTCTGCACAATCATATCAACACTGATGTCAGCCTCAGCAAGTGGGCCAAAGATTGCCGCTGAAACACCGGGCTTATCTTTCACTTTACGCAGAGAAATCTTCGCTTCATCGCGTGAATAGGCAATGCCTGAGACAACATGCTGTTCCATCATTTTATCCTCATCGCAGACAATGGTTCCGGGTCCGGTGCCATCCGCTTTATTTTGGTTCGGTGAATCAGGGGATTCAAAACTCGAGCGCACTTGCAATGGTACTTTATAAACCATCGCCAGTTCAACTGACCGAGGCTGCAAAACCTTTGCACCCAAGGAAGCCTGCTCCAACATTTCTTCATATGTAATGCGGTCGAGCTTTTGCGCACCCGTCACAATGCGCGGATCGGCAGTATAAACCCCGTCCACGTCAGTATAAATGTCGCAGGCCGCATCAAGCGCAGCAGCAATGGCCACACCTGAAGTATCAGAACCACCGCGCCCCAGCGTGGTAATACGCTTATCGGGGCCAATGCCTTGGAAGCCCGCAATAACCGCCACTTGGCCCTGCTCCATGCGCTTGCGAATTTCGCCAGCATCAATTCCGGTGATGCGCGCTGATCCATGCACACCATCAGATTGAAGCGGAATTTGCCAGCCATGCCAGCTGCGCGCAGGAATGCCCAAATCTTGCAGCACAATCGCCAAAAGCCCAGCAGTCACCTGCTCGCCAGAAGCAACAATGGCGTCATATTCACGCAAATCATGCACGGCTGAGGCCTGTTTGCACCAATCAACCAGCTGATTTGTGGTGCCAGCCATAGCCGAAACCACAACAGCTACATGGTGCCCGGCCTTCACTTCGCGTTCAACATGGCGCGCAACATTACGGATGCGTTCAATATCCGCAACCGAAGTGCCACCAAATTTCATAACCAAACGGCCCATCAGCCCGTTCCCCATAAAAATAAGAGCCGCAAGGTGCGGCGCGGCGTACTCTTAGGTGAGGGCACTTATATATGCAATAATGCCAACATCAATTTCAGGTAACAATTTGCAATGACAATAGATACAAAACCCACCCTTTCCAGTTTAGACCCTGCGGAAGTCGAAAAATTCTCCAAAATGGCCGCCGAATGGTGGAATCCGAAAGGTAAATTCGGCGTTTTGCATAAATTTAATCCCGTCAGGCTCACCTATATAAAAGAGCAAGTTTGCGCCCGCTTGAGCCTAGACCCTATGGAACGCGAACCTTTTAAGGGACTGCGGTTCTTAGACATTGGCTGCGGTGGTGGCCTTTTGTGTGAACCTATGGCAAGGTTGGGTGCAGCTGTTGTGGGTGTTGATCCATCCGAGAAAAACATAAAAACCGCCTCTGTTCACGCCAGTGAAATGGAACTGGACATCGACTACCGCGTGGGCACAGCCGAAGATTTGGCGGCAGCTGGTGAAAAGTTTGATGTGATCCTCAACATGGAGGTCATCGAACACGTGGCCAACCCGAAAGCCTTCACGGCCACTTGTGTAAATTTGTTAAAGCCCAATGGACTGATGTTCGTGGCCACATTGAACCGCACCCTCAAATCATTTGCCCTTGCCATCGTGGGCGCTGAATATGTTCTGGGCTGGCTTCCACGCGGCACACATGAGTGGGAAAAATTTATCAAGCCATCAGAATTGAAAGATTGGTTGAGCGCGTCAGGTGCCAGCACAAAAGCCGAAAGTGGTGTCACCTATCACGTCATGGCCAATGAATGGCGCAAAGCGAAGGATATGGATGTGAATTATATGTTGGTGGCCCAACAGAACTTAAATTAATTCCCGTCCTCACGCAGTCTCGGAATCGGGTGCACATCAATCCCATCTTCGATCAGTGCCTTGGCATCATCAGCGGTGGCCTCGCCATAAATAGGGCGTTCTTTCACTTCCTTGAAATGAATCTTGCGCGCTTCATCAGCAAACTGTGTGCCGACATTTTCAGAATTCTCGGTGACGTGCTTGCGGTAGTCGCGCATCATTTGCATCAACGCCGTTGCACGAGGATCAAGTTGCCCCGCGGTCATCGCCTGAGTTTCCGATTTGCGATTGCCTTTGGCAGCAATTCCCGGTGCCATGATTTGTTTTTCAATTTTATTCACACCGCAATGGGTGCAAGAAATCATGCCACGCTTGGCTTGTGTGTCGTAAGCGGCACTATCAGAAAACCAGCCATCAAATTGATGGCCTTTGGCACAGATGAGATCGTAACGGATCAAGCCTGAACCTCAGATAATGAAAACTCACGCGCATGCACCAAGGCCGGAATCCGCGCCCGTGCCGCAGCGGATTCAGCCGGGTTAATTTCAAACAACAAATATTCAGGATCAACGCCCGCCTCAGCAATCACCTTGCCCCATGGGTCCACCACTTTGCTGTGACCCCATGTTTCTCGGCCAGAATCATGTGTGCCCCCTTGGGCGGCAGCAATAACATAGCTTCCAGTTTCAATGGCGCGAGCCCGCAACAACACATGCCAATGGGCCTTACCCGTTGGAACCGTGAAGGCGGCCGGAACCACCAACACATCAGCACCAGCCTTGGCCAAGGCATGATATAAAGCGGGGTGACGCACATCATAACAAATCGAAAGGCCCAATTTACAAAAGGGCAACCCAACAGTCACAGCTTTTGAACCCGCAGTAAAAGTCTCTGACTCGCGATATTTATCGTCATTCGGCAAATCGACGTCAAACAAATGAATCTTGTCGTATCGCGCCACGATTTCGCCTTTGGGGTTCACCAGCAATGTGCGGTTGACCAATTTGCCATCGTCGCCCTTCAGCGCCAAGGAACCCAGATGCAGCCAAATCTTTAACTTGGCCGCGAGTTCAACAAATCCGTGCACGGATGAATCGTAGGCTTCCGTCATCACCACGGCTTTGAGACGCTCCCGATCAGGCTCAAATATATTTGTCATCTCAGGCGTTGATATAAATGTTGCCCCTTGCGAGGCTGCCTGACGGATGAGCTTTGAAGCCTCCACCACATTCGTTGCCATGTCACGCGAAGAGCGCAATTGGATAAGGCCCGCCTTAAAACTCATGCTGAAACCAATAATGGGTCCAGCCCACCCTTTGCATCTAAAGCATGAAGGTCATCACAACCCCCCACATGCTTTTCACCAATAAAAATCTGCGGAACACTGCGCCGCCCACCAGCCCGTGCCATCATAATCGCGCGTTGTTCAGGATCGTAAGACACGTCAATTTCTTTAAATTTTGCACCTTTCTTGGCCAACAAAGATTTGGCCATAGCGCAATATCCACAGGTGTTGGTCGTGTAAATTGTAATGTCAGACATCTTAAAACCTTCCGTCAAGCATCTATATGCATTCGGTGCGGCTCTTTCACAAGGGCGAAGGTGAGCACGAACACTTGGGCGGCACCGGCTTTTTTCAAGGCCACCACACAAGCGGCCAAAGTGGCGCCCGTGGTGCGCACATCATCGACCAGCACAATGGTTTTTCCAGAAATTAGCCCTGATTTCTCAAAAGGCACCATAAAAGCTTTTCGCACATTTTTGCGCCGCGCCTCCGCATTTAACCCAACCTGTTGTGGCGTGGCCCGCTGCCGAAGCAAAATATCAGTGGCCATCGCCTTGCCACACGCTGCGGCAAGGGGCTTAGCCAAAAAGGCGGCCTGATTAAAGCGCCGCTTCCACAGCCTTGAACGGTGCAGCGGCACAGGCATAACAACATCGGCATTGGCTAACAGGTCGCGCCCAGCGCGCGCCATCATCCGCGCCATAAATAACCCAGCTTCTGTCACGTCTCGATATTTGAGAGAATGCACCAAGCCTTTGGCGGCATCATCAAACAAAACTGCGGCCCGGCCCCGGTCCCAGGGTGGCGGGTCCGCCAAGGCAGCTGCACTCAGCGCACCCTCACCCTCATCATAAGCAAAGGGAATGCCCAATGCATCACACACCGGATCTTCCAAATAAGTCAGCTTCTGCCAACATGCAGTGCACAGGCTGGCTCCCGCCAAAACATCCCCACGGCAGGCTAAACATTTGGGCGGTGTGACAATATCCACCACGGCACGGAAGAAATTAATCACCCCGCGCAGCTGGAACCTCCGGCCTTTTTCAGCTAGCTGATCATCCATGACCGAGCCCACCCCCGAAATCTTTGATCGCCCACTTTATCTGGCCAGACAGGCCAGCGCCAGTGGCACGGAGATTTTGCAAAACCACATCGCCGCTGAGCTCAGTGAACGCCTGTCTTTCATCACGAAGTCTTTTCCAAAAGCTTTGCTTATAACACAATCACCAGACATTATTTCGAATGCCCTGATGCTTTCCCAGAAAACTTCAGAAATTGAAATTGCGGCACCCCAAGCCAATGACAATCTGAATTTACCCGAAAATAAATATGACGCTGTGTTCAGCCTGCTTGATCTTCATTGTGTCAATGATGTTCCGGGCCATCTCGCTCAATTGGGCCGCAGCCTGATGCCTGATGGATTATTAGTCGTCGCATTCTTCGCAGGCGATACGTTGCGTGAATTGCGCGAAAGCTGGCTTCAAGCCGAACTCGAAATTACAGGCGGCGTTTCACCTCGTGTTGCCCCCATGATTGGGGTGCGTGAGCTGGGCGGCTTGCTGCAGCGGGCCGGGTTAGCTCTCGCTGTGGCCGATATGGACAATAGCGAAGTGCGCTATGCCGATGTTTTTGCACTGATGCGAGAGGTGAAATCTTTCGGTTATTCGAATCCGCTCACAGGGCGCAGCCGCAATCTGGTGTCGCGTCGCTTTATCACCAAAGTGGCTGAGCATTATCATGCGCAGAACACTGATCCGGATGGCCGCATTCACGCAACATTAGAACTAGCTTGGGCCATGGCCTGGCGGCCACACGAAAGTCAGCAAAAGCCGCTAAAACCAGGCAGTGCCACCCACCGCCTGGCTGAAGCTCTTAAAGCAAACGATTAAACATAAGCCCCATGGCAATGTTTAAATTTCTTGCCGGAACCACAGGGGCAATCATCATTGCGCGCAACCTTGCCCCAAGTTTCAGGATTTTGCGGGTCGCGGTTTGCAACAGGCGCCACAGTGGGGAACATTGAAAGCCCTGCGCTAATATCATCCTGACCTGTTGTTGCATCAATATGGTGCGCTTCCATTGGTGGCAATTGGCTGGCATCGGGCAGCAAATCTTCTTCGCCGCGCATTTGAATTTCCACACGCATCAATTGGCCAGTCACGGCCTCTTTCAAACGCGTAATCATTTCTGAAAACAGCGTGAAGCCTTCGGTCTTATATTCGTTGAGCGGATCACGCTGGCCATAGCCGCGCAAATGAATAACTTGGCGCAAATAATCCACCGCCACAATATGCTCGCGCCACAACCGATCAAGCGTTTGCAGAAGTACAGATTTTTCGACCTGCTTCATAATATCTGAAGAATACTTCTCGCGCTTCGAACTGTAGAAAGTATCCGCGGTTTTGGTCACACGGTCTTTAATTTCTTCGTCTGCAATGCCTTCTTCTTTGGCCCAATCTTCGATGGGATAATCAACACCCACCGCCTCACGAAGGCGTTCACGCAAGCCTGCTGCATCCCAGCTTTCGGCATAGGCATTTTCAGGAATATGCTTGGCAATCAGCTCACCAATAATATCGTGGCGCATATCATCCACAGTTTCGTGAATTTCTTCGCCATTCATAATGCCAATGCGTTGATCAAAAATCGCCTTACGCTGATCATTCATAACATTGTCGAATTTCAACAAGTTCTTACGAATGTCAAAATTGCGCGCTTCAACTTTTTGTTGGGCTTTCTCCAACGCCTTATTGATCCACGATGAAACAATGGCTTCGCCTTCCTTTAGGCCCAGCTTCTGCAACATGCCATCAAGGCGATCCGATCCGAAAATCCGCATCAAATCATCTTGTAGCGAGAGATAAAAGCGCGATTGACCAGGATCACCCTGCCGACCGGAACGGCCCCGCAACTGGTTATCAATACGGCGGCTTTCATGGCGCTCGGTGCCAATCACAAACAAGCCACCAGCATTCAAAACCGTTTTCTTATGCGCTTCAATTTCAGCTTCAATAGCCGCAATGCGGCGTTGACGTTCAGCACCTTCAGGCACAGCGCCAAGCTCGGTTGCAATGCGCATATCCAAATTGCCACCAAGCTTAATGTCAGTTCCGCGACCAGCCATATTGGTCGCAATCGTCACCGCACCAGGTGCGCCAGCTTGCGCAATAATCGTGGCTTCCTGCTCATGGAAACGCGCATTCAAAACATTGTGTTCAATGCCCGAAGCATTAAACAAGGCTGAAAGCTCCTCCGATTTTTCAATCGAGGTGGTGCCCACCAAAACAGGCTGGCCACGCTCACGTGCACCGCGAATAGTGTCACTGATGGCTGCATATTTTTCTTTGGCCGTGCGGTAAACTTCATCGTCTTCGTCTTTACGCGCCACTGGCACGTTGGTTGGAATATCAATCACTTCCAAACCATAAATATCGTGGAACTCATCCGCTTCCGTGAGTGCCGTTCCAGTCATGCCAGCGAGTTTCTTATACATGCGGAAATAATTTTGGAATGTGACTGATGCCATCGTCACATTTTCCGGCATCACTTGCACATGTTCTTTGGCTTCAATCGCCTGATGCAAACCATCAGAATAACGTCGACCCGACATCATGCGGCCCGTGAATTCGTCAATAATTACAACTTCGCCATCTTTCACGATATAGTCTTTATCCAGTTGGAAAAGTGTGTGCGCGCGAAGCGCCTGCTGAATGTGATGCACAATGCCGATATTGGCCGCATCATACATGCTGCTGCCCGCCTTCATCACACTTGCTTCAGTCAATAATTGTTCAAGGTGTTCGTTGCCCGCTTCAGTCAAGGTCACTTGGCGTTGCTTTTCATCCAACTCATAGTCAGCCGCCACAAGGCGCGGGATAAACTGATCAAGTGAATTATAAAGTTGCGATTGATCTTCCGATGGGCCCGAAATAATTAAGGGCGTGCGGGCTTCATCAATAAGAATTGAGTCAACTTCGTCCACAATCGCATAATTGTGACCCCGTTGAACCATTTCCTCGAGATGATATTTCATATTGTCGCGCAAATAATCAAAGCCCAACTCATTGTTGGTGGCATAGGTCACATCGCAAGCATAAGCGGCGCGGCGTTCAGAATCTTCTAGGCCATGCACAATGACGCCCGTGGTCAAACCCAGTGTGCCATAAACTTTCGCCATCCAAGCCGAATCGCGCTTGGCCAGATAATCATTCACAGTCACCACATGCACGCCCTTGCCTTCAAGCGCGTTCAAATAGACAGGCAATGTGGCAACCAATGTTTTGCCTTCACCCGTTTTCATTTCTGAAATCATGCCCGCATGCAAAACCATGCCGCCCACCATTTGAACATCAAACGGGCGCAACCCCAAAGACCGCTTGGCGGCCTCGCGCACGGCAGCAAAAGCCCGCGGCAGAATATCATCAAGAGTCTTGCCCGCAGCAAGCTCCACTTTGAACTCGGCGGTAACGCCTTTCAATGCATCATCGCTCAGCGCAGCAAACTCGGCTTCCAATGCATTAATTTCGGGCACACGTTTTTGAAAGCCAATTAATTTGCGGTCATTCGTCGTGCCAAAAACTTTTGCGGCCAGCTTGCGCAATCCGAGCATGTGATTCGTTCCTTCAAGGGGTTGGACCCCGGTTTTCGCGGTCTTCTAGCGCAGGTTTCAGCGCTGGCAAACATTTCAATTGAGTAATAAACTGCAAATAGGTGTGATCCATTCGATTTTCAACCTGTTGCAAGGCAGCAACAACTGCCCAAAAGGCTTATTATAGCCTTGTTTCAAGGGCAAGCCCTGCATATACGAGACCCCCAGTGCACTAACACCGATGGAATACATGCCGCGCATTCACAATATATTGAAGACCACGCTACTCTCAGGAGCGGTTGCTTTATCACTTTTCGCATCGGCTCATGCTCAAAGTACCACGACCGAGCCATTGACGGGTGACGATAAAACCGTGGCCACTGTTAACGGCTACGAAATTAAGACCTCCGAAGTTCGCATGGCCTTTGATGATGTCATTGGGCAATTGCCAAACATGCCGCAAAAACTGCGGTTCCCGTTTGTTGTAGAGTTTTTGATAGAGCGCCATTTACTTGCCCAAGTCGCGGCAAAAGAAGGTGTGGGCGAAAGCGATGACTATAAGCGTCGTTTGGCGGCCTACCAAGCTAAAGCCCTGCGGGACTCTTATCTGGCCCAGAAAATTAGCCCCGCAATTACCGAAGCAGAAATCAAAGCGGCCTATGACAAAGAATCTGCCAAAGTGCAGTCAACCGAGCGTGTGCGTGCACGACATATTTTAGTAGCCACAGAAAAAGAAGCTCAGGATATTGAAGCCAAACTGCAAAAGGGTGAGAAATTTGAAGACCTCGCCAAGCAATATAGCTTAGACGGCTCTAAAGATTATGGTGGCGATCTGGGCTATTTCACCGCGCCTGAAATGGTTAAAGCCTTCTCAGACGCGGCTTTCGCGCTTAAAGTTGGTGAAATATCGCAACCCGTAAAGACTGACTATGGTTGGCACATCATTCGCATGGATGATCGCAAAATGGGCGCTTCGCAACCTTATGATCAGGTGAAGGGTGCCATTCGCAATGTGCTGGTCCGTGACAAAGTGCAGGCTTTGCTGGCTGGTTTACAAGGGACTGCCAAGGTCGAAATTCTTGATCCCGATTTGAAAAAGGCACAGGAAGAAGCTGCGGCGCAGCACAAAACCTTGCTTGAGCAACAAGGTGGTGCAGGCGCTGATGTGGCCGTGCCAGCTGATGGTGCCGATGGTGGCAAGGGTGATCTTGCGTTGCCGGACGCTCCAAAACAATAATTCAAAGAACCGAGGATCGCCTGATGTCTAATGTGGTTTCACCTTTGGCGCCGGCGACTTTCCCGCACCTCCCTGAGGTTATCGGCGTAAAATTGGCGTCGGCGGCAACAGGCATTCGCTATAAGAACAGGCCTGATGTGTTGGTGGCCCTGATGGATGCTGGAACCACTGTTGCAGGTTGTCTTACAAACTCTAAATCGCGCTCAGCCCCGGTTGATTGGTGTGCTGAAAGTTTGAAAAAAGGTGTTGGCCGCGCCTTGGTTGTGAATGCTGGCAATGCCAATGCCTTTACCGGCAAAAAGGGCGTGGCCACAGTGAAAGCTGTTGCCGCCGCCGCTGCCAAAACTTTTGGCTGCAAGCCAGGCGAGGTGTTTCAAGCATCGACAGGTGTGATTGGCGAACCTTTAAACCCTGCCCCCATCGTCAATGCACTCTTACAGCTGAAAGCCGATGCTTCGTCTTCAGCTTGGGATATGGCCGCGCGCGCCATTATGACCACCGACACATTTCAAAAATTGGCCACAGCCCAAGTGAAGCTCGGCGGCAAAACCGTCACCATCAATGGTATTGCTAAAGGTTCAGGCATGATTGCGCCTGATATGGCCACTATGCTCGTGTTCATTTTTACCGATGCCAATCTGCCAGCTAAAATTTTGCAAAAACTTCTCTCACAAAGTGTTGTGAAGTCATTCAACTGCATCACAGTCGATGGCGACACGTCAACATCAGATACAGTTCTCTTGTTTGCAACAGGCCAAACAGGTGCTCCACTCAAAGCGCTCAAATCAGCCGCCGACGCGAGACTGAAACCCTTCGCCAAAGCTTTGTCTGGGCTTTGCCTCGACCTTGCTTTGCAAGTCGTCAAAGATGGTGAAGGTGCCGAGAAACTCGTTGAAATTAAAATCACAGGGGCAGAATCCGAAGCAGCCGCCAAAAAAATCGGCATGAGCATTGCCAATTCGCCCCTCGTCAAAACCGCAATTGCCGGTGAAGATGCCAACTGGGGCCGCATCGTCATGGCCATTGGCAAATCTGGCGAAAAAGCGATCCGCGATAAATTGCGCATTAAAATTGGTGGCATTCAAGTGGCGGCCAAAGGCATGAAAGATGCCAACTATAAAGAAGCCGATATCATGCCCCACATGAAGGGCCGTGACATTAAAATTGAAGCTGATATCGGTGTTGGCAAAGGCACAGCTACAGTGTGGACCTGTGATCTCACCCATCGTTACATCGATATAAACGGTTCATACCGCAGCTAATGAAAATCGTTCTGGTTGCGGCGGTCGCCTTGATCGATCCAGATGGCCGCATTCTTTTGGCCAAGCGCCCCGAGGGCAAAACATTGGCTGGCCTTTGGGAATTTCCAGGCGGCAAAGTGGAGCAAGGTGAGCGGCCCGAAGCGGCTTTGATACGCGAGCTCAAGGAAGAACTTGGAATTGACGTCGAGCATTCCTGCCTCGCACCCCTCACCTTTGCCAGCCACGCCTACGATGAATTCCATCTGCTTATGCCGCTTTATGTGTGCCGCCGCTGGAAAGGCATTGCGCAAGCCTTAGAAGGCCAAGAGCTTAAATGGGTCTTTGCGAAAACCTTGCGCGACTATCCCATGCCACCGGCAGACTTGCCGCTGATCCCGCATTTGCAGGAACTGCTTTAGGCTGCGCCAACATAGCCCATGGTGGCCATCATGCCGGAGTTCATGTGATAAAGATGATGGCAATGGAAAGCCCAAGTGCCTGGATTATTGGCGTCAAACTGAATGGTCACATTCCCACCTGCCGGCACTAAAATCGTGTCGCGAATTGCACCATCGATGCGTTTGTTGCCAAGACCCACAACTTTGAAATAATGTCCGTGAAGATGCATGGGGTGCGCCATATTTGTGGTGTTCTGCAAGGTCACTTCAACCCGTTCCCCTTGGCGCACGTTAAACAACACATCATGCATCATGGCTTTGCCATTAAAGCCCCACGCATAATTTTCTTCACCTCCCGTAAGGGCAACAGTTTCGACATGGCTGACAGGATCAAGCGAGAGTTGAGCCACAGGCTTGAGCTTCGCCTCAAGTTTCAAATCGAGTGCTGGCCCTGCTTCTCCTTGATCAGAAATTTTGACAATCGCACGGTCCCCAGCCTGCACGATAATACCGGCCCGCAAGGCAGCACCTTCCGATTGAAACAAAATTGGCCACACCCCTGATCCTGCGGGAAGCGCAATGCGAATGTCAGCACGCTGAGCAATGCCGAGAGGAAATTTCGAACCTTGAACGGGAAACACCGTGTTGCCGTCCACCGCAATAAGTTGACCTTTGAGTTCACCCAAATCGATCCACATATTTGTGGCCGCTGCGGCATTGATAATGCGCAAACGCAAGGTTCCACCCTTTTGAGCTAGCAGAATTTCAGGGTCATCCAATGTGCGGTCATTGGCTAGAAGGGCATCATAGTCCACGTCACCACCCATCATCATGCCGGGCATGTTATTCATGGCATGCGCCCCGCCCCCGCCCTTCAGCTCAGCCAGAATTTCATCGGGTTCTCGGAATGTAAAATCATGCAGCATGATCACGTGGCTTTGTTCGTCAAACATCGGAGGTTTTGTTTCAAGAACAATCAAGGGAGCAGCAAGCAGTTTTTGTTCTTGCAATCCCAAATGAGAGTGCATCCAATGTGTGCCCGCTTTGAGATTTTCAAAATCATAGCTGCGCGTTTCACTCGCAGCCAAGGCTGCTGCTGAAACATGGGGCACACCATCAAGGGCAGCGGGCGGCGTTAAACCGTGCCAATGAATGGCAGTTTCTTCGCCAAGCGTATTTTGTAAATCAAATTGAAAGCGTTGGCCCAAAACCATTTCCAAGCCGGGTTTTCCGGAAGGGCCCAAAATGCCATAGACTTTGGCAGCTTTACCCTTCACATCAAGAATGCGTGTGCCGATTTGTAAAACCGGATTATTGGCAAAACTCGGACGAGAAATCCCCGCCATGGCTGCACCTAAAACAAAACCACGACGAGAGATTTTCATGCTCAATCCTTTAAAGGCTGCGACCAATTCCTAAAAATTTCTCCCGGCGTTGTGTGCGCACCACATCTGCCGAGAGGCCATCAAAAGCTTTCAACGTGCGTGAAATTGCTTCACTCACGGCTGCGATGGCTTGATCAGGCATACGGTGTGCGCCCCCCAAAGGTTCAGGAACAATTTCGTCAATAACGCCAAATTTCTTTAAATCCTGCGCCGTGATTTTCAGAGCCGTCGCTGCATCTTTAGCCCGCGCTGGGTCACGCCATAATATCGAAGCCGCACCTTCAGGCGAGATAACGCTGTAAATAGAATGTTCTAACATCAACACAGTATTGGCGGTGGCGATAGCAATTGCACCACCCGAACCACCTTCGCCGATGATCACTGAAACCAACGGCACGCCCAATGACAAACAACAATCCGTCGAACGAGCAATCGCTTCAGCTTGCCCCCGCTCTTCAGCGTCAACACCCGGATAAGCACCCGATGTGTCTACTAACGTAATCACAGGCAAACCAAACCGATCTGCCATTTCCATCAGCCGCACAGCTTTCCGATAGCCTTCAGGCTTGGCCATGCCAAAATTATGTTTGAGTCGGCTAGCCGTGTCAGAGCCTTTTTCTTGTCCAATCACTACAACAGGCTGACCTTGAAATCGACCAAGGCCCCCAACCACAGCTTCATCTTCGGAAAATTTGCGGTCACCTGCCAGAGGCACATAATCGGTGATGAGCTTTTCGATGTAGTTTAAAGCGTGGGGCCGCTCAGGATGGCGTGCCACCTGCGCTTTTTGCCAAGGTGTCAGTGATTGATAGAGCTCCGCCAGAATCTTACTGGCTTTTTTCTCCAAAGATTTCACATCATCAGCAATGGAAATTTTGGCATCGCCTTGCGCCATATTGCGCAGTTCAGCAATTTTACCCTCGAGATCGGCAACTGGGGCCTCAAAATCCAAAAAAGCGAGCATGATCCCTCATTTATAATAACGTGCCGCAGTTTCTGGCAATGACTGCAGCCAAAGTCAACCTTTCTTGCGTCAGCCTTTTTTCGAAAGAGGATGAAACTTTTCCACTACCTCTTTCAAACGTTCAGCCTGCACATGCGTGTAAATTTGCGTGGTCGAAATATCAGCATGGCCCAACATTT
>JANYHE010000074.1 GCA_025359215.1 Hyphomicrobiales bacterium
ATGCGCTGCGTGATGCAATCATCATTGGCAACAAAGAGCGCTTTGGTGCGCTAGCCAATGTGGCCCACCGCATTCCAACCGATGATCACGTGCGGCGTGAAAAATATTTAGGTGCCATTGAAAAGCAATGGGGCCCGGCCCCCGGCAAACAACAAACAGACGGTCAAACAATTCATGTTTTAGGCGCTCAGTTTGGTAATGTGTTCGTGGGCGTTCAACCGTCATTCGGTTATGAAGGCGATCCAATGCGCCTGCTGTTTGAGCGTGGCTTTGCACCAACCCATGCCTTCTCAGCTTTTTATCGCTGGCTGCGCGAAGATTTTGGTGCAAACGCTGTTTTGCATTTCGGCACTCATGGCGCACTGGAATTCATGCCTGGCAAACAAGCGGGCATGTCTGGCAGCTGCTGGCCCGATCGCCTGATTTCAGATTTGCCAAATCTCTATCTCTATGCGTCTAACAATCCATCCGAAGGCATGATTGCCAAGCGCCGCAGTGCGGCCACTCTCGTGAGCTACTTAACACCACCCGTTGCCCATGCCGGACTTTACCGTGGGCTAGTTGATCTCAAAGCTTCAATTGATCGTTGGCGCAAACTGGCCCCAGAAGACACCCATGAAAGTGCATCGTTGGTGGAGTTGATCCAAGCGCAAGCGTCAGTTTTAGACTTTGCCGATGCCACGCCCGCTTGGCGCTATGACGAGCATGATTTGCGTGTGGGTGCCTTGGGCACGGCCATTCTTGAGTTGGAATACACCCTCATTCCACATGGCCTCCATGTGGCGGGGGCAACACCAACGGACGAAGAACGCGCCGATATGCTGATGGCTGTTGCCGAGGCTTCGCATGGCGTGCGCCCTGAACGCGCTGCTATCGAGGCCGTTGTTAGTGGTCAATCCATTGCAGTTGCATCACAGTTGAGCGGGCTTGAGGCCTGCGAACACACCCAGGCAATTTTCAAAGAACTATCTGCCACCGCGGCGAAGCTTGGCGAAGAGCACGAACTTGCTGGTTTGCTTGCTGCCCTCGATGGGCGCTACATTCATCCCGCTCAAGGCGGCGATCTTTTGCGCACGCCTGAAATTCTGCCGACGGGCCGCAACCTGCATGGCTTTGACCCCTTCCGCATTCCAAGTGCTTATGCCGTGAAAGATGGTGCCGCCCAAGCTGAACGCTTGTTGGCGCGCCACACCAAGGATGGCAACAGCCTGCCAGAAACAGTGGCCATTGTGTTGTGGGGCACGGATAATTTGAAAAACGAAGGCGGCCCCATTGGTCAAGTTCTAGCTCTGCTGGGTGCCAAACCTCGCTTCGATAGCTTTGGCCGCCTCACAGGTGCCGCACTCATTCCGCTATCTGAAATGGCCCGTCCCCGCATTGATGTTGTGACAACACTCTCCGGCATTTTCCGCGATTTGCTGCCCTTGCAAATCAAATTGATTGCTGAGGCCAGCTTCCTTGCTGCAAGTGCCGATGAACCGATCGACCAGAATTTTGTGCGCAAACATGCGCTCGAATATCAGCGCATCAACAATTGTGATTTGGAAACGGCGTCACTGCGCGTGTTCTGCAATGCCGATGGCGCTTACGGTGCTAACGTCAACAACCTCATCGAGAGCAGCAATTGGAATGACGAAGACCAGATTGCTGAAACTTACACAAACAGAAAGAGCTTCGCTTATGGCCGTAATGGCAAACCATCACAACAAAAGGGGCTGCTTAACGCGGTGCTTGGCACAGTAGAATTGGCCTATCAAAATCTCGACTCTGTCGAATTGGGTGTCACCACTGTCGATAATTATTTTGACACGCTGGGTGGCATCAGCCGCGCTGTGCAGCGCGCGCGCGGTGGCAAAACGGCTCCCGTTTATATTGGTGATCAAACATCGGGCCAAGGTGCTGTGCGCACGCTCAATGAGCAAGTGGCCCTTGAAACCCGCACCCGCACTTTGAACCCAAAATGGTTCGAAGGCATGTTGAAACATGGTTATGAAGGTGTGCGCCAAATTGAAACCCACGTGACAAACACGATGGGCTGGTCTGCCACCACGGGCCAAGTTTCCCCTTGGGTTTACCAAAAAATATCCGAAACATTTGTGCTTGATGAAGCGATGCGCAATCGCCTTGCTGATTTGAATGTAACAGCAACTGCAAAAGTGGTGAGCCGTCTGCTTGAAGCCCACCGCAGAGACTATTGGAAACCGGATGCTGCCACTTTGGAAGCATTAGAGCGTGCCGGCGAAGAACTAGAAGATAAATTAGAAGGCGTTACCATGGAGGTCGCAGCATGACATTGGTTCTTGATCGGACACCCACCCATAAGCGCCTTGATGGTGCTGGCAGTGTGCAGGTGCAAATGGACCCCAACTTGGACATTGGTACAGCCAAAGTGTTCTCAGTTTACGGCAAGGGCGGCATTGGCAAAAGCACAACATCGTCTAACCTCTCGGTTGCGTTTTCAAAACTGGGCAAACGCGTTTTGCAAATTGGCTGTGATCCCAAGCATGACTCCACATTCACGCTGACGAAGCGCCTCGTTCCTACTGTCATCGATATTTTAGAGCAGGTTGATTTTCACTCCGAAGAATTGCGCCCCGAAGACTATGTGTTTGAGGGTTACAATGGCGTGATGTGCGTGGAAGCTGGCGGCCCACCCGCTGGCACAGGCTGCGGCGGTTATGTTGTTGGCCAAACTGTAAAACTTTTAAAAGAGCATCATTTGTTGGATGACACCGATGTGGTGATCTTCGACGTTTTGGGCGATGTGGTTTGCGGTGGTTTTGCTTCACCGCTAATGCACTCTCACCAATCTGTCATTGTGACAGCCAATGACTTTGACTCCATTTTTGCAATGAACCGCATTGTTGCGGCCATCACTGCAAAAGCTAAAAATTATAAAGTGCGTGTGGGCGGCGTGATTGCCAATCGCAGCAAAGACACTGACCAAATTGACCGCTTCAATGAAGCAATCGGTTTGAAGCTATTGGCTCACTTCCCTGATCTTGATGCAATTCGCATGAGCCGCCTTAAGAAGCGCACCTTGTTTGAAGTGGAAGAAACACCCGAAATTCTTGCCGTGCAAAACGAATATATGCGTCTTGCCGCGCAACTTTGGGCCGGTGTTGAACCACAAGATGCAAAGCCGATGAAAGACCGCGATATATTTGATTTCCTTGGTTTTGATTGAGGGTTTGATTGATGTCCACACAATATCTCACACGCCGCTCGGAAATTGAAACTTACTTTGACCGCACTGCGGTTGGAGCCTGGGAGAAGCTAACATCGGATGCGCCGGTGAGTGGCGTGCGTGCCCGTGTGCGAGCTGGCCGTGATGAAATGCGCGCCAAACTTCTGTCATTTCTGCCTGAAGATTTGCAAGGGGTTACAATTCTTGATGCCGGCTGTGGCACGGGTGCTTTGGCCGTTGCAGCAGCGATGCGAGGTGCCAAAGTTACGGCGATTGATCTCTCACCTCAGCTTGTTGATGTTGCCCGCCAGCGTTTGCCACAGGGCTTAGATGTGACGTTCCTATCGGGTGACATGTTCGACCCAAAATTGGGTCAATTTGATTACGTGGTCGCAATGGACTCGATCATTCACTATCGCACCAGCGATATGATAAACATCATTTCAGGCCTTTCTAAAATGGCCATTAAAGGCATGGTCTTTTCATTTCCGCCTTGGACACTTCCGTTGGCGGTGCTGTGGGGCTTGGGCAAACTCTTTCCGCGCGGCGATAAATCTCCTGCCATTGAACCCCAACCGCCAAAAGCATTGCGGGCAGCACTTGCAAAAATGGATGGCGTGAAACTGGGGCGCAGCCACCGTGTTGCCACTGGTTTTTATATTTCAGAGGCACAGGAGCTCGTTCGTTCATGAAACGCATGACAACCATGTGGCAATCCATCGGTCCGCGCTTCCTGCCATTTGCCGATGCAGCGACAGACGAACTGCCATTGTTACGATTGTTGCGCCTCTCGCTGTTTCAATTTTCAGTTGGCATGTCGATGGTGCTGCTCACTGGAACATTAAACCGTGTGATGATTGTGGAGCTGGGGGTTCCGGCTTGGCTGGTTGGCATGATGGTTTCTTTGCCCTTGTTGTTTGCGCCATTTAGGGCGCTCATTGGTCACAAATCGGATACCCACCGTTCAGTTCTGGGTTGGCGTCGTGTGCCTTACATTTGGTTTGGCACATTGATGCAATTTGGCGGCTTTGCCATCATGCCCTTCGCGCTGATCTTGCTTTCAGGCGACAGTCAAGGCCCCGCTTGGATTGGCCATGCGGGTGCAGGCTTAGCATTTCTTTTGGTCGGCGCTGGCATTCACACAACACAAACAGCGGGATTGGCTTTGGCCAATGATCTGGCACCAGCCCATGTGAGATCGCGCGTTGTAGCACTGCTCTATGTGACACTGCTTCTTGGCATGGCCGTGAGTGCCGTTGTGTTTGGCGGCTTGTTGCAACATTTCAGCCAACTCCATTTAATACAGGTCATTCAAGGTGTGGCTGTGACAGCTGTGGTGTTGAATTGCGTTGCCATGTGGAAGCAAGAAGCGCGCAATCCTCAGCTCACATCAGGTGAAGGGCCAAGCGTTAGTTTTTCGGAAGCATTTTCAGAACTGTTAAAGACTGGAAAAGTATTTCGCTTGTTGGTTGCCCTTGGCCTTGGAACCGCTGCCTTTGCCATGCAAGATATTCTGCTCGAGCCTTTTGGTGGACAAGTGTTTGCCATGAGTGTGGGGCAAACGACGTGGCTTAATGCTTTGACTGCAATGGGCACAGTTTGCGGATTTGCGATCTCCGCTCATTTGTTAACGTCTGGTAGTGATCCGTGTCGTGTGGCTTCAATCGGCGTTGTGTCGGGCATTTTTGCATTTGCCGGAGTGGTATTTGCGCCAGCAATAAGCTCAGTGAATCTCTTCTCCACTTCAGCAGCCTTTATCGGCATGAGCAACGGCTTGTTTGCAGTGGGCATGTTGACCGCCGCAATGGAACTTGCCGACAACAGTTCATCTGGTTTGGCTCTCGGCGCTTGGGGTGCAGTGCAAGCAACGGCTGCAGGTTTAGCGGTCGCGTGCAGCGGCATAGTGCGTGATTTCATCAGCAACTTCGCCTTGCGTGGAGAGTTTGGCTTGACCTTGCAAACCAACGCCACTGGTTATTGCTTTGTTTATACCACTGAAATTTTCTTACTGTTCGTAACGCTTATTGCTCTTGGCCCGCTCGTTCGCGTGCGCGGGCAATCTACACAATCAAAGCCGGGCGCAAAGTTCGGCCTTGTTCAACATCCTGGATGATTAGAGAGGGAACAACACATGACTACAAATTTCACACAATATATCGATTTAGCGCAGGTTATTCTTTATGTGTTTTTAGGCTTCTTCCTCTGCTTGGTTTATTATCTGCACCGTGAAAATAAGCGGGAAGGTTATCCATTGGAAAATGATCGTTCGGGCGCTGTTGTCGTGCAAGGCTTTCCGTCGGTTCCCAAGCCAAAAACTTATCTTCTTGCCGATGGTTCAACGGTGCAGGCCCCTCGTGCGCAACCGCAGGACATGCGCCCTGTGAATGCAACACCATCAGCGAATTTTCCCGGTGCACCATTGGTTCCGAATGGTGATCCGATGACAGCAGGCGTAGGACCCGGTGCTTATGCTGAGCGTCGTGATATTCCTGATGCAACAGTTCATGGCACACCAAAGCTGGTGCCTCTGCGCGCCGCACCCGGTTTCTATGTTGATCCGAAAGATCCAAATCCAGTAGGCATGACAGTGGTGGGTGCAGATGGCGAAACAGGCGGCGTGGTTTGCGATGTCTGGGTTGACCAAGCAGAATATTTGGTGCGCTATTACGAAGTTGAAACAGGCGAAAAGGGCAAGAAGCGCAACGTGCTTCTTCCAGCCACATTAGCCCGCGTTGTTGGCGCAGCCAGAGAAGTGCGAGTCAAGTCCATTCTAGGACGTCAGTTTGCCTCAGTGCCCACGCAGAAAAAACCTGACATGGTAACCCGACTTGAAGAAGAAAAAATCTTTGGTTTCTACGGTGCTGGTACTCTCTACGCCACACCACAAAGAGCGGAGCCGCTGCTATGAGCAATCAACCCGACATCATTCCAAATGGTCTGCCAGACCATTTGCCAGAGGGCGAAAACCTGATCTGGCAAGGGCGTCCTGATTGGCAGCGGCTGGCCATTGATGCTTTTCATGTGCGCAAAGTGGCCATATATTTTGGTTTGCTGATTGTGGGACAGGGCGCTTGGAAATTTGCAAACGGTGCTTCATTGTTTGAGGCGTTGCAGGCTGTTCCTAAAATTGCAGGTTTGGGCATTGTCGCATGCGCAATTCTGTTGGCGTTTGCCTATGCGAGCGCACGCACCACCCATTACACCCTCACCAGCAAACGCGTGCTGATGAAAGTGGGAATTGCTTTACCAGTGATCGTCAATTTGCCATTGCGCAAAATTGACGGTGTTTCTTTTACTGCGACTGGAAAAGACTGTGGCACAATTTGCTTCAAGACGGGCGGCGATGTTCGTCTCGCCTATATGTTGCTGTGGCCCCACACCAAGCCTTGGCACCTGATGAAGCCCCAGCCTTCGTTCCGTGATATTCCTGATGTTGAGGCTGTGGCTTCGCGTCTGGCATTCACATTGGGCGGGCAGATGCCTGTTGTGGAAACGCAGACTGCAATGCCTGGTGGCATGATGGTGGCTGCAGAATGAACAGCGCGTCAGCCACCGCCAATCAGATTTTCACGACCAAGGCCTTTAAATTCATATTTGTTGGCTTGGCTTGCGTGTTTGTTTTGATTGGCTCAATGCGGCTGGCAGGCTTCCGGCCGCCATCATCGCTGCCTGTTGAACCTGCATTGCAAACGCGGGTGCTGGCTGTGGAAGATGCAGCAGAAGGCAAAGTGATTGTACGGGATGCAAAAACTGGCGAGATGATCGTGACCTATAATCGCGGTGAAGGCAGTTTCTTTCGCGCGACGTTGAGAACGTTAGTCAATGATCGCAAACATAAGGGTCTCGATTCTGGGGGCAATTTCAGGCTGGAAGCCCACACAGGCAATCAGTTGTTCTTGATCGATGAGGCTTCAGGCAAAACACTTTCAATGAATGCCTTTGGTCCGTCCAATACCGCGGTTTTTGCCGCACTTATTTCCAACAAGAAAGAAGGAGAGGGTCTATGATGAATCCCTTCGCCACTAAAGTGAGCGAACACGTCATGTGCACTGTCAATGTCGTGAACACCTTCGAGTCTCTGCAAGCGCATGTGGTGCTCGATGGCGATATTAAAATAAGACCCGGCGATGAAGTGCTGGTACAAGGCGCTGAAATTCGTGTGCCCTATGGTGAGACCTATAGCGAGCGCCGCCAAGCCGTCATCAACAGGGCAGGTTGGCTTGAGCGCAAGTGGACGGAGCTAACGGGTAATTTGGAATATATGGAATTGCTTGAATTCTCATTTTCGGAGGAAAAAGCATTATGACAATTGAGCGCTTGGGCCTGAAGGCCAAAAACACAACTGCCATGGCTGCTGAAACCACAGCGCTGAGCCCCCGCTTTTACACCACAGATTATGTTGCACTCGACAAGATGGACATATCTCCCGTTCGTGCAGAGTGGGACAAGCTTTTGGAAGAAATGCGGGAAGATCCTAACAAAGCACATTTTCGTCGTTCCGAGGAATGGGACAAAGTTTCTCTTGATGATCTGGAACCGGGCCTTCGCAAAGAATTTGTAGATTTTCTGGTAAGTTCACTCACCGCGGAATTTTCCGGCTGCGTGCTTTATGCCGAAATGCGCAAACGCGGCACCAACCCTGACATCACAGAACTGTTCAAATACATGAGCAGGGACGAAGCCCGCCATGCCGGCTTTATCAACGACACGCTTAAGGATTTTGATATTGGTGTTGACTTGGGGTTTTTAACCAAGGCTAAGAAATATACATTTTTCAAACCGAAGTTTATTTTCTACGCAACATATCTTTCTGAAAAAATTGGCTATGCGCGTTACATCGTGATTTTCAGGCATTTGCAGCAGCATCCGGAAAAGCGGTTCCACCCGATTTTCAAATGGTTTGAGAAGTGGTGCAACGATGAGTTCCGCCATGGCGAAGCCTTCGCTTTGCTCATGCGCGCCAACCCCCATTTGCTCACAGGATTGAATAAGTATTGGGTTAAGTTCTTTCTGCTGGCAATATTTGCAACAATGTATGTGCGCGATCATCAGCGCCCGCATTTTCACAATGCGCTGGGCGTTGATCCAACGGATTATGGAATGAAAGTTTTCCGCATTACATCAGAAATCTCTCGCCAAGTGTTCCCGCTGTCAATCGATATCGATAATCCAAAGTTTTTGGCACTTCTCAACAAGCTTTTGGTCATCACCGATAAAGCAGCCACCCAGCAAGCCAAGGGCGGCATCACAGCGAAAATCAGCAAAGTTACAACCACTGTAAAAGCTGGTGTAGTTTTCCTGCGATTGTTTGCAATGCGCAGCAAAGAAAACATAGCACCTGCTGAAATTCGTTTGGCACCGAGTTACTAAACATGATGGTGTTTGCCGCCATTGCTTTTGTTGTCGTGATGTGGGGACTTTCCACAGGGATTATTTTTTACCTGGACAGTCTCTCCCTCACTACTTTTCCATTGAGCATGGCTGCAGCAACTTTAGTTTTGATTTGCTGCGGAATTGTGATCTGGCAGCTGCGTGATGCCAATTCCACATTTGCCATTGCGATGAGTTTTGCTGCTGGTCTTCTGGCGTGGGGATGGACAGAAATGTCGCTTTACATGGGTTATGTAACGGGCCCCCGTAAAACGCGCTGTGAAGAAGGCTGCTCAGGCGTTCATCACTTTGGCCACGCCGTGAGTGCAAATCTTTGGCATGAAATCACGGTCATCGCATTTGCCGCTGCCATTTGGTGGTCGGCCAACCAAACCGCAACGTGGTGTTTCACACTATTGTGGTTGATGC
The DNA here is from genome assembly GCA_025359215.1 of Hyphomicrobiales bacterium. Classification (GTDB taxonomy): domain Bacteria; phylum Pseudomonadota; class Alphaproteobacteria; order Rhizobiales; family Aestuariivirgaceae; genus Aestuariivirga. Next base: position 8,987 of record JANYHE010000074.1, read on the forward strand.
ATCTAAGCGCTCGGCTGAATGTTTTTTTGGGCGCACGCAATGTGAGCGTGGAATTTGTTCCTGATCACATGGATGTGCTCAAGGGCTTTTTGCGCAAACGCAACATGAACCCACTGTTTCCATTTTCATGTGCAGCCCTTTTCGCTCTAACGATTTACCTCGCAATGTTGCCTCAAACATTTGAAATCACCATGGCCACAACACTAGTCGCCATTGGTTTGCTTGAACATGTTCTTCTCATGCTGCCCTTACCCACAGAAAGACTGTGGACATGGACACTTTCAAACAAGGCTCCTGTCTCCACAGGGTCCAACCCAGAAACCAAATCCAACACCCATCATCACACCGCATTCGGAGCCTTGTTATGACATCGACATTTAACCATCATAATTTTTTCACCAGCGAGCTGGACCAGTTGCGTGAAGAGGGCCGTTATAGAGTCTTTGCAGAGCTAGAGCGCAAGGCTGGCCATTTTCCGCAAGCGCGCCGCTATAAAGATGGCGTCACGCAAGATGTGACGATTTGGTGCGCCAATGATTATCTGGGCATGGGGCAGCACCCAAAGGTTATTGACGCAACATGCGACGCGTTGCGCGCCTATGGCGCTGGTGCTGGCGGCACCCGTAATATTTCAGGAAACAGTCATGAGCATGTTCTCCTCGAAGAAGAACTGGCTGATCTTCATGGCAAGGAATCGGCGTTATTGTTTACCTCAGGTTACATTTCCAACTGGGCGGCCTTAAGCGCGCTTGCCGGTGGCATTCCAAATTGTGTAGTTCTCTCCGATGCGGGCAACCACGCTTCAATGATTGAAGGCATTCGCCACAGCCGCGCTGAGCGCCGCATTTTCAAACATAATGATATTGCAGATTTAGAAAAGCACCTGAAGGAAATTCCCTTAGAGCGCCCGAAGCTGATTGCCTTTGAGTCTGTCTATTCGATGGATGGTGACATTGGGAACATTAAAGGCATTTGCGATTTAGCAGATAAATATGGCGCGATGACTTATCTGGACGAAGTGCACGCAGTAGGCATGTATGGCCCGCGCGGTGGTGGCATTGCTGAACGTGAAGGCTTGATGGACCGTATCACCGTGATTGAAGCAACGCTGGGCAAAGCTTATGGTGTTGTGGGTGGTTATATTGCTGCATCAAAAGCACTGTGTGACTATGTGCGCAGCTTCTCATCGGGCTTTATTTTTACCACGGCCTTGCCGCCGGCCATTGCGGCTGGTGCCCGCACGGCCGTGCGCCACTTGAAAGAAAGTGAAATCGAACGCATGCGCCAACGCCGCGCGGTGAGCAAAGTGCGATCAGCATTGAAAGCGATCGGTATTCCGATGATGGATAATGACAGCCACATCATTCCTGTGATGGTTGGTAATGCTGTGAAGTGCAAAATGATCAGTGATGTTTTGATGGACCAATACGGAATTTACATTCAGCCGATTAATTATCCCACAGTGCCAAAAGGCACTGAGCGATTGCGCATCACGCCATCACCATTCCACACGGATGATGATATTGCCAAGCTGGCCAATGCGCTTTCTGAAATGTGGAGCCATTGTGCACTCAGCCGTGCAGTTGCTTAGAATTTTTTGGTTTTCATAACCGGCAGAAAACTTTCGCCATTCTCACAAATAAATTTCCACAGTGAGACGGCAGAGGGCAGTAGATACTTTTTCCGGTTGCGAACGATGTGCCATTTTCTAATCACGGGCGTGCCCTCAACGCGCAACATGGCCAGTCGTCCTTGCTCAATTTCATGAGCAACAGTGTGATAAGACAGAAACGAAATCCCAAGTCCCGCCATAACAGCTTGTTTAATGGTTTCATTTGAACTGATTTCCATGCCCGGTTTTGGCACGGCACCAATCTCCGATAAAATGCGTTCAGCCAAAAGACGCGTGCCCGATCCCATTTCTCGAATCAGAAACACTTCATCCGATAAACTGATGGCCGAAACCGATCGCTTTCTGGCCAGCGGATGATCAGGTGCTGCGATGACGACATGAGGGTGAGGTCCAATCTCCTGCTGCTCCACTTGAATATCTTGCGGCGGGCGCCCGATCAGCGCCATGTCCACTGTGAAATCAGCAAGGCGCGCGAGTGTTTCCTCACGATTTCCCACCTTGAGCGTGATTTCGATTTTGGGATGAGTGGCTTGAAATGCGCGAAGTAAAAATGGCGCAAAATATTTAGCTGTGCTGACCACGCCAAACGTCACTTGGCCTGTTTGGCCACCGCGCAATGCACCCGTAACTTCAGTTAACTCCCCTAAAATTGCTGCTATTTGCGCTTCTGCCAAAATAACTTCGCGTCCTGCTTCGGTAGGCTTAAAGCCAGATTCCGTGCGCTCAAAAAGTTTAATTCCCAGCTCGTCCTCAAGTTGTTTGAGGGTGATCGAAATTGCCGATGCTGAAAGATTCAGGCGTTCTGCCGCCGCTGTCACCGTGCCAAGTTCGGCAACGCGAGCGACAGCGCGAAGTTGTTTTAGAGTGAAATTCTTCATTTAAAAAAACTCAATTAGCTGTCCACTTAATTTAATTTTACTTAATTGTCATCCTGACGGAAGGTCGCACAAGATCAGTTTACATAATAAAAATAATGGAACTATCGATAATGGGGAATGAAACTTTAGCTGAATTTCTTGCTACTGCGGGCGCGGGCTCGAAACAGGCAAAAGATATCGCTGACACAATTGCGCACATTGCTGCTGCTGCCGCATCGGTTGCTGCCGCAGTGGCTGATGGAGCCACCAATTCAAGGTTCGCTGAAGAGGGCGAAACCAATATTCAAGGCGAAGTTCAAAAATATCTTGATGTGTTTGCGCACAACGCATTCCTCAATGCAGCACGAAGTGCACCTGTGGCTTGCGTGGTTTCAGAGGAAGAGGATTTGCCGCTGGAGCTGAATGCTACTGGAACTTTGGCTTTGGCAATTGATCCACTGGATGGCTCGTCAAACATTGGCATAAACTCGCCCATCGGAACGATATTTGGAATCTACCCTGTCGTACAAGGCGAGATATCGGCAAATTTTTTGCGCAGCGGGCGTGAGCTGATCGCCGCGGGCTATTTCATTTATGGCGCACGAACAGAGTTTGTGATTTCGCTTGGTGGAACACCAAAAGTGTTTGCGTTGAATGTCGCTCGAAACCAATGGCATTTTGTGCGTGATGGTGTGATTGCAAAATCTGCGTTTGAATTTGCGATCAACATGTCAAACTATCGGTTTTGGTCTGAACGTGAGCGTCAGTTTGTCGACCAATGCCTTGATGGCAAAGATGGCCCACTTGCCGTTGATTATAACATGCGCTGGCTTGCGGCCTTGGCCGGTGAAACCCACCGTATTTTTGCGCGGGGTGGCATATTCTTTTATCCAGCAGATCGGCGGAAAGGCTATGAACGCGGGCGCCTGCGTTATGTTTATGAATGTGCCCCCATTGCCTATCTTGTCGAAAAGGCAGGTGGCATAGCAACCGACGGTGCCACTGCGATTCTTGATCTTGTTCCAGAAACGTTGCACGGGCGCTGCCCCCTCTGTTTTGGTTCAGCAGCGCAAATGGAACTGTTCGCCGAGGCGAAAAATTCCAGTGAACGCCAATATTCTCCACTGTTTTCAAAGCGTGGATTTTTCCGGAGGGACGCTTAATATGTCAGTCAAACATCCGATAATTTCTGTAACCGGTTCATCTGGTGCGGGCACAACCACTGTCAAACACGTGTTCAACCAAATCTTTCAACGCGAAAAAATCAGCGCTGTGTTTTTCGAAGGCGATTCATTTCATCGCTATGATCGTGCAGCGATGAAGGAAGCCATTGCCGTGGCCACTAGCAATGGCAACAACCACTTCAGCCACTTCGGGCCAGACGAAAATCTTCTGGATGAATTGCAAGACCTGTTCATAAGTTATGGTGCCAAAGGCTCAGGAAAGCGCCGCTATTATATCCATGATCAGGCCGAGGCTGAATTGCATGGCTCACCTCCGGGCACATTCACTGACTGGGTGGATATTCCCGAAAATACCGATGTTCTGCTCTACGAAGGTTTGCACGGCGCATATGTTGGTGGAAATATCAATTTGCCAAAATACGCCGACTTGAAAATTGGTGTGGTGCCCGTGATCAATTTGGAATGGACCCAAAAAATCCACCGCGATAAGAACCAACGGGGCTATTCAACAGAAGCTGTTATGGACACGATTTTGCGCCGTATGCCTGATTATGTCAGGCATATTTGCCCTCAGTTCACAGAGACAGATATCAATTTTCAGCGCGTGCCAATGGTGGATACTTCAAACCCATTTATTTCTCGCTGGATTCCAACAGCCGAAGAGTCGATGGTCGTGATCCGCTTTCGCAATCCGCGGGGCATTGATTTTCCCTATCTCATTTCAATGATCAACGGCAGTTTTATGTCTCGCGCCAACTCAATCGTTATTCCCGGTGGAAAGTTAGACATCGCGATGCAGCTCATTCTCACGCCACTGATCTTAAGGCTCTATGACGCGCGGCGGAAAATGTTGTGAACAAGAAATTCAAAGGAGTGAACCATGAACGATAAATCGCACACAGAAATGCGCGGCAAGGAACGCTATAAAGCCGGCGTTTTGAAATATGCTCAGATGGGTTATTGGGTGGGTGACTATGTGCCGAAAGACACAGACATCATTGCCCTGTTCCGCATAACGCCACAAGATGGCGTGGACCCGGTGGAAGCGGCAGCCGCAGTGGCCGGTGAAAGTTCTACAGCAACGTGGACTGTGGTGTGGACAGACCGATTAACCGCAGCTGACCAATATCGTGGTAAGGCCTACCGCGTGGAGCCGGTGCCAGGTCGCCCCGGAGAATATTTCTGTTATGTGGCTTACGATCTCATTTTGTTCGAGCCCGGTTCCATTGCCAACCTCACGGCATCATTGATTGGCAACGTGTTTTCATTCAAGCCTCTAAAGGCGGCACGTCTTGAAGATATGCGCCTGCCTGTCGCCTATGTTAAAACGTATAAGGGTCCTCCAACAGGTTTGGTGGCAGAGCGTGAACGCCTCGATAAATTTGGACGCCCGCTTCTGGGCGCTACAACCAAGCCAAAGCTCGGCCTCTCTGGCAAGAACTATGGCCGCGTGGTTTATGAAGGCCTTAAAGGCGGTCTTGATTTCATGAAGGATGATGAGAATATCAACTCGCAACCCTTCATGCATTGGCGTGATCGCTTCCTTTATTGCATGGAAGCCGTGAACAAGGCCGCTGCAGAAACGGGCGAAATGAAAGGCCACTATCTCAACATCACCGCAGGCACGATGGAAGAAATGTATCGCCGTGCCGAACTCGCCAAGGAGTTGGGCTCAGTCATTGTGATGGTCGATCTGATCATCGGTTGGACGGCTATCCAATCAATCTCCGAATGGTGTCGCCAGAATGATATGATTTTGCACATGCACCGTGCTGGTCATGGCACCTACACGCGCCAGAAAAACCACGGCATTTCATTCCGTGTCATTGCAAAGTGGTTGCGCCTTGCAGGCGTGGATCATCTCCATACGGGCACTGCTGTGGGAAAACTTGAAGGTGATCCACTCACCGTGCAGGGCTATTACAATGTCTGCCGTGAGACCAAAAACGAAGTTGATCTGCCGCGTGGCATTTTCTTTGAACAAGATTGGGCAGACACACTGAAGGTTATGCCTGTTGCTTCGGGCGGCATTCATGCGGGGCAAATGCACCAACTGTTGCATCTCTTTGGTGATGATGTGGTGCTGCAGTTTGGTGGTGGCACCATTGGCCACCCCATGGGCATTCAGGCAGGTGCTCAAGCAAACCGTGTTGCCTTGGAAGCTATGGTGTTGGCCCGCAATGAGGGCAGGGATATAATCAATGAAGGCCCAGAAATTCTGCGGGCTGCTGCCAAGTGGTGCAAACCTGTTGAGGCGGCGCTGGATACATGGGGCAACATTTCATTCAATTATCAATCAACTGACACATCGGACTTTGTTCCGCTTGAATCAGTTTCTGGCTAAAGGAGAGCAACATGCGCGTTACCCAAGGATGTTTTTCATTTCTGCCTGATTTGGACGAT
>JANYHE010000096.1 GCA_025359215.1 Hyphomicrobiales bacterium
CAGAACACAGGTGTTTCATTTGCAGATTTTTAGGATCTGGAAACAACGTCAGTTCCCAAGATTCCGCCCGCGAGAATTTGCGTCGCGGACGCAAATATATCGCACCGGAAATATGTTTGATTTGGACAGGCAGCCCTGCGCGTGAAGACCGACACTCAATCAAGAACTTGTCGTTGCGCCGCAAAAACTCCCATGCCCAACCGGGTCCATCGAGACCCTTAGTATAGGCATATTCATCCAGTCGCCGTTCCCAAGCCGTCCCGGATTTCCGGACTGGGGGCATAGAAAATACTCCACCGACCACCGTTTTCACGATGGTGGTTGATGCTCACGGACTGACTTTTTTTGATTTTGGCCCAGCGATTCGGACACGTAACAAATGTTTCAAAATTGTGGCGAGTATGAGTCGTGCAGGTTGTGTGAGTGTTCGTCATTCGCCTTGTATTGTAGATAATTGCCCCGGTGCAAATCTTGCACGGGGGCTTTTCTTTAGTCGGCGGGGTTCCAGATCACGGCGTATAAATCCTTGTCATCTGACCCTGCTGCTTTGCCGAGATTGGCGTAGAGTTTCTTTGGTCCAAACTCAGGGGCAGCGATAGACAGGCTTACATATTCCTTGTTGGATGCTTCGCCCTTGCGCGTCCAGCCTGCACCGATTTCGATGCCTTCGGTCACCACGCGGAAATCAGGTTGGGTATCAGAGGTCTTCTGCGTGTTCGGCAGAATGTCGATGTCGGCTTTGATGCTGACAGTGCGCAAAGTACCCTTGTAATGTCCGTCAGCTTGCTTGGTTACGTATCCGATTGCAGTCATGATCTTCTCCATTTGGTTTCGCTTCGAGGACTGTTCCTCTGGCGATGCCTGACCGTTCATCTGCCAAAGCGGACCTGAACCTCTTGGCCGCAACGCAAGTGTAGGACCCTGTCACACCAGTTTTTTGGAGCAAAGCGTCCGCGAGGAGCCGCGTTTGCGGCGGGGAAAAAACTGGGGCGACAGGGTTTCGGGACCGGCTTTGGACAGATGTAGGTCTCTGAGGGTACGCCTGAGAAACAGGGCTTCGAGCAAAGCCAGTTGGTGAATGCTGAAAGCCGTTGGATATGTGATCATGCAAGTTGACGGACGTTGCTTGGGCCATCACCTCACTGTCAGTATCAAAGCCGATATCGACATCTTGCCCAAAAATTGAAAGACCGTCGACACCCAACTCAACTTTCGCGTAGTGACCGCGGGCATCGAAATAGGGGCAGACTGGCCCGCAAAGGTGAAACCTCGAACAAGGAATATGTGAGTCTGTCTATCGCCGCCCCTGAGTTTGGACCGAAGAAACTCTACGCCAATCTTGGCAAAGCGGCGGGTTCAGATGACAAGGATTTATATGCTGTGATCTGGAATCGTTTCGATCAAACAAATACCCCCGCGCAAGTTTGCACAGGGGCAATCATCTTTAATTTCGATCAAGTGTTGATACTCTCAAACAATGCAGCGACTTTGTTCCAGCATTCACCGCACCCCGTACCTCCACGTTCTGTATAAGACTTAGGTGGGAACTGAAAGTAAGGTGGCAGCCAATCCATCTTGTGTTCGCGGCCATTGGTGCCACGCAGGAAGTCCTTGATGATTCCCTTCTGCACCTTGGTGGTTTCGCCCTTGTTGCCATCGGCAACGGCGGGTGAGGCAATGTCTGTTAGCATGGCCTGAACCACATCTTTGCCTCCCAAAAGATCAAAGAATATGTCATCGGGACGCCAGTCATTGAGGGTGGCGCTGGTGGTCATGGCAACGGCTTCCGCTATGATAGTGCCACAGGCCAAGGTTTCGGCCATGGCCAATGCCAAAAGGCGCAACACATCGTCTTCGGGCAGTTTGAGAAGTAGGGCAAAGAGGTGGGCTAAGCTGTAATCATCGCCATTGGGCCTGACCAATTCGCTGCGATCTTCTTCAAATCCGCAAAGTACCAACAACTCTTTACGCCTTTCTTCGAAGGCCGTGGTTGCTGGATTGGTAGCGATAGACGTGCTGATTTCAGGCTTTACCGCCTTCATCGGTTCGGGCTTCATCATCCATAAATTAGAACCCACAATCATGTGCGCCAGTACCAGACGCAAGGCAATTTGCGGATGGTTCAAGAGTTCAAGTCGGGTAGTGGCAAACCTGTGCAGTTCAACATAATTTTGCATCGGTTTGGTCAGTTCTGGCTTTTCGGATTTGTTATGTGGGTTTGCCGTTCCAGAGGCTTTCGCCTCGGCCTTACGGATATCGGCACGTGTGAGATAACCCTCATGGGCTTCGACTTCGCCACGGTCTGAAACGGAGATAAACACCGCACCGCCTTTCTTCTTGACGGTCTTCTCATAATCCCACTCGTTGAAGCGTTGGTCTTGTTCCATGACCTCCACACGAGACCAGCCTTGGGCTTCAAAGTTGGCTTTGAGTTCGGCAATGGCTTCAAGTTTAAGCGGCCAAAACGTGTCAGGACTAGCGAAGTAACTTTCTTCGCCAAACAAGTCTGAGACGATTTCACCCTTGTAGGTCGTGATGTCAAAGATGGCATTTGTGGTAGAGATTTGCGAACCACCAAGCAACCAGCGTTTGAGATTGCCACCCTTTGGGGCATGTTGTTCGGGGTCTTCAAACAGCAGAAGCCAATCTTTCTGTTGCTGCTTTGAGGCTAAGGTCAAAGCCCGCAAAGTCTCGCCATCAATCTCCTCGGCACGGTAAGCCGTTCTGATCTTGGGCGCGAGATTGGCAATGGCTAAGCGGCGCTTCACCATAATCTCGGTAACACCGAAGGTGTTGGCAATTTCCTCAATAGTGCGGCCTTCTTTTAACAGGCGTTGGAAGGCTTCAAACTGGTCCATATCATCCATGGGAAGACGTTGGATATTCTCAATCAGTGAGGCTTCAACGGCTGCCGCATCATCGCCTTTGGCCATGATAGCGCAGGGGATAGCTTCAATCTCCAAGCCTTCCTTTTCCAAGGATTGCACCGCGAGATAGCGCCGCCGTCCAGCGACAATCTCGTAGCCTTTACCATTTTTGCGCACCAAAAGTGGTTGCAGAATGCCGCGCTGTCTAATGCTGGGGATTAAATCTTCATAGTCAGCTTTCTTCACGCCATGCCTGACATTGGTCTTGGCAATAGAAAGTTCACTCAAGGGGATATGCATCAAGTCCATGATCTTAGTCCTTTCGGGTTGGGGAATTGGCGCTGAAGAGTTCCATCTGGTTCCGCACCACATCGTCAAAGAGGCCGATGTCGCAGGGCTTTTGCAGCCTGTCGGAACCAAGCGGATGCGCGGCCAGCACCTCAAGCCGCGTCTTGATCGAAACGGGCCGCACTCCAGGAACCAGCGTTTGCGGGCCTAGTGATGTGGCTTCCGTTTCGAAGGGGATGGGAGCGGCGGCTGTCATGCCGCCTGCTCCAAATCTGAATTGTCTTTGCTTGCTGCCTTGAATTGCAGAA
>JANYHE010000141.1 GCA_025359215.1 Hyphomicrobiales bacterium
TGGCGCACCCGACAGGATTCGAACCTGTGACCTCTGCCTTCGGAGGGCAGCGCTCTGATCCAGCTGAGCTACGGGTGCTATGTGAGTTCCGCTATAGCGGAGCTCAGGTCACCCTGCAACCTCATGTCATTTTTCGCCAGCTTTGTTTTTTGATCTCGGCATCGAATTTTTCAGTAGTCCAGTTTTCATCAAGCGCCTTCGCCATTATTGTCGCTTGGGTTTCAGGTGCCAGACCGCCTATAGGCGGGTCGCGGTCAAGATTGGTGGGGAAAGAATAGCCCTCTGCACAGGCAGCAATGGCGTTGTGGATACCCCGCTCATTGAGCGCACCAGATTTTTTCATTTTGGCAAGAACCGGATACAGCGCTTCGCACATGCGCGCACGGTAGACCGTTTCCATTGCTCGACCATAGGCCGATGAAACTTGGAGAAGATTGCCCATTCGTTTTTTGTCTGTTGTGGTGTTGTGACCCGCTGCGTGGAATAGGGCGGGGTTAAAAAATGCCATGTCCCCTTTTTCTAACGGCAGTTGAACGTAATTGGTGTTGAAAAATTCTTTAAACTCAGGCTTGCGCCACGCGAAATATCCGGTTGCAAAAGTCTGGCTGAAGGGCAAATAAAGTGTGGGGCCAGTCTCAAGGGGCATATCGACATGGGCCACCGCCCCTTGCAATGTCAGAGCCGGTGAAAGTGCATGAATATGAGCGGGAAATTGCTCAATTTGCTCAGCGGTTTGAAAGCCCATGTGATAATCTCGGTGCACAGATTGTGCTTCTCCCCCGGGATTAACCACATTGACTTGTGCCGTGATCTGATAGCCTAAACCAAGCCAAGCCTGACTGATCATGGCAATCATGTCGTTAGCATAATAGCGAGCAAAACAAGACGGGTCTCTCAATGCAATTTTTTCAAGTGCATTCCAAATGCGGTCATTGGCGCCTGCTTTGGCGAAGTGATCGCCGCCACCAGTTTCATTTGCATGTTGTTCGGCGATGATGGCATCGAAGTGTTCGCTCATCATGTCGAGTGCTGCCATATCTGAAGTCGCGTTTTTGAAAACAACAATGCCTGGGCCGGAAAGCAAAACTTCCGCCCATTCCGCCATCACAGCTTTGCGGCCTTGCTCCGTTTCTGCAATTTTACGAATGCCAACGGAATCATACAACGGCACATTTTTTTCGATACGAGTTGCAAAGGGATAATCGGAAGCCAGAGTTGTGCGATTAATTTGCATCTTAAAATCTTCAAGATCACAATGTTCCGGAGTCAGCCATACACGGCTTGACCTTAAGCTAGTCTGATTATCATTTTTCATAATGAAGTTCCCCTTTGACTGGGTGTCAATATAGGCTGATTTAAATGAAAATTCGAATCATAACACCTCAAAAACACATCACCTGGAGTTTGTTCAGTGGCCAAACGCCCCCTCTTTTCGATGAAGGAAATATCCCGACAAGCTGGATTAAGCCTTGCCACGATTGACCGCGTAGTCCACCAGCGCGATGGCGTTGGGATAGCATCCTCCAAGCGCGTGCACCAAGCGATCAAAGAATTAAAGCAGCAAGGCGATCTCTCAATTATGCGAGGGCGAAAATTCACCATTGATATTGTGATGGAGGCGCCGGAACGATTTTCGGAACTGGTGCGGCAAGCCCTTGAAGCAGAGTTACCACACCTGCAGCCTGCACAATTTAGGTGCCGAATTCACCAGTCAGAATATTTAGCGCCGAAGAAAATTATCGCTGTGCTGCAAAACATCGGAAAACGCGGCAGCAACGGATTGATCTTAAAAGTTCCGGATCTGGTTGAAATTAGAGAGGCTGTCGATGCACTCGCCACTAAAAATGTGCCTGTTGTCACTTTGGTCACAGATATTCCGCTCAGCAAACGAATTGCCTATGTGGGAATTGACAATCAAGCCGCAGGCCAAACTGCAGCCTATCTTGTGGGCTCATGGTTGCCAAAAAATCCGACCTCCGTTCTCATTACTGTTTCGAGCACCGGGTTCAGCGGTGAAGCGGAACGTCAGTCAGCCTTCTGCAACGCGCTGCTTATAAACGCTTCCCACCTTTCTCCGGTTATTGTCAGCGAAGGTTTTGGTCGCGATATTGAAACCTCATTATTGGTGCAAACTGCGATTCAGAAATATCCAGATTTGAAAGCGGTCTACTCCATCGGTGGCGCCAATCACGCTGTGCTTCACGCGTTTGAGAAAGCCAATCGGCAGTGTGATGTTTTTATTGCTCACGATTTAGATACGGATAACCGCGTTTTGTTGCGCCAAAACAAAATTAACGCCGTTTTACATCATGATTTGAGGGCCGATATGCGGCGCTGCTTTCTATATGTCATGCAGGCCAATGGCGCTCTTACGCGAAATATTGATCAAGGAAAGTCGGCGCTGCAAGTCATCACGCCTCTCAACATTCCTGATATTTAGGAATTCTTAACTACAATCATTGAAGTCACCCACCTCCAATTTATCCGGCTCAGCACTTGCTGAGTGTTAGCCAACAGAAAACTTGTCTCGAATTGGCGCAGCGGATTCATCATGGTAAATATCCCTTTAAATTCTCGGATCGACTGGGTTGATTATTCTAAAGGCATTTGCATCATTCTTGTTGTGATGATGCATTCCACTTTGGGTGTCGAAAAAGCGGCAGGCATGAACAGCTGGCTGCATTATTTCATTGACTGGGCACGGCCCTTTCGCATGCCAGATTTCTTTCTCATTTCCGGCCTGTTTCTCAGCAGCCGCATTGGTCGCCCTTGGCGCAGCTTTATCGATAGCAAGGTCGTCCATTTTATGTATTTCTACATTTTGTGGATGAGTATTCAGCTTCTCACCAAAGCTTACGGGATTTACACTGAGCAGGGTGCAAATGCTGTGTTTTCAGCCTATGTCATGGGCTTCTTGCAACCTTTCGGAACACTATGGTTTATCTATGTGTTGGCGATTTTTTTTCCGGTCACAAAAATGTTGCGAGGCATTCCTCCGCTGTTGGTCTTTGCGGGCGCTGCTGCGCTTGAAATGGCTCCCATTGATACAGGTTGGATGCTGATTGACGAATTTGCATCACGCTATGTTTATTTCTTTGCGGGCTACTGGCTGGCCAAGCCCATTTTTGAATTTGCCAACCAAATGATGTCTCATTCGGTGTCCTTTTTGTTGGCAGCACTCATAATTTGGGGTGTTGGGAACTATCAAATGGTGCATTTGGGTTTTGCCACGGTCCCCGGTGTTAGCTTGGCTCTTGGATTTATTGGCGCTTGTGCTGTCATCACCGGTGGCGTGGTGTTGTTCAAAACCGGTCTTGCGGGTGCCATTCGTTATTGCGGTGAAAATTCTATTGTCATCTATCTCTCATTTTTTCTGTTCATGGCGGGCGCACGCTTTGCACTGCTAAAATTACTACCCACAATGGATTTGGGCGAAGTCTCACTCCTAGTCACAGCAATCGGTGTGGTCGGGCCAGTTTTACTGTTTTGGTTCACGCGCAACACCCGCCTCGCGTTTCTGTTCAAAAGGCCCGCTTGGGCAAGGCTGGCAATCGTAAACCAGCGGTGGCATAACACCAATTATGTCAACACAAAGCTCCACATTAAAGCCCGGTGATCACCTCTATTTGATTGATGGCTCCGGTTATATTTTCCGTGCTTACCATGCACTGCCTCCCCTCACGCGCAAAAGCGATGGCCTTCCCGTGGGGGCCGTGCAGGGTTTCTGCAATATGCTGTGGAAACTTCTGGAAGAAAAGCGCGGCGATAAAGTGCCCACGCACCTAGCCGTAATTTTCGATCATTCGGGGAAAACATTCCGCAATGATTTCTACCCAGAATATAAGGCCCATCGCCCTGAAGCCCCTGCTGATTTGCGCCCGCAATTTGGATTGATTCGCCAAGCCACGAGAGCCTTCAATGTGGCATGTGTGGAAATGGAAAACTTCGAAGCCGATGATTTGATAGCCACCTACACACGCCAAGCTGTCGAGGCTGGTGCCACAGTGCGCATCGTCACATCTGACAAAGATTTGATGCAGCTGGTCAAACCCGGCGTGATGCTGCTGGACACCATGAAGGACAAAGAAATCAGCGATGCTGAAGTGTTCGAAAAATTCGGTGTGACCCCCGATAAAGTGATTGATGTTCAGGCATTAATGGGAGATGCAGTCGACAACGTCCCAGGTGTAAAGGGAATTGGAGAAAAATCTGCAATAGATGTAATCAAGAATTTGGAACTCGACGACCTCTTGAATAGTAAAATTAGTGTCCAAAAAATAAAGTATGAGCTAACAAATAAGTTAAATACGTTAATTAATAAAATAGACAAAATCGCCGGTGAACCTGTTAAATTGGGATCAGGGACACAGCTTGCAAAAATACTCAGCGATCGTTTCGGGATCACAATTTCAAAAAAAGACAAAAAGGATCAATTCACTTTAGATACCACCATGCTCGAGGAGCTTGCTCAAAAAGGGCAATCTTTTTGTGTTGATGTCTTGAGCGCACGGGGTCTTTCAAAAGTGATAGAGTCTCACATCGAAACCATCGATGCAAATCGCGAGATTGCAAAAGTTTCAAAAAGATTAGTAACACTCGACGAACATGTCCCAACCAAAGAGCATCTCGATAGTTTTGCGGTGGATGTACCGCGCGCCTCAGAGCTGATTGGATTTTTGAAGGCATTAGAATTTACGAGCTTTACCCGTAAAATTGCGGCCGCACTTCAGGCAGACAGTGACGCGATTGATCCAACTCCAGTCACATTTACGCAATGGCCACCAGAGGGAGGCGTTGAAACGTCCTCGCAAAAACCTTCATTCGTAAAGCGGCGTGAACCCACAGCAGATACAGATGCAGTGTCAGAAGTGACGCCCAACATCAGCGGCAATGATAATGTTGTAGAGCAACTCAAAAAGATCCCTGTCAACCACAGTGAATATGAAACTGTATTGACAATCGAAGCATTAGAAAAATGGATTGCTGCCGCCACTGCGCAAGGGTTTGTTTGTGTCGACACTGAAACTGACTCTCTTGATGCCATGCAAGCCAATATCGTTGGTGTGTCATTGGCAACAGTACCCGGCAAAGCCTGTTACGTCCCGCTCGCCCATCAAGGGGCGGGAGATGGCCTATTCAGCGGCGGTCTTATTGCAGGTCAAATTCCGCGTGACGTTGCATTGGCAAAACTGAAGCCACTCTTTCAAAATCCAAGTGTTCTGAAAATTGGCCAGAACCTTAAATATGATATGTTGGTCTTGCAGAAATATCAGATTGAAGTCACCCCCCTCGACGACACAATGCTGATGTCATATGTGCTCGAATCGGGCGATGTGGGCCATGGCATGGACGAACTTTCGCAGCGTCATTTAGGCCATAAACCCATTGCGTTTAAAGATGTGGCTGGAAGCGGAAAATCCTTAGTCACGTTTGACCGTGTGGCCATCGATAAAGCCACTGCTTATGCGGCTGAAGATGCAGACATCACATTGCGCCTCTGGATGGTTTTGAAGCCGCGCCTGCTGGCCCTGCATAAGGTCACGGTTTATGAAACATTGGAACGACCACTGGTTCCGGTGTTGATGAAAATGGAGAGCGAAGGCATTGAAGTTGACCGGCAAGTGTTGGCCAAACTTTCATCCGAATTTGCCACCAAGCAGGCTGCCATCGAAACTGAAATCCATGCATTGGCAGGCCAACCCTTTAACATTGGTTCGCCTAAACAATTGGGCGATATTCTATTTGGAAAAATGCAATTGCCAGGCGGCCGCAAAACGGCCACAGGCGCTTGGAGCACGGATTCAGATGCCCTTGATGATCTTGCAACACAAGGCATTGAGCTTGCAAAAAAAGTGCTTGATTGGCGACAACTTGCTAAATTGCGATCGACCTATACAGATGCACTACCCACCTATATCAATCCTAAAACAGGGCGTGTGCACACCTCTTACGCAATGGCTTCCACGTCCACAGGCCGCTTGTCTTCAACAGATCCGAACTTACAGAACATTCCAGTGCGCACTGAAGATGGTCGCCGCATTCGCACTGCATTCATCGCCTCAAAAGGTTCAAAACTGATCAGTGCTGATTATTCGCAAATCGAGCTGCGGGTGCTGGCCCACGTGGCTGATATTCCGCAGCTGAAGCGCGCATTTGCCGATGGTCTCGACATTCATGCTATGACCGCGAGTGAGATGTTCGGTGTGCCCATTGAGGGCATGGACTCTTCAGTGCGCCGCCGCGCCAAGGCCATAAACTTCGGAATTATTTACGGCATTTCGGCTTTTGGTTTGGCCAATCAATTGTCGATCAGCCGCGAAGAAGCTGGCGATTATATCCGCACCTATTTCAAGCGCTTTCCCGGCATCAAAGACTATATGGAAGAAACCAAGCGCTTTGCCCATGCCAATGGATATGTGGAGACAATTTTTGGCAGGCGCTGCAATTTCCCCCGCATCAATTCACCAAATGCTTCAGAAAAAGCCTTTCTTGAGCGCGCGGCCATTAATGCGCCCATCCAAGGATCGGCGGCAGATATTATCCGCCGCGCCATGATCAGGATGATGCCGGCTTTGCAAGAGGCTGGCCTCCATTCCCGCATGTTGCTGCAAGTGCATGACGAACTCATTTTTGAATGCCCGGAAGATGAAATCAGTCAGACACTTCTGCTTGTCCAAAAAGTGATGACGCAAGCTCCCGAGCCAGCGCTCAAACTTTCTGTGCCATTGCAGGTTGATGCGAGAGCGGCCAATAATTGGGACGAGGCGCACTAACTGGGATAGTCATAAAAATATCACTGTTGAACAGACAGGGCTGCCACACCAAAAACAATCATGGCAATGCCAAACCATTGCCATGACGAAACTTTTTCCTTCAATATCATCATAGCCAGCAAAACCGATATGGCACCATAAGCGCTGATGCCCATTGCGCCGAATTCTTTGTTGGGCAAGCGCCCCATAAAGTTAATACTGCACACCGCCGCCACATCGAAAATTGCCATAGCGCATAAAGCGCCCCAAGTTTTCAAGCTGAGGTGTTTCACCTCTGATTGCTCCTGCCTCATGAAGGGCACCAACACCAAAGCTGCGGGAAAGCGGTTCAAAAACGTTGTTTCAATCTCACCCAATTTAAGGCTTGCGATCTGCCCCAAAACAATTGCCGCCGCGAAACAAAAACTCGCAGCAGCACAATAAAATAAAACAGTGACGCGTTTTTCTTTAGCAACCGTGGCAAACCCGCCATCATCAGCGCCCATCCGGCCAACCACAACCGCTCCGCCTAGAATGGAGAGAACTGCAATCACTTGCAGGGGATGGGGATGAACCCCGTTTATCAATCCCCAGATCACAACCAGTGCTGGGTAACCTGCCGTAAAGGGGCCAACAATCGAAACTGGGGCCAAACTGAAAGCCTTAAACAAACTTCCAATTGCCAAGCCATAAATCGTGCCCAGCATGAAGATGAGCAGAGCAGTCTCAAAATTAATATTTTGAATTGTGCCGTTCCACAAAACAATCCCGCTGAGCCAAAATGACCCCAGCAGCAGCGTGAAAACCGCCATACGAAAAGCACCAATCTTGCTTGCAAAATATCGCGCAATAAGATCATGGACTGACCAACTCAATCCGGCAAAAAGACCAAAGAACAGGGCCTGCATTACTTATCGATTTTCAAATTTTGCAGTTCGTTTTTCGAGAAATGCGGCCATGCCTTCTTTTTGATCGTATAAATCAAACATTGCATGAATAGCACTGCGCTCTAGCTTTAATCCCTCACTTAACGGCAGTTCTGCAGCGGAATTCACCGCGTATTTTGCAGCTTTAGCGACAGGGCGGGAAAGGGCGGCAATTTTTGTTGCCACAAGAATGGCCTCTTCCATAACCTGAGCGGCGGCAACCACGCGCGAGACCAAGCCTGATCGTTCAGCCTCGCCAGCGTCAATCATGCGGCCCGTCAAAATCATATCCATGGCTTTGGCCTTGCCAACGGCGCGCACCAATCGTTGGGTGCCACCCGCACCGGGAATGATGCCAAGACTGGTTTCAGGCAAGCTGAATTTTGCAGTGTCTGCAGCAATAATCAAATCGCAAGCGAGGGCATATTCACAGCCTCCTCCCAAGGCAAAGCCAGAAACTGCTGCAATAATCGGTTTGGTAATGGTGTTGATATGATCCCAGTCATGCAAAAAATTTTCATCTTTCACCTGCGCGAAAGTCTTATCTTTCATTTCACGAACATCAGCGCCAGCGGCAAATGCCTTTTCGTTGCCGGTGAGAATGATGGCGCCAATCGCAACTTCCATTTGAAAGGCATCAAGAGCTGTATTCAATTCTGTAATCATCGCAGCATTCAAAGCATTAAGCGCTTTCGGGCGATTGAACTGAATGATGCCAACGGCACCTTGTTCGCTCACGATGATGTTTTCATAAGTCATGTTGAAATCCTATTTCTGGCAAACTGAGCAATAAAATGTTGAACGCCCCGCTTGTGCAATGCGATTGATCTTACCTGCACAGGCCGCTGTGATGCAATCGTCACCCTCGCGATCATAGGCCGTGAACCGTTGCTGGAACGAACCTTTTTCTCCATCTGCCCCCACGAAATCTTGCAGCGTTGAACCGCCAGCCACAATCGCTTCAGATAAAATGTTTTTGATGTTGCGCACCAACACATCAAGGCGCGGATCATAGTTTTTGGTTTTGACCAAACTTCCAGCTTTGCGCAGCGGTGAAAGACCAGAGCGATGCAGCGCTTCACACACATAAATATTTCCGAGCCCTGCCACCACGCGCTGATCGAGCAAGGCTGATTTCAATGGAGCGGCTTTTCCTCTGAACTTTTCGGCAAGATGTGCACCGCTGAGTTCGTTTCCGAGCGGCTCAACGCCAATGTCTCGCAGCAGCTTATGCTCGTGAAGAAGAGCAGTCTGGGCCACATCCATCATGCCAAACCTGCGTGGGTCGCTGTAAACCACGCGCACACCATTGCCTAAAGTGAACACGACATGATCATGCGGGCCATCCGCTTTGGTGTCAGCTCCGGTTTCAAAATAGAACTCTCCTAAATTTGCGGCACCCCCCTCTGGTTGTAGCACCGTAAGGCGCCCCGTCATGCCGAGATGCACCATGAGACTCATCGCGTTATCACATTCAATCAGAATATATTTGGCGCGCCGCGAAAGATTTTGCACGGTTGCCCCTTCCAATAGGCTTGCAAAACCTTCAGGGAATGGAAACCGCAAATTTGCACGCCTCAACTCAACACGCACCAGCTTTTGGCCGCGCAAGACGGGCTCAAGGCCGCGCTTAACTGTTTCAACTTCGGGGAGTTCTGGCATGGTTAACCGTGTTAACGTGTCGCGCTACAGTTTCAATAGAAGTCTTTGCCGCAATGCACTATCTTAGTCCCATGACCCAAGAAAATGAAAATTCCGCCTTTGGTTTCAAGCAAGTGCCAACCGGTGAAAAACAAGGCCTCGTCAATGGGGTTTTCTCGAAAGCAGCGAGTCGCTATGACCAAATGAATGATTTAATGTCTTCGGGCCTGCACAGGCTCTGGAAAGACGATATGATCACTATGCTGAACCCGCCCAAGGGTGATCGCGTTTTTAATGCACTTGATGTGGCCGGCGGCACGGGTGACATTGCCTTTCGCATTTTAGATGCAGGCGGCAAGGGCACGCGCGTGACAGTTGCTGATATTTCACCCGAGATGGTTGTTGAAGGTCAAAAGCGCGGGGAAAGCGAAGGACGCCTAGACCGCTGCTCGTTCACAGTGGGAAATGCCGAAAGCCTTGCTTTTCCAGATCAGTGTTTTGATTCTTACACCATCGCGTTTGGCATTCGCAATGTGACCCACATTGATAAGGCATTGGCTGAGGCTTACCGCGTTCTGAAACCCGGTGGCCGATTTCTCTGCCTCGAATTTTCACATATGGAATTGCCTATCGCGCAAAAAATTTATGATGCTTACTCTTTCACAGTTATTCCGGCTGTGGGCAAAGTCGTAACAGGCGATGGCCAGCCTTATCGCTATCTGGTTGAGAGCATCCGCATGTTTCCAAATCAGGATGCTTTTGCTGATATGATAAAATTAGCAGGCTTCAGCAAAGTCACCTATCGCAATCTCACGGGTGGGGTTGTTGCCATTCATTCGGGTTGGCGCATTTAATGGCCAATGTGGTGTCTAATAGTGCAAGGTTGCTCCATGCGGGTTTTGTTATGGCGCGGTATGATGCGCTCATTCCAACTGATCAGTTAAAGCAGGCACCCTGGCCCGCACGCGCACTTTTGAAGCTGGCTAAACTTGGCCGTACTGAAAATTTGAACGGCGGCGAACATAATAATCTTACGGCAGCACTCACCCAGCTTGGCCCCAGTTATATCAAGCTTGGTCAGTTTCTCGCCACACGGCCTGATATCATAGGCGCAAAGCGGGCCTTTGAGTTAAAAGTTCTGCAAGACCGCTTGCCCGCCTTTGGCGATGCCGAAGCCCGCGCCATTGTTGAGCGTGAACTGGGCAAGCCCATTTCTCAACTTTTCGAAACCTTTGGCCCCGCCATTGCCGCCGCTTCAATTGCGCAAGTGCACAAGGCCATTACTTTAGAGGGAAAAACGGTTGCCGTAAAAATTCTGCGCCCCAATGTGGAAACGCGCTTTCGAAATGATATCGATAGCTTTGGTTTTGCAGCGCGCATGATTGAGCGTGTCAGCAAAGAAGGCCGCCGCTTGCGCCCCGTTTCCGCTGTCGCCATGCTCGAAGAATCGATGAAGCTGGAACTCGATTTGCGCATGGAAGCCGCAGCACTTTCTGAGATAGCTCAAAACTCCAAAGATGATCCGGGCTTTAGGGTGCCAGAGGTAGACTGGGCCAGAAGTTCAAAGCGCGTGCTCACCACAGAATGGATTGACGGCACCCCCATGGCCAATGTTCCGGCCCTTCGTGGCAAGGGCTTTAATCTTAATGCTTTGGCAGATACCGTTATTCAAAGCTTTTTGCGCCATGCGATCAGGGACGGGTTCTTCCATGCGGACATGCATCAAGGGAATTTGATTGTTGATAATGCAGGAACATTGGTGGCTATGGATTTTGGCATCACGGGCCGCTTGAGTGAAGGTGATCGTTTATTCCTCGCAGAAATTCTTTATGGCTTTATCACGAGAGATTACGTGCGCGTGGCGCAAGTGCATTTCGACGCTGGCTATGTTCCAGATACACAAGATGTCTCGACTTTTGCTCAAGCTCTCAGGGCCATTGGCGAGCCAATTATGGGCCTGCCCGCCGAGCAAATTTCCATGGCGCGGCTTCTCACCCAATTGTTTGAGGTGACGGAACAGTTTCAAATGCAAACCCAGCCGCAATTGCTGTTACTGCAAAAAACCATGGTAGTGACAGAAGGTGTTGCTCGCACGTTAAATCCCAATCTCAACATCTGGTCTTCTGGTGAGCCTGTGGTGCGCTATTGGATTGAACGCAAATTAGGCCCCATTGGCAAAATTGAACAGGCAGGCAGCAGCGTTATGTCTCTGGCGCGGTTGGGATTAAAAATCCCCGCCATGATCGATGATGCGCACAGAATCATCCGCAAACTTTCCGATATGGCCAAGTCCGATACCCCTAAGCCCTCGCGTTGGCACACACCTGCGTTGCTCATGGGCGCTGCGGCGCTGGTTGTGATCGCCATCAAAATGGTGCTTAGATAGGTCATGGGTAAATCGGTTCTTCTCATCATTGGCGGCGGCATTGCGGCGTATAAAAGTTTGGAGCTCATCCGGCTTTTGAAAACCCGTGGCATCGGCGTTCGCGCAATCATGACCAAGGCCGCTGCAGAATTTGTAACACCACTTTCTGTGGCCAGTCTTTCTGGTGAGAAAGTGCATTCGGCGCTGTTCAATCTCACCGATGAAGTGGAAATGGGGCACATCGAATTATCACGCTCAGCAGATCTTGTAGTGGTGGTTCCAGCCACCGCCGATTTAATGGCGAAAATGGCCCAAGGTCTGGCCAATGACTTAGCGTCCACCACTGCGCTGGCCACTGATAAGCCCGTGCTCATCGCCCCTGCCATGAATGTGCGCATGTGGCAGCATGCAGCAACCCAGCGTAATTTAGCGACGCTGGAAACCGACGGAATTCATGTTGTTGGCCCCAACGAAGGCGATATGGCCTGTGGTGAATTTGGTCCGGGTCGCATGGCAGAGCCCGTTGAAATTTTGGCCGCGATTGAGGTTCTGCTTGCATCAGCGCCAAAGCCCCTTGCCGGACGAAAAATTCTGATCACAGCTGGCCCGACACGCGAGCCGATTGATCCTGTGCGTTACATTTCCAATCACTCATCGGGCAAGCAAGGTTATGCTCTGGCTGAAGCAGCTGTTCGCATGGGGGCAGATGTGACACTGGTGTCTGGTCCTGTCTCTTTGCCCAAACCCTTCGGTGTAAAAATTATCGACGTGCAGACTGCCGATGAAATGTTGGCTGCCTGCGAGAAATCATTACCGGCAGACGGAGCAATTTTCGCTGCTGCCGTGGCCGATTGGAAAGTGGCCCATTCTGCTGCCAACAAAATCAAAAAACAAAAATCAGGCGAAGTTCCTACGCTCACTTTTGTCGAAAACCCCGATATTCTCAAAACAATAGCGACTGGTAAAATGCGGCCTCAAATTGTTGTTGGCTTTGCCGCTGAAACTGAAAAAGTTATCGAACATGCGAAAGCCAAACTAGAAAAAAAATCTTGTGATCTCATCATCGCCAATGATGTCAGCGAAGGTGTATTTGGCACCAATCGCAACACTGTACACTTGGTTGGTAAATCGGGGGTCGAAGATTGGCCGCAACTTTCAAAAGCTGAAGTGGCAAATCGCATCATGGCCCACCTCGCAGGCCTTTTGAAATGAAGGTCGAGATCATGCGGCTTGCCCATGGTGCCGATTTGGAATTGCCAAATTATGCCACCGCTGGTGCTGCAGGATTAGATTTGCGCGCCGCGGAATCGCTCACTCTCAAAGCCAGTGCGCGCGCATTGGTGACAACCGGAATTGCAATTGCGCTTCCCCTTAATTTTGAGGCGCAGGTGCGGCCACGTTCGGGCCTTGCAGTAAAACATGGCGTGACAGTGCTCAATTCCCCCGGCACCATTGATTGCGATTATCGCGGTGAAATTAAAGTACCACTGATCAATCATGGCGCTGAAGATTTTATCATCACGAGGGGAGACCGCATTGCGCAAATGGTCATAGCCCCAGTTGTGAAAGTGCAATTGCATGAAGTCAACACACTCGATGAAACGCTGCGGGGTGCTGGCGGTTTTGGCTCTTCAGGAAAAAGCTGATGGCGCTTTCATCCGAGGAAATCGAACGTTATGCCCGTCATCTGGTGCTGCCAGAAGTGGGAGGCCCCGGGCAAAACAAATTAAAAGCCGCGCGCGTTTTGGTGATTGGTGCCGGCGGGCTGGGTGCACCTATCCTGCTTTATCTTGCAGCCGCAGGCATGGGCCATATTGGCATTTGCGATCATGACACAGTGAGCCTTTCGAATTTGCAGCGGCAGGTGATTCACACAACGGGCCAAATTGGAAATCTAAAAACCCAAAGCGCAGCCGATATGATGACTGCAATTAATCCTCACGTTGAAGTCACCCAACACACCACCCGCATCACCGCTGAGAATGCACTTGAGCTCATCAGTCGATATGATGTGGTGGCGGATGCCTGCGATAATTTTAACACGAGGTTTCTGGTGGCCGACGCATGTTATTTTGGAGAGAAGCCGCTGGTCTCGGCCGCTGTCGGTCAGTTCGATGGCCAGATTTCAACCTATAAGCCTTATCTCACATCACCGTCTGGCGATCCATTCCCCACCTACCGCTGTTTCATCGGCGACCTTCCACAACGCGGCATGTTTCCCGCGTGTGAGGAGGCTGGAATTTTAGGCGCACTCCCCGGCATCATTGGTTCCATGCAAGCGATGGAAGTGATCAAGGAAATTCTAGAAATTGGCGAAAGTTTAGCAGGTCGCATTTTAATGTATGACGCTTTATTGTCGCGATTTTTCGAAACCAAACTCAGCTGGAATCCGGGCAATCCGCTCAACGGATTAAACCCAACCATTCGCGATATTCGTGCAGAAAATTATCTTTAAATCCTGAGGCAAAGACGTGAAAAAAAACAGTGGCAGGCGTTTGAGGGTTGGTGTTTTAGGGGCAGGCCAAATTGCCCAAGCCGCACATTTTGAAAGCTGCGCCAAAGCCGTCAACGCCGATCTCTATGCGATATGTGATGTGGCTGAAGACCTGTGCAAACGCATGGCCATAACCCACGGTGCGACAAGAACCTATTTCGATTATGCGCAAATGTTGGCAGACCCAGATGTTGATGCTGTGATCATTGCAACCTCTGATGCCTTTCATGTGCCCGCCACGAAACTGGCTTTAGAGGCAGGGAAACATGTACTGTGTGAGAAGCCAATTGGACTGACTGTTGAAGAAGTGGAAGCCTTGCGACCACTGGTCAAATCATCGGCCAAGATTTTGCAAGTGGGCCATATGAAGCGTTTTGATGCGGGCCTGCAAGCCGCCAAACAATTTATCGACACGGAAATGGGAGAATTCGTGGCGCTCAAAGCGTGGTATTGTGACAGCACCCATCGCTACGCCAACACTGATGCGGTGCAGCCCCTTGTGGTGGCCAGTGCCAATGCCAGAAAGCCCGCCCAAAACCCCAAGGCCGATTTGCGCCGCTATTATATGTTGGCCCATGGCTGCCATCTGATTGACACGGCGCGTTATTTTGCAGGCGATATTATTTCTGTGCAGGCGAGGCTTTCTGAGCGCGCTGGCATTTGGTGTTGGTTCGTTGATGTGGAGTTTGCCAATGGCACCTTGGGCCATCTCGATCTCACAGTAGCCGTGCGCATGGATTGGCATGAAGGCTTTCAGATCTATGGCAAGAATGGCAGCGTGCTGGGAAAAACTTTTAACCCATGGTTTTATCGGTCCAGCAAAGTTGATATTTTCCGTGAAGCAACAGGAGAGTATTCGAGTACACTTGGCGCCGATGGTCATTTTTATCGCAGGCAGCTTGAAGGCTTTGCCGAAGTTATTTTAAACGGTGGTGAAATGACGGGAGCTAATTTAGAAGATGGCATAGCTTCCGTGCGCGCCATGGTGGCCATTGCGCGCTCAGTGGAAAGCGGCAAGCGCGTCAATCTAGCCGATGTCTCAGGCGGCGTTTGATGCAGATTGGTATTTTTGCAAAGACGTTTGAAGGTGCCGATCCTGAAACAGTTTTGGCTGCAGCGGCAAACACAGGCTATGCCACAGTGCAATATAACATGGCCTGTTCCGGCCTGCCGTCCTTGCCAATGCATGTGACACCAGAACATATCGAAGCGATCAAATTAGCCACAAATCTTTCGGGCATTTCGATCTGCGCTTTATCTGCAACTTACAATATGGTGCATCCTAATATTGAAGTTCGAAATCGAGGCTTGGCAAGTCTTGAAGTTCTGGCACAATTGGCCAAGTCCTTAAAAATTGAAATGCTCACACTCTGCACGGGTTCAAGAAACCCGCTCGATCAATGGGCTTATCATGTCGACAATCAAACGCCAGAAGCGTGGGCTGACTTGCGCGTGGCAATGGAGAAGGCGTTGGTGATTGCCGAAGCCCATGAACTATATCTGGGCATAGAGCCCGAACATGGCAATGTGGTGAAATCCGCAACTGCGGCAAAACAGTTGATTGCTGAGTTAGGAAGTACACGTTTGAAAGTGATTATTGATCCAGCCAATTTGGTCAGCACGGAATCTGCAGCAGAGCAAAAAAAAATCATCGCCACCGCAATCGATCAAGTTGCAGATCATATCATGCTCGCTCATGCCAAAGACCGAAATTCACAGGGCGAAGTGGTTGCATCGGGGCAGGGTGCAATTGATTTTCCACACTTCATTTCACTGTTAAATAATGTGGGCTATGACGGACCATTGGTCACCCACGGTCTGGCCGCCAGCGAAGCACTTGGCGTCAGAAAATTTCTTGAAGGAATTATAAAATGAACTGGTTCACCGCTCTGCCAACCAACCGCCTCATCGCCGAATATTCCTTGTGGTCGGCTGATCTCATAAATTTGTCAGGCGATCTCGAACGCATCAAAGGCCATGCTGATATCTTGCACATTGATGTGGCCGACGGTCATTTTGTACCAGCCTTGTTGTTCTTTCCTGATTTGGTTGCCGCCATTAAAAAGAAAACCCACATTCCCATTCACGTGCATCTCATGGTGCATGATGACGTTTTGCTTGATCAAACAAAACAATTTGTTGAGGCAGGTGCTGATCTCATCAGCGTTCATGTTGAAAATGGCGCAGCGATAGCGCCCGCATTTGATTATCTGGAATCAGTTAATATTCTCAAAGGCATGGTTCTGCGGGTCGAAAGCCCGGTCGCTTTGGCAGCTCCTCACATTCAACGCCTCAATTTTCTAACACTGCTTGGAACGGCGATTGGCGTTAAAGGTCAAAACTTGAACGACGCGGCCGGAGCACGGTTGCTGGAAGCGAAAGAACTCATTCTCAACAATAATACAAACGGGCGTATTGTGCTGGCTGCTGATGGCGGCATTCGTGAACACACCGTTCCCGTTTTAAGGGCCCACGGCGCAGAAACTGTTGTGCTGGGCTCGCTTGCCTTTGGCGCAGCAGACCTTGCGGAGCGCATGGCATGGTTGAAATCCTTATGAGTCAAAAATATGCCATTGGCGTGGATATAGGCGGCACGCAAATTCGCGCCGCTGTGGTTGCAAGCCACGGCGAAATCATCGACCGTGTGGCGTTGCCCACACCCGCCACGCAAGGCCCCGCTGCTGTTTTGGCACAAATACTCAAAGCCACGCAGCAGCTTTCACAGCGCACGAATGATATGCCAATTGGTGTGGCCTCTCCCGGTCCATTAGACACCAAGCGCGGTGTCACTTTGGGTCTTCCTACAATATCAGGCTTTGATCATTTTCCATTCGGCGACAGGCTTCGAGAAACCTTTGGCCGCACTGTTCTTCTCACCCATGATGGCATGGCTGCAGCGGTTGGCGAGTGGAAATTCGGCGCAGCCCAAGGCTTTGATGATTTTGTCTATGTCACAGTCAGCACCGGCATTGGTGGCGGGGTAATTGCAGGCGGCAAAATTTTGGAAGGCCGCAAAGGCATGGCCGCGCATGTGGGCCATATTCTGATCGAAATGGATGGTGAGCTTTGCAATTGTGGCCGCAAAGGCTGTTGGGAAGCCTATGCATCAGGACCGGCCTTTGAAAAGCGCACCCGCCTGTTAGTGAAAACTAAATCTCAATCAGTGCTCACCGAAGCTTCAACCGCGAAAGACATTTTTGCCGCTGCCGCAGCGGGTGATGCTTTTGCAAACGAAATGGTGGACCATGAGGCCTGGTTGTTAGGCAGCGGAATTGTGAGTCTGCTTCACGCCTATGATCCAGCCCTTGTGGTGATGGGTGGTGGCGTGAGCCAAAATTTTGATCGGCTTAAAGCAGGAATCACACACGCCATCAACACTACAGCGATGGAAGCTTTTCGCGATGTCCCCCTGAGGCGCGCACGCAACCTTGGTGACTCAGGATTATTAGGAGCTGCTGCAATGGCTTTTGAAAACGTTCTATAAATGTTCTTGCCACACTAATTATTCTGCGCTAGCGTTTTTCTCAGGGTGGGAAAGAAGCAATGACAGCGCGGGTGGCAACAATAGCATTTCAGGGCGTGGAAGCTGTGCCGGTTGATGTTCAAGCCCAATTTTTATCGGGCCAAGTCAATTTTCTCATCGTGGGGCTGGGTGATAAAGCCATTTCCGAAAGCAAAGAGCGTGTGCGGGCTGCCCTTCATGCCATTGGTTTAGGCCTTCCTGGCAAAAGACTGGTTGTCAATTTATCTCCGGCAGATTTACCCAAAGAAGGCAGCCACTATGATCTGCCCATTGCTTTGGCGGTGCTATCGGCTTTAGGCGTGGTGCCGCCTGATTTTCTTGATCGTTATGTCGCTATGGGCGAACTGGCTTTGGATGGCAGTTTATTGGCGGCCACCGGCACTTTGCCTGCTGCAATGGCTGCCAATGGCCGGGGCTTAGGCCTAATTTGTCCAAAAGCATCAGGCTCTGAAGCCGCGTGGGCGGGCGAGGACTTTGATATTCTGGCACCAGCAAATCTCATTCAATTGATTAACCATGTGAAAGGCACGCAAGTTTTAACACGTCCTAAACCACATCTCATGGTGGTCGATAAGCCCCTGCCAGATTTGGCTGATATCAAAGGCCAAGAAGCAGCCAAACGCGCCCTGGAAGTGGCAGCCGCTGGCGGCCATCACTTGTTGATGGTAGGGCCGCCGGGTGCAGGCAAATCAATGCTCGCCCAGCGCCTGCCCTCCATTCTGCCGCCCATGGACCCCCGCGAGATGTTGGATATCAGCATGATTGCATCTCTCGGTGGCGAATTGAAAGATGGTCAATTGACAAGGCGCAGGCCCTTCCGCTCACCTCATCATTCAGCATCCATGCCCGCTTTAGTGGGCGGAGGCTTGCGCGCCAAACCCGGCGAAATGGCATTGGCGCATCACGGTGTTTTGTTCCTTGATGAACTGCCCGAATTTCAACCGCGTGTTCTCGAAGCCCTACGTCAACCTATGGAAACGGGAGAGACCAATGTGGCCAGAGCCAACTATCACATCACCTATCCAGCCCGCTTTCAATTAATCACCGCGATGAACCCTTGCAAATGCGGCATGGCCGGTGAACCCGGCCATACCTGCAAGCAGGGCCCGCGCTGCGCTGCTGATTATCAAAGCCGAATTTCCGGCCCCTTGTTAGACCGCATCGATATTCAAATTGAACTTTCTGCCGTCAGGGCTTCTGATCTCACTTTGCCTGCACCAAAAGAGCGCAGTTTGGATGTGGCCCTCCGCGTGGCCCGTGCGCGGACAATTCAAGCGCAGCGGTTTGCCGATCTTGATCACCCAGATTTGCGCACCAATTCAGAGGCTGATGGACTTGTCCTGGAAACGATTGCAGCACTTGATGCAGCAGGCACTACTTTAATTCGCGATGCAGCAGATGCCATGAACCTATCGGCACGAGGCTATCACCGTGTTTTGCGTGTGGCTCGCACGATTGCCGATTTAGATGGGCGGGATCTCATCTCACGGCTTCATTTGGCAGAGGCCTTGAGTTACAGGCAAAAGCCAGCAGGTCTTCGTCAGGCCGCATAATTCAGCACTTATTTACCCTCATCTGAACTCCTGTTTTTTAGCAACAATTTTGCAAGCTTCACCTGCCACTATGGAAGGCAGAAAATTCAATGTGAGTTGAGTCAGGTGCCGACGTTGAAGCGAATTGAAAATCTAAAAAGTCAGAAGATGGGAAGTAATGTGCAATCACATTACATCTTAATGACGGCACTGTTTGCAACCCTTGCTCTTATGTTTTCCGTCGCCACATTGGCTCGGCACAATGACCTCGTTCTTTCCGCCACCTGTTTGGTGGGCGGCACATTGGCTATTGTCACAACCTCATTCTTCATGATCCAGCGTGGCCATGAACAGAGAATGCACAAAATCCTGACAGCCATGACGGCCGCTGAACAGGGCCGAGCTCAAGCAGAATTGGCCTCCCGCGAAAAGAGTCAACTCTTAGCCACCATGAGTCATGAAATTCGCACCCCCCTCAACGGTGTGATTGGCATGTTGGGCTTGTTGATCGAAACCGATCTCACCGCAGAACAGAAAAACTACGCGGTCACAGCCAACGCATCGAGCCGTACTTTGCTGTCGATTGTTGACGAAATTCTCGACACCGCGAAAGCTGAATCCAAGCATAACACCAAACGTCTCGACGTTGAGATTTTGAACTTAGTCGAAAATGTAACTGAGCTTTTGGCCCCACGTGCCCACGCCAAAGGCATCGAAATATCTGCTTATGTTGCGGCCAATGTGCCTGAAATTATTCAAAGTGATGATTTGCGCCTGCGCCAAATTCTATTCAATCTGGCCGGCAACGCCATCAAGTTCACAGAAAAGGGCGGCATATCAATTGATGTGGCACTAAGCTCAAAAAACGGTTTAGTGATTAAAATTACCGACACCGGCATAGGCATGACCGAAGCAGAAAAAGCCCGCGTGTTCGACGAATATGTGCAAGCCAATGCCAGCACGTCGAAGCAATATGGTGGAACTGGCCTTGGACTATCAATCAGCCGCAAGCTGATCGTGGGTCTTGGTGGCACGCTCGAAATGACAAGTGAGTT
This sequence comes from Hyphomicrobiales bacterium, assembly GCA_025359215.1. Lineage (GTDB taxonomy): Bacteria > Pseudomonadota > Alphaproteobacteria > Rhizobiales > Aestuariivirgaceae > Aestuariivirga. The sequence goes on from JANYHE010000141.1 coordinate 20,289, forward strand.
GGGTCAAGGCTCTTGCTTCACAATTATTTTGCCGGGCCCGTTTGTGCCAAACACCACGCTGCTCAAATCACTGATCAATCGAAATTACACCCTTGCCATGGCGCCCACCGTGACAACGCATCATTTGGCTATGAATTTGAGAGAGTTGGGCGCAGAGGTCACACTCCTGAATGATACTCATGAATTGCAGGCCAAGCTCAAATCCGCTTTACCAAACACCTCAATTATTTGTGACAGCAGCTATGCTGAAGTGTTGAAAAAATGGGCAGAAAAGAAATCTCGCAAAGCCTCGGCACGAGTCTGGGTCATGTTAAAAAGTGAAGAACGAAAGCCTTTGCAATACCTGCTAGGTGCCCCGTTTTGCGGATACTTGCTCAAACCTCTGCGCAGGTCAACGTTGCTCAATCTGCTAACAGCGCAAGATGGTGCCGCCTTAAAGCAAGCAAGTTTGGCCTTGCGACAAATTACCAATAATGTGAAACGTGGAAAAGCTTTGAATGTTCTTCTTGCCGAAGATAATCCGGTCAACACACTTCTCGCGCGCACCATGTTGGAACGTTTGGGTCACCGTGTAACGGCTGTGGGAAATGGTGAAGCTGTCATGAAGCTTTTGCATGATGGCCTTAAGTTTGACGTAGCCTTGCTCGACATTGAAATGCCGAAAATGAACGGATTTGAAACCGCTAAGGCCGTGCGCACAGCAAACTTGAAGGCCCGCAATGGCGATGCCTTACCGTTGCTCGCCCTCACAGCAAACGCACGGGCTGATGACGTAAAGGCCTGCTTTGCTTGTGGCATGAACGGTCACCTTTCCAAGCCCTACGATCAACTTGACCTTGATGAAAAAATTCGCTCTTTGCTAGACACTCAGCGCGCCGCATAAGAGCTGCGGTTCGTAAAACCGTCATATTTCTTGATTATTCGGGTTTCTGAAGGTGAGCAGAGTGAAACTAGAACCCCATTTTTCAAAACGTCTTGATCTCAGCATCAGGCTCGCCACTTCTAAGCAAGAAGTGGAAGTGGCCCAGCGCCTGCGCTACCGTGTTTTTTATGACGAATTGGGTGCAGATAATCGTGTCTGTCTCAATGAACGAGATGCTGATAGGTTTGATGAAATTTGCGACCATTTGTTGGTCACCCGGGCGCGTTGCAACGGATCCAATCCAGAGCTCTGCGTCGAAGATGGCGAAGTGGTTGGCACTTATCGCCTGCTGCGCCAATCCGTTGCTGAAGTCCATCATGGATTTTATAGCCAACAAGAATTTGATCTGAATCCTTTGCTTAAGCGAAAGCCAAGTCTATCCTTTTTAGAACTCGGCCGCTCTTGCGTGCTGCCCGCCTATCGCGGCACACCAGTAATAGAACTCTTGTGGCAAGGTATTTGGGATTATGTGCGCGACCATAAATGCGACGTGATGATCGGCTGCGCAAGTTTTGAAGGCACAGACCCAGACCGACACGCAGACGCTTTGAGTTTTCTCGGTCACCACACGGCGGCTCCAGATGAGTGGCATGTGCAGGCCCAAGCAAACCAATTTGTCCAACTCAAACGCAAAGCTTTAGGAACCTTTGACCAACGCCGCGCCATGCTCAGCCTGCCGCCTTTGATCAAAGGCTATCTGCGCTTAGGCAGCTACATTGGCGATGGTGCGGTGATCGACCATAAATTTAACACCACCGATGTGCTGATCATTTTGCCCGTGTCAAAAATCAACCCGCGCTATTTCGCGCATTTTGGCGCCCCTACCAATTAATATCAAAAGCAGCAATTGCCGCCAGATTGACAATATCATTGGCTGTGGCCGACATTGAAGCAATCTGAACTGGCTTTGAAAGTCCAGTGAGCAATGGCCCAACCACAGTCACTCCACCCAGTTGCTGAAGCATTTTAGTTGAAATAGAGGCCGAGTGCGCAGCTGGCATCACCAACACATTGGCAGGGCCTTTAAGACGACAGAACGGATAGAGAGCCATGGCTTCAGGCGACAAAGCCACATCAGCAGCCATTTCCCCATCATACTCAAAATCCACATGGCGCTGATCTAATATCTTCACGGCACGCCTCACATATTCAGCCCGGTCACCTTTCGGATATCCAAAAGTTGAATAAGAAAGGAACGCAACCCGTGGCTCCACACCAAAACGGCGCGCCACCCCAGCCGCTTCTTGGGCAATATCGGCAAGCTCTTCAGCTGTGGGCAATTCATGAATGGAAGTATCGGCAATAAACACTGTGCGCCCGCGCACCAAGGCCATGGAAACGGCAATGGGGCGATGGTCTGGTTTGGCGTCAATAGCCCTGCGCACGTTATCAAGGGCCACAGAATAGTTGCGCGTAAGCCCCGTGACCATAGCATCAGCGTCACCCAAAGCCAAAGCACAGGCGCCGAAAATATTGCGGTCTTGGTTAGCCATACGTTGGCAATCGCGGTGCAAGAAGCCTTCGCGTTGCAGCCTGCCATAGAGAAAATTGGCGTAGTCAACATTGCGGTGTGAAAGCCGTGCATTGAGAATTTGGACATTCTCATTGAGCTCTAAGGCAGAGGCTTTCAGCGTGTCGGCGATCACATTTTCGCGGCCCACCAAAATTGCTGTGCCTAGACCTTGGTTGGCAAAACTATTGGCCGCTCTAATCATGCGATCTTCTTCGCCCTCGGCAAAAATAACGCGGCGTGGGCTGGCTTTAACATGAGTGTAAACACTTTGAAGTGTGCCAGCAATTGGATCGAGCCTGGCCGAAAGCTGTGCGGCATAGGCGTCAAGATCTGTAATTTCCTTGCGCGCTACACCCGAATCCATGGCAGCTTTGGCAACAGCCACGGGAATACGTGAGATCAGACGTGGATCAAAAGGAGCAGGGATCAGATATTCGCGGCCAAACGAAAGTTGCGAGCCATGATAGGCCGCAGCCACTTCATCGGGCACATCTTCACGCGCCAGTTCAGCCAAAGCCTGTGCGGCGGCAATTTTCATCTCTTCATTGATGGTGCGAGCCCGTACGTCCAAAGCCCCACGGAAAATATAGGGAAAGCCCAAAACATTATTCACCTGGTTTGGATAATCAGAACGCCCTGTGGCCATAATGGCATCAGAGCGAACGGCGGCAACGTCTTCCGGCAATATTTCAGGGTCGGGATTGGCCATGGCAAAAATAATTGGGTTGGCCGCCATGCTTTTCACCATGGGCTGGGTGAGTGCGCCAGCAGCAGAAAGACCAAAGAACACATCAGCCCCGTCCATGGCATCAGCCAAAGACCGGGTTTTGGTGGGAACTGCGTGGGCAGATTTCCATTGGTTCATGCCTTCGGTGCGGCCCTGATAAACCACGCCTTTAGAATCACAGAGAATGACATTCTGGTGGGGCACACCCAATGACTTCACAAGCTCCACACAGGCAATTGCTGCTGCGCCCGCGCCATTGCAGACGATCTTACACGTTTTAAGATCGCGCCCTGTGATGTGTAGAGCATTGATCAATGCCGCTGTTGCGATGATTGCAGTGCCATGTTGATCATCATGAAAAACCGGAATATCCATCAATTCACGCAATCGCTGTTCAATGATGAAACATTCAGGCGCTTTGATATCTTCTAGATTAATGCCGCCAAAAGAGGGGCCAAGATAACGCACCGCCCCTATAAATTCTTCGACATCTTTGGTGTCGACTTCAAGATCAATCGAATCCACATCAGCAAAGCGCTTGAACAGCACGGCTTTGCCTTCCATCACGGGTTTTGAAGCCAAGGCGCCTAAGTCACCGAGACCTAAAATCGCGGTTCCATTAGTGATAACAGCAACCAAATTGCCCTTGGAAGTATAATCATAAGCCGCATCAGGGTTTTCAGCGATGCGCTTGACGGGAACCGCAACACCTGGCGAATAAGCCAGCGATAGATCGCGCTGGGTGGCCATTGGCTTGGTGGGCGTTATTTCAAGTTTTCCGGGCTTGCCGCGAGAATGAAATTGAAGAGCTTCCTCATCAGTGAAGGAAGGACGGGCCGGAACTTTGCTCATATTGAAAATCACCTTTAATTTTCCGCACTATAGCCAAATTTTCTAAAAGCGCAAAAGAGCATTGGCGGGTGTGGCTTTAAATCTGTTATGGGAGGGCCATGAATATGAGTTCAATCATGGAAAGCGACATGCAGCCTGTTTACGACAGCGCGCCCACGCCCATGATGGCGCAATATCTGGCCATTAAGAAAAACCACCCTGATTCGCTGCTTCTCTACCGGATGGGCGATTTTTTTGAGTTATTCTTTGAAGACGCTGAAAAAGCGTCCGCCACACTGGGTATTGCCCTAACCAAACGCGGCAAGCACCAAGGATCCGATATTCCGATGTGCGGTGTTCCTGTGCACGCACTTGATCAATATTTGCAGAAACTCATTCGCTTTGGTCATCGCTGCGCCATTTGCGAGCAGATTGAAGACCCGGCCAAGGCCAAAAAGCGAGGCGCTAAATCAGTTGTGGCACGCGACGTGGTGCGCCTCATAACACCCGGAACTTTGACGGAAGATTCGCTGCTCGATTCAAAAGCGCGAAATTATTTAGCTGTTCTTACAGGTTCAAAAGGCACTGGCGAAATGGCCTTGGCCTTTGCCGATATTTCCACGGGCGAACTTGCAGTAACAGCCACCGACCAAAATCGCCTGTCGTCAGATCTGGCGCGGCTTGCTCCTTCTGAAATTTTGGTCAACGATGGCTTTTTTAGCGATAGTAATTTCAACGCAGTGTTGACGGAATCAGGGGCTTCAATCACGCCTATGGCAGCCAGCAGGTTTGAAAGCTCGGCTGCGGAACATCGCCTCAAAAAGCATTTTAATGTTGAAACGTTAGAGGCATTTGGTGATTTTCGCCGCATTGATGTGGCTGCACTGGGTGCATTGATCGATTATATCGTCATCACCCAAGTGGGCAACGTGCCTTATCTGCGCCCGCCGCGCCGTGAAGCACCCGAAGCAGGATTGTTGATTGATGCTGCCACAAGAACCAACCTCGAACTCACTCGCAGCCAAGCAGGCGAGCGCAAAGGCAGCCTGTTGGAGTGTATCACCGAAACTGTGACAGCAGGTGGCACACGGTTGTTGGCCGATGTGTTAGCGCGACCCTTGGCTGATCCCGCAGTGATCAACGAGCGCTTGGATGTGGTTTCGCATTTTCACAGCGATGAATCCCTCAGCGCAGATTTGCGCGCTGCGCTGAAATCTATGCCCGATCTAGAGCGGGCCCTCGCTAGGTTAACCAGTGGCAGGGGCGGGCCTCGCGATCTGGGTGCCGTTCGCAATAGCCTGCTGGCAATCCAAATCTTGCAAGATCAATTGCAGACTCAAAATGCCTTAACCAACATGCCGAAGCGATTATTGCAGCTGTGTGAGGCGCTGGCAGCAGCGCCCCATCACTTGGTTGCAACCCTACAAAAAGCACTGGCTGAAGAATTGCCACTATTGGCACGAGATGGTGGTTTCATTGCACTCGGCTTTATGCCGGAACTGGACGAGAACCGAAAACTGCGAGACGAAACCCGCCAAGTGATTGCGGCCTTGCAGGCGCACTATGCTCAAGTGAGCGGTGTTAGAACCCTCAAAGTAAAACATAATAATGTGCTCGGATATTTCATTGAGGTGACAGCCCAGCAGGCTGAAATTCTTAAAAGTTCGGACGCTGAAAATCGGTTTATCCACCGTCAAACCATTGCCAGTGCCACCCGCTTCACCACCATCGAACTTGGTGAGTTAGAGCAAAAAATAGCACTCGCCGCGTCGCGCGTTTTGGCTATAGAGCTTGATCATTTCAAAGCCTTTGTGGCTGATATAACTGACAATCGGCAAAGCCTATCCGCCGCTGCTATGGCCTTAGCCGAAATCGATGTGCATGTGAGTTTTGCCCATTTGGCGAGGCAACGAAACTACACAAGACCGACAGTCGACCAAAGCCTCAACTTCAAAATTATCGGTGGTCGACACCCGATTGTTGAACAGGCGTTGGGCAACTCGGGCGATAAAAGCTTCGCCGCCAATGATTGTGATCTGAGCGAAGACCATAAGCGCCTGTGGCTGCTCACAGGCCCCAACATGGCTGGCAAATCCACGTTTCTGCGCCAAAATGCATTGATCGCTATTCTGGCCCAAGCGGGATGCTTTGTGCCTGCAACCCATGCCCATATTGGCTGCGTCGACCGGCTTTTTAGTCGTGTGGGTGCAGCTGATGATCTGGCGCGCGGGAGATCAACATTCATGGTTGAGATGATAGAAACTGCTGCCATCCTTAATCAATCAACGGCGCGATCCCTTGTTATTCTCGATGAAATTGGCCGCGGCACCGCCACTTATGACGGGCTATCGATTGCTTGGGCCACCCTCGAGCATTTGCATGATGTGAACCAGGCCCGCGCACTCTTTGCAACGCACTACCATGAACTGACAGGTTTGGCAGTCACCCTGAAGCATCTGCATTGTGCCACTATGAAAGTAAAAGAATGGAAGGGCGATATAATATTTTTGCATGAGGTTGGCGCAGGCATTGCTGGGCGGTCATATGGCATTCAAGCTGCAAAACTTGCAGGCTTGCCAGCACCGGTCATCGCCAGAGCAACTGAAGTGCTGAAACGTTTGGAAGAGGGCCGGGGTCAGCCTCAGAAAAGCAATCTCGTGCAAGAACTGCCACTCTTTTCGGCAGCCTTAAAAGCCCAACCACCTGAATCAAAACCAGATGAACTGCGCGCCCGCTTACGAACTCTTCATCCCGATGATGTATCGCCGAGGGAAGCTCTCAGCCTAATCTATGAACTCAAAACTCTTGCCAAGACTTCCGAACATCAATGACACCTGAACATAAATTTACAGCGTCCCTTTCCGCACTTCCGCAGATGGATGTGCTGCCCTTGCGTGTGGAAATTTCCAGTTTGATTAAATCATGCCTCGCAGAATCGCGCAGTGTGGCTGAAGCAAACTTGATGAAAGACGGGCAAGGCACAACCTGCGCCGAACATTTATCAAACACAGAAGATGCCATCATATGCAGCGTGATTGCCTATGCGAGCGAGGTTGTGTTTCCCGGTGCCCAAGCGATTGATCTTTCGGTGGTTGCCGTTGGTGGATATGGGCGCGGAACTTTGGCCCCAGGATCGGATATTGACCTGTTGTTTTTGTTGCCGGGTAAAGCCGATAGTCGCGCGGGGCAAATTGTTGAATTTTTGCTTTATGCATTATGGGATGCTCGCCAAAAAGTGGGCCACGCCACGCGCAATATTGATGACTGTTTGCGGTTGGCAAAAACGGACAACACCATTCTAACATCGATTTTAGAAGCCCGATTCATTTGTGGTCGGGAAAGACTGTTCCTCGAATTGGTGCAACGCTTCCGGTCTGAAATTGTAGCTGGCAGTGCCAGAAAATTTGTATCGGATAAATTGGCCGAGCGTGATCTGCGATACACCAAATCAGGTCAAAGCCGATATGCCGTAGAGCCTGATTTGAAAGATGGCAAAGGAGGATTGCGCGATCTCCATACCTTGTTCTGGATTGCCAAATTCATTTTCAATGCCAACACCACGGGGGAATTGGCAGATAAGGGCGCTTTCACAAAATCGGAACTCGCGCGCTTTAGAAAATGCGAAGATTTTCTGTGGGCCGTGCGCTGCCATTTGCATTTCATTGCAAAGCGCGGTGAAGACAAATTGAGTTTTGATCGTCAATCTGAATTGGCTGAGCGCCTTGGCTATAAATCACATCATGGCCTGCAACATGTTGAGCGCTTCATGAAACACTATTTCCTCATCGCCAAAGATGTGGGCGATCTCACCCGCATTTTCTGTGCCAGCTTGGAGGCCAAGCAATTTAAAGATGCGCCATCACTTTCGCGCATGTTAGGAAAGTTTCTGCCTCTCAAAGCAACTGTTTTGCGCGGCAACAAATCTTTCAAACTTGAATCTGGCCGCATCACTGTTGTTGACGATGACATATTCATCCGTGAACCCGTCAACATGTTGCGCATTTTCAAATTGGCCAGTGACAAGGGTTTGGAAATTCACCCCGATGCTCTGAAAGAACTGCGCAAATCTTTGCGTTTGATAGACGATAAATTGCGCAATAGCTCTGAAGCCAATGCATTGTTTCTCGATATCCTCACCACCAGCACCACACCTGAAACCCTGTTGCGGATGATGAATGAGGCCGGAGTCTTGGGGCGTTTCATTCCAGATTTTGGCAAGATCGTCGCCATGATGCAGTTCAATATGTATCACCACTATACGGTGGACGAACATTTGATCAGGGCCGTTGGCATTCTTTCTGATCTGGAACGCGGCAACCTATCGGGCGATCATCCGCTGTCAGTAAAATTATTTCCCACACTCACCTCACGCCGCGCGCTCTATGTGGCAACCTTGTTGCACGATATTGCCAAAGGCCGCAAAGAAGATCATTCGGTTGCCGGCGAACAAGTGGCCCGCGAGCTTTGCCCACGGTTAGGTTTAACACCAGCCGAAACGGAAACTGTAGCATGGCTTATTCGCCATCATCTGTTGATGAGCGAAACCTCGCAAATGCGCGATCTGAATGATTTCAAAACCATCTTGGACTTTAACGCCGTGGTGCAAAGTCCGGAACTGTTAAAGCTTCTGCTCATTCTCACCGTGGCCGATATTCGTGCTGTTGGTCCCGGCGTGTGGAATGGCTGGAAAGGTCAATTGCTGCGCACACTTTATGCTGAAGCTGAACCTATGCTTTCCGGGGGTCACACGGCCACATCGCGCAAAGACCGTGTGTTGGTTGCACAAAATCAATTTCTCGAAAACTTTCCTCAATGGGATGATGCCCAAAAGAAAACCGCCAGCTCAAGACACTATGATGCTTATTGGCTGAACGTGGCTGTGGAGCGCCAATTACGGCAACAGATATTGATCGACAAATCAATTCAAGGTGAAGCCGCCACCGACATTCATACCGATGCTTTTGCTGCGGTTACAGAAATCACCGTTTATACGCCCGATCATCCGCGCTTGCTGGCTTTGATCACAGGAGCCTGTGCTGCGGCGGGGGCCAATATCATCGGCGCACAAATCTTCACCACAACCGATGGC
>JANYHE010000014.1 GCA_025359215.1 Hyphomicrobiales bacterium
GCAAATCACGATAATTGTGTACGTTTTCATAGCGGCGGGTGAGGCGTGGCACGGGGACTGCAATAATTTTCTCGTCGCCGCCTGCTTCGTCTTGCATTTTCAGCACACCAACGGGGCGGCAGGCCACCACAGCACCTGGCACAATGCCGCGCTGATTGGCAATCAACACATCCACCGGGTCGCCATCACCTGATAAGGTGTGTGGAATGAAGCCATAATTTCCGGGATAGCGCATGGAGGTATATAAAAAGCGATCCACCACCAAGGTGCCTGCCTCTTTGTCCATCTCATATTTTATGGGCTCTCCACCCACTGGCACTTCAACAATCACGTTGATTTCCTTGGGTGGGTTTCTGCCGATGGAAATGGCTTCGATACGCATTTTATTTTTCCTCTTCAGTCTTTATTTCTGGCTTGCAGATATTGCCGCTGCAATTATTCCCTTATGGTCGAGGCCTGCTTTGGCATACATCACTTCAGGTTTCGCTTGGTCGGTGAATTCATCGGGCAATGTAAGTGACCTGATTTTCAGGCCAATGTCCAGCAGGCCATCTCTTGCCATGAAATGCAGCACTTGCGCGCCAAAGCCCCCTGCTGCGCCCTCTTCTACGATCACTAAAATTTCATGATTTTTGGCGAGGCGGCGGATCATGGCTTCGTCGAGCGGCTTGGCAAAGCGGGCATCGGCTACTGTTGTGGTGAGACCCGCAGCATCTAGCTCTTGAGCAGCAAGCAAACAATCCGCAAGGCGAGTGCCGAACGACAGCAACGCAACCTTGCTTCCTTCTTTCACAATGCGGCCGCGGCCAATTTCCAACATGGAGCCGCGCTCAGGCAAGTCAACGCCCACACCATCGCCACGAGGATAACGAAATGAAATGGGGCCCTCATCAAACTCTGCCGCTGTGCGCACCATGTGTTTGAGTTCTGCCTCATCGGCGGCGGCCATCACAACAAAGTTTGGCAAGGCTGAAAGGAAGCCCACATCAAATGCGCCACAATGGGTGGGACCATCAGCACCCACGAATCCGGCGCGGTCTATTGGAAAGCGCACCGGCAATTTTTGAATCGCAACATCGTGAACAATTTGATCATAACCGCGCTGGAGAAATGATGAGTAAATGGCCACGAATGGCTTCATGCCCTCAGTGGCCAGCCCTGCGCAGAATGTCACGGCATGTTGCTCGGCAATGCCCACATCAAATAATCGCGATGGAAAAACTTCGCCAAAGAGATCAAGCCCCGTGCCTGAAGGCATGGCTGCAGTGACAGCAACGATGCGATCATCAAGGCGTGCTTCTTGAACCAACGTCTGGCCAAATATTTTTGTGTAAGACGGCGCATTGGAAAGTGCTTTGGTTTGTTCACCTGTCAACACATTGAATTTATTGACGCCATGATAATTATCAGAGGCGGCTTCTGCTGGTGCATAGCCTTTGCCCTTTTTTGTGATCACATGAATGAGCACAGGACCTGTGGCATTGTCGCGAACATTGCGCAACACGGGCACGAGGTGCGAAAAGTCATGACCATCAATAGGCCCGATATGCGAGAAGCCCAGCTCTTCAAACATGGTGCCCCCCGTGACAAATCCACGGGCGTGGCCAACAGCGCGCTTTATCGACCGATCAGCTCTGGTGCCCAAATAGGCCGTGAGGCGTTTGGCAAAGCCTGTAATATCAGCATAGGTTTTGCCTGTTGCAAGTCTTGCTAGGTAAGCGCTCAAAGCCCCTGAAGGGGGTGCAATCGACATGTCGTTGTCGTTCAGGATGACAATCAAGCGTGAGCCTAATGCGCCTGCATTGTTGAGCGCTTCAAAGGCCATGCCTGCCGACATGGCGCCATCGCCAATCACCGCAACCACATTGCGGGCTTCGTGCTTGAGATCACGCGCCACAGCCATGCCGAGGCCTGCTGAAATGGATGTTGAGGAATGGGCTGCGCCAAAGGGATCATATGCACTTTCAGCGCGTTTGGTGAAACCAGAAATGCCGCCTTCTTGGCGCAGTGTGCCAAAGCGCTCTCTTCTTCCAGTCAGCAATTTATGCGGATATGCTTGGTGGCCCACATCCCAAATCAACCGATCATCGGGCGTGTTGAAAACGTAATGAATGGCAATAGTGAGCTCAACCACACCAAGGCCCGCACCCAGATGGCCGCCAGTTTTAGAGACGGATGTGATGAGATCAGAACGGAGTTCCGTTGCGAGCTGTGGTAAATCCTCTAATTTTAGGTCTCGCAAATCAGCGGGAATATTAATTGTGTCGAGCAGTGGTGTAGACGAGGATTCAGTCAAAATAGAGCTCCGAAAATAGACGTTCACCAGCTTTACACTGCAGCCCTACAGTTTGAAAGCTGGTTTTGCTGCTAGCGCGTTTCAAACTCTTCGCGCATCAATTCAAGCTCTAACCATTGCTCTTCTGCTTTTTCCAATTCACCCGCAGCTGCGGCATGGCGCATGCTGGTCTTTTCAAACGTTTTTGAGTCGCGCGTGAAAAGTGTGGCATCTGCCAAAACTGTTTCGAGCTTTTTCAATTCAGTCTTTAGCGCTTCAATTCTTGCGGGAAGATTGTCTAACGCATATTTTTCTTTGAAACTGAGCTTACGCTTGGGTTGCGCAACAGCGGCAGGGACAACGGCCTCGTTGCGCTCACGCAACTCTTCTTTGATCTTTCTGGCATCCACGCCTGCGCCGCGCTGGGCCAGCATATCGGTGTAGCCGCCTGCATATTCTTGCCACTTACCATCGCCTTCATACATCAAAATAGATGTGGCGACGCGATCAAGAAAATCACGATCATGGCTGACCAACAGAATGGTGCCTTTATAATCAGCCAGCATCTCCTGCAGCAGATCGAGCGTTTCCAAATCAAGATCGTTGGTGGGTTCGTCGAGGATCAAGAAGTTTGAAGGCTTGGCCAATTCGCGTGCTAAAATGAGGCGCGCGCGCTCTCCGCCAGATAGAACTGAAACGGGGGTGCGCGCTTGCTCAGGCTTAAACAGAAAGTCTCGCATGTAACCCACCACATGCTTGGTTTCGCCATTGATGGTGACAGATTGGCCGCGCCCTGCGGTGATAACATCGGCCAGCAGCATGGTTGGGTCAAGGCTGGCCCGGCTCTGATCGAGGGCCACGACTTGCAAATTGGTTCCAAGCTTTATGGTGCCTGAATCAGGCTCAATTATTCCGGTGATCAATTTGATCAGCGTGGTTTTGCCGGCACCATTGGGGCC
>JANYHE010000036.1 GCA_025359215.1 Hyphomicrobiales bacterium
CATAATCCAGCACCACAATATGGTCGGAAATGCCCATAACCACGCTCATGTCATGCTCAATTAGCAGAATGGCCATGTTGTGATCATCACGAATGGAGAGCAGCAGTTTATTCAACTCATCAGATTCGCGTGGGTTCAAACCAGCAGCAGGTTCATCAAGGCAAAGCAAACGCGGCTCGGTGCACATAGCCCTCGCAATTTCCAAGCGACGTTGCGCACCATAAGGAAGGTCACCTGCTGCATCATCAGCACGCTCAGTCAAATTCACTTTGTCGAGCCAATATTTGCTGCGCTCAATGGCTTCATTTTCGGCCCGTTTAAACCGACCACTGCCAAAAATACCACCGATTGTATAGTTTGAGGCCCTCATCAACACATTGTGCTGCGCCACCATCAAGTTTTCTAAAAGTGTCATGCCGGAGAACAGTCGAATGTTTTGGAAGGTACGGGCTACTTTAGCTTTCTGGGTGATGATAAAATCATCCATGCGTTCCAACAAAAACTCAGCACCATCGGTGTGCTTAAGTTTAATCATGCCTTCAGTAGGTTTATAAAAACCTGTGATGCAATTGAACACCGTTGTTTTGCCTGCACCGTTAGGCCCGATCAAAGCGGTAATTTGCTTGCGCCCCGCATCGAATGATAAATCACCGATTGCTGTAAGGCCACCAAAGCGCATGGTGAGGTGCTGAACCGAAAGTTCAGGATCTTTAGACCAGTCTTGCATCAACCATGCCCCTCGGCAACCATATCACCTGATATAGATTTCTTTTCTTTTAGGAATACTGTGGGTTCGCGTTTGGTCACAAACCCGCGTGGACGGAACCGCATCATCAGCACCATGGCAAGGCCTACTGCGAGCATGCGGAATTGAATGGGCTCAGTGCCGGTTGGCAAAATAGCTTTCATAAAATCCATCTCGCGGAAAATCTCGAATGAGCCCATGATAGCAATCGCTGAAAACACAATGCCGATTTGCGAGCCAAGCCCACCCAAAACCACGATAGCGAGGATGAGCGCAGACTCGATATACACAAACGACTCAGGCGAAACGAAGCCTTGGCGCGCCGCAAAAAAGCTTCCTGCAAAGCCACCAAACATAGCACCCGTTGCAAAGGCAGTCAGCTTGGTTGTGGTTGTGTTTATGCCAAGCGAGCGACACGCAATTTCATCTTCACGCAATGCTTCCCATGCACGGCCTATCGGCAAACGGCGCAAGCGCTTGGTCACAAAATAAGTGATCAAAGCCAACGTGAGGATCAGGTAGTATAAGAAAAAATAGAAATGAATGCGGTCATAAGGAATGTTGAAGAAGGCCGAGAAACTTCCTTCGCCATCTTTGAAGGGCAGTCCGAAGAATGTCGCCTTCGGCACGATGATGCCTTGCGGTCCGTTGGTGAGCGCGAACCAATTGATGAGCACCAAGCGGATCATTTCACCAAAAGCCAGCGTTACAATTGCCAAATAGTCCCCGCGCAATCTTAAAACTGGAAAGCCCAGCACAATGCCCCACGTTGCGGCTAAAATTCCTGAAAGTGGAAGCGTAATGTAAAATGCCCATGGCAACACGCCGGGGCCAAACAGATAGGGCAACAAGACGGTTGAGAGAAGGGCATAAGCATAGGCACCTATGGCATAGAATGCCACATAACCAAGATCAAGCAAGCCTGCCAAACCAACCACAACGTTCAAGCCCCAGCCCAGCATAATGTAGGTGAGAATATAAATGGCCAAATCAATCGTGCGCTTTTCGCCCCAAGGGCTGGCATAAGAAATGATGGGCAAAACCAATGCGAAAACCAGTAGGGCAGGGGCAACATATTTGCCGATCCTGTCGGATAGGCTGGTCGCTTTGACGACAGGTTTTGTTGACTCCACCTCATTGGCTGCTGCGTGAGATTTATACCACGCATAGAGATGGATCAGCAAACGCCCGATAACCACGGCCGCTGTAAGCTCGGCTGCCAATATCCAGCGCCCAGATATGAGCAGCACACCTTGATTCATCGTTGTTTTGAGGGAAACGATCGGTGTCAAAATCAACATGGTGATGATCGCAGAGCCAATTAAATCTTTAGCCAAACCAAAGGCATCAAGAGTTTTGACTTCAGCTTTTGAGCTTGTGTCTTTTGCAGGACCTGACATGGCTTAAACCTTTTCCACTTCGGGTTTGCCAAGCAAACCTTGGGGCATGAATATGAGCACGATCACCAAAATCGTGAACGCAGCAACGTCTTTATATTCGACTGAGAAGTAAGCCGACCACATCACTTCAATCAGACCAATAACCATGCCGCCAAGCATTGCGCCGGGGATTGAACCGATACCGCCCAGAACTGCGGCCGTGAAGGCTTTAATGCCCGCAACGAAGCCAATGAAGAAGTCGGTAACGTTGTAATAAAGAAAGAACATCATCCCAGCGAATGCGGCCAGTGCTGCACCCAGAATAAATGTGATCGAAATCGTGCGATCAACATTGATGCCCAGCAATGAAGCCATTTTTTGGTCTTGTTCGCAGGCGCGTTGAGCGCGACCGAGCGAAGTGCGTTGAATGATCATCGTGAAAATCGCCATCAATGCGATGGTCGAAAGAATGATCAGGATTTGCATGTTCGAAATTTTGACAACGAAATCATTGCCATTGGCAGCAACACGACGCATCACTTCGTAACCGCCCGTGATAATGGGTTGTATTGGTTTTGGCCGGCCTTCTTGCGCAATGCGCACGAATTCTTGAAGCACAATTGACATGCCGATTGCTGAAATCAGCGGTGCCAACCGAAAAGAACCCCGCAAGGGGCGATAAGCCACGCGCTCAATAGTCCAATTGTAAACTGCAGCGATCAGCATGGCGATTATAACCACCAGTGCCAAAGCCAAAATGATTGTGAAAGAGCCGCTGCCACCGGTCACACCCAATCCGAGAAGAACGATGAATGAAACAACGCTGCCAACCATGAACACATCGCCATGGGCGAAGTTGATCATGCCAATAATGCCATAAACCATCGTGTAACCGATTGCGATAAGCCCGTAAATTGATCCGAGCGTTAGGCCGTTTATGAGCTGCTGGAGAAAGTACTCCAAATCGCCCCCCTATGTGTTTAAAGCGCATCCATCATGTCCCCGGCTCATAGATGGCCGCGGTTAGATAACAGTCTTAATGAAGCCTTTATATAAAAACAAGTGAGACATTCACACAAAAACACCAATAGCTTATCATTATTCAGTGAAAAAATTATGAAATAGTCATAAATTTAGTCATTTAAACTATTCACGCGACATTCTCCTGTTTCAGAACAGATTTATGCTTGAACCAATTCAATTTATAACACCGCACCAGATTGACATTACGATCTGGGCAGTTTAGTCCGACGTATATCGGTCCGGCATATATCATTTTGGCATAGCATGAATATCAGAACTCTTTGTCTCGGCGCTCTCTCTTTTAAAGAAGCTTCGGGTTATGAAATTAAAAAGGAGATTGAAGATGGGCTTTTCAGCCACTTCATTGATGCGAGCTTTGGCTCAATTTATCCCGCCCTCACACAGCTGAATGTAGAAGGGCTCGTCACTTTGCGAGCCGAAGAGCAAACCGGCAGGCCAGATAAGAAAGTCTATGCCATAACCGATGCGGGTCATGATGCTTTGGCTAAAGCGCTGTCAGTTGTTCCGGCGCGGGATAAATACAAATCAGAATTTTTGTTTGAAATGCTCATGCAGCACTATCTCAGCCCCGGTCACATCATTGTTGCACTTGAAAAGCAATTGGCGGACCTAAATATCGATTTATCGCAAATGAACCAATGTAAGGCCGATTCTTCTCAGATGCGCGTGCCGGGCTGTGAATTTGTTATGGGCTATGGCGAAGCGGTGCTGACAGCGGGTGCCAATTATATCGAGCTAAAATTGGCTGAATTGAAATCACAGGGCCTGAAGGCCGCAGAATGAAATGGGAGAATAATATGCGCAATTCTTTTTTGATCAGCGTCTTGGCAGCCCAACTGCTGGCGAGCACAGCTTATGCCGATACGCCTGCGGTGAAAACAGCGCCACCTCCGCCGCCTTCCATTTCGGTTCTCATTGCAGAAAAAAAGCCAATCGCTGAAGATCTAACAGTAACAGGCAGTTTCGCTGCAGGTGAATTGGTTCTGGTTTCGCCAGAAGTTGAAGGGCTGGCAGTAACTGAGTTTTTAGCTGAAGAAGGTGATCAAGTTAAAAAAGGTCAAGTTTTAGCGCGGCTTTCAGCAAGTTCGATTGATATTTTAATTGCTCAGACGAAGGCATCGCTGGCAGGCAATGATGCCGCCAAAGATCAAAACAACAATCAAATCCAACAAGCTCAAATTTCAGCGGATCGTGCAGAAGCTGATTTGAACCGAACCAAAAAATTGCGCACAACGGGCGTTGCCACACAGGAAACCTTTGACCAGCGCCAAGCCGCATTTGATTTAGCCAATGCGCAATTGGCCAATTCCAAACTGGCATTGGAAGTGACCAAGGCCAATCGCGCTGTGATTGATGCGCAAATGGCTGATCTTGATTTACGAAAATCACGTACAGAAATTAAAGCGCCAGTGGATGGTTATATCAGTCGCCGCACAGTGCAGGTAGGCGGCATCGCCTCTGGCAGCAAAGAGCCCATGTTTAATATTGTGGCCAATGGCGTTGTCAAACTTTTGGCAGAAGTGCCGGAATCCGATTTGCCCCGCGTTAAAGTGGGTCAAAAAGCGTCGATCACCGTAAATGGCATGGATAAACCCATTGAGGGAGAAGTGAAACTCATCTCGCCTGAAGTAAATGAAACCACTCGCATTGGCATTGTGCACATTCGCGTGGCAGAGGGAAGCCGCATTCCTCTGGGTGCCTTTGGTCGCGCGCGCATCAGCCTTGCTGCAGCCGATGGAGTGGCTCTGCCACTCACGGCCGTGACATTTGGTGAAAATGGCCCAACCGTGCAAATCGTGAAAGATGGAAAAGTTGAAGTGCGAAAAGTAATTACCGGCTTGGTGGGCACCAACGACATTGAAATCACGTCAGGTGTAGCCCCTGGCGAAACCTTCGTAGCCCGCGCCGGAAGCTTTGTTCGTGATGGCGACGCCGTAACTCCTGTGAAACTTAATGCAACGGAATGATGTGAAAACATGAATTTCAATTTTTCAGCTTGGTCCATTCGCAATCCGGTTCCGCCGATATTGCTGTTCTTTGTATTGATGATGGTGGGCATATTCAGCTTCCGTGCTTTGCCCATCACGCAATTCCCGAACATTGACGTGCCTGTGGTACTGGTTTCTGTCAGCCAGTCAGGTGCAACACCAGCGGAACTGGAATCTCAGGTCACTAAAAAAGTTGAAGACTCCGTCGCCGCTATCACAGGCGTGAAGCACATAACTTCAACCATGAGAGACGGTTCTTCAAACACGGCTATCGAATTTCGCTTGGAAGTGCCAACTGAAAAGGCTGTTCAAGACGTTAAAGATGCCGTTGCCAAAATTCGAGGCTCACTGCCCGGTGGTGTCGATGAACCCATCGTTCAGCGCATCGATGTGGAAGGCCAAGCTATTCAAACCTACGCAGTGTCTGCCCCCGGAATGACGCTGGAACAACTTTCGTGGTATGTCGATGATGTTGTAAAGCGTCAACTTCAAGGCCTTGCCGGTGTTGGCCGTGTTGATCGCTTCGGCGGTGTTGACCGTGAAATCCGCGTTGATCTTGATCCTGCAAAACTGCAAGCATTGGGCGTGACAGCGGCCAACGTTAACAGCCAATTGGCAGCCGTGAACGCAGACTTTGGCGCAGGCCGCGGCGATGTTGGCAACAATGAACAAGCCATTCGCACTTTGGGCGGGGCACACTCACTAAATGATTTGCGTGAAACAAAAATCGCATTGCCTGGTGGTCGCATCGTAACACTCAATGATATTTCGACAGTCAGCGATAGCACCTCTGAAATGCGCTCATTCGCACGCTACAATGGTGATAGCGTTGTAACCTTCTCAATCTTCAGATCAAAAGGTGCAAGCTCAACCACCGTTGGAAACTTGGTTGCGGCCAAAGTTGCTGATATCCAAAAAAACAGCAATGGCGCAGCTTCATTCACACTGGTTGATGACACGGTTTACTTTATTTATGGCAATTACATCGCAGCCATGGAAACCCTGATCGAGGGTGCAATTCTCTCCGTGCTGGTGGTGCTATTGTTCTTGCGAGATTGGCGCGCCACGCTCATTTCTGCAACGGCATTGCCACTCTCTGCCATTCCCACGTTCTGGGTGATGAGCATGTTGGGCTTCTCGCTCAACTTGGTATCATTCTTGGGCCTCACATTGGCCACGGGTATTCTGGTGGATGATGCCATTGTGGAAATTGAAAACATCGCGCGCCACATGCGCATGGGCAAATCACCCTACCGAGCAGCCATGGAAGCAGCCGACGAAATCGGCCTAGCCGTGATTGCAATTACATTCTCAATTGTATCAATCTTTGTGCCCGTGTCATTTATGAGTGGCATCGTGGGGCAATATTTCAAGCAATTCGGCATGACCGTTGCGGTAGCCGTATTATTCTCATTGTTGGTGGCCCGCCTAATCACCCCAATGATGGCTGCTTATTTGATGCGCCCGACTCATGACACAGAACACGAAGCAGGCCCGCTGTTGCGTGGTTACATTAAACTTCTGCATTTCCTCAATTACGCGCCAACCATCAGGAACCGCTGGAAGCCAAGCCTGATGAGCTATGCTACTGTGGTTTTGGCTTTCGGCATCTTGTTTGCGTCAACTAAGCTCATCCCGCTTTTGCCAACAGGCTTCATTCCTCCCGGCGATCAATCACGTTTTGTGCTTTCAGTTGAGTTGCCTCCCGGCTCTCGCCTTGGTCAAACGCGTGAAACTACAGATGCAATGGCCGATGAAATTCGCAAAAATCCAGAAGTCTCTCAAGTCTTCGTGTTGGGTGGTTCGTCGCCTACAGGTTCTTTAGAACCTCGGAATGCTTCGATTTATGTGAACTTGCGTCACCGTGATGTTGGATTGCTGACAGGGATCATTAATCCTACAGTCAGGGCGATTAATCACAAGTTGGGTACCTCAATTCCAACCTTGGCTGTGGATGGTCGTGACAAACCACAGGAAGTGATTGAAACTGAAATTCTGCCAAAGCTTTCAAACTTGCCAGATTTGCGTTGGGCCAAGATCAATGATCGTGGAGAGCGAGACATCAAGTTCAACATCTTGTCGAATGATGCAGCAGCGCTTGATGAAGCCGTTGCCAAGTTGGAAGGGGCTTTGCGCAAGGAACCAAAATTGCGCGCGCCATCGGCGCAGGGTGGACTTGATCGGCCGGAAATTAAGATTGTTCCAAAAACGGATGAAGCCGCAAAACTTGGCATCACCGCACAGCAAATTTCTCAAGCCGTGCGCGTGGCAACTATTGGTGATTTCAGCCCTTTGCTGGCCAAGTTCAGCATTGATAATCGCCAAATTCCAATTCGAGTGCAAATTCCAGAATCTGCTCGCACTCGGTTTGACGAGATTGCAAACTTGCGGGTGATGGCAGCCAGTGGACAGTCAGTTCCGATTTCCTCAGTGGCCGATGTTTCCTTCTCCCGGGGACCGAGTTCTATCGAACGTTATGACCGCCAACGCCAAGCCACCATCGGTGCTGATTTGCCGCCCGGTGTGCAGTTGGGTGAAGCGTCCGCGGTGATTCAAAAAACTGCGGCGGCATTGAATTTGCCAAAGTCAGTGAAAGTTGCCGAAGGCGGCGACGCTGAATTACAAAATGAAGTGTTCGCTGAATTTGGCAGGTCTGCCACGCTCGGCATTGTGTTGATGCTGGTGGTGCTGGTGCTGTTGCTCGGCAATGTGTTCCAGCCTTTTGCTATTCTGCTTTCTCTGCCTTTGTCGATTGGTGGCGTTGTAACGGCGTTGCTTCTTACCAACAATGCCTTCTCCATGCCGGTGGTCATCGGAATGTTGATGCTAATTGGCATCGTCGCCAAAAACGCCATCATGCTCATCGACTTTGCAGTTGAGCGTAAAAAACACGGCATGAGCCGCATTGATGCGATTGTCGATGCAGGCCACAAGCGGGCGCGCCCCATTATCATGACAACAATTGCAATGGGTGCGGGCATGTTGCCATCGGCCTTTGGCATTGGTGAAGGCGGATCGTTTCGCGCACCCATGGCCATTGCCGTGATTGGCGGTTTGATTGCAGCCACCTTCCTCAGCCTCGTGTTCGTACCATCATTCTATGTTGTGATGGACGATCTGGCCCGCCTGTTCAGCTGGATCTTTGGCCGCTTTATTGGCGCTTCTGATGAACCAGAAACCCATGATGTGCGCTTAGAGAAAATTGAATCGACCGTCACCACAACATCGCAAGATGTTGAGGAACTGGCCGCAAAGCTTAATCAGGTTGAAGATAAAGTCGAAGACATCAAAGGACTTCTACCAAAGCCAAAATTGAAATTGGCGGCTGAGTAAATAGTCTAACGAAAACTCTTAAGGCCCTGTGCAATTCTCCTCAGGGCCTTTTTTATGTCGGCTTCGCTGGCAGCAAATGAAAGGCGAATGCAGCCCTCCGCACCAAAGGCTGATCCCGGCACCAATGCAACGCCATGCTCTTCTAAAAGATAATCACACATCTCTTGGCTGGTTTTGTTTTTCAAGAATGCTGAAACGTCTGGAAACGCATAAAATGTGGCGGGAATATCAGCTATTTTTACGCCTTCAATTTCACGTAATGCGGCCAACACCATGTCGCGGCGCTGTTGATATTGTGCACGCATGTTTTCAACATCATCACGCGACCCCTGCAAAGCTGCAACCGCTGCTCGCTGCACAAATTGATTGGCACCTGCCGATATAATACTCTGCATGCGCCCCATGCCAATTGCGATCGGCAATGGCGCTGCTGCATAGCCCAGCCGCCAGCCTGTCATTGCAAAGCCTTTTGAAAATCCATTTAATGTTATGGTGCGCTCTTGCATATCGGGCAGCGTTCCAAACGAAACCAACTCGCCTTCAAATAAAATATATTCATAAATTTCATCCGCCATCACCATCAGCCGAGGGTGGGCGCGAACAAGGGCTGCAATCTCTTCCAGCTCAGCACGGCTCCACACTGCACCGGTTGGGTTGCAGGGCGAATTGATAATAATCAGTTTTGTGGCCGGAGTTATCGCTGCAGCAATGCGCGCGGCAGGAACTTTATAATTCTCAGAAACATCAGCACTCAGGATCACCGGTGTGCCTTGTGCCAAATGCACCGAAGCTGCATAAGAAACCCAATAGGGGGCCAATATGATAACTTCGTCACCCGGCCCAATCATCGATAGAGTCACGTTGTTGATTGCTTGCTTTGCGCCATTGGCCACCACAATTTCCGAAGCCTTATAGTGCAATCCATTTTCTTCGCGCAGCTTCACGCTTAAAGCTTCACGCAATTCCGGAATGCCGGGGGAGGGTCCATAATGAGTGAAGCCCATGTCCATCGCGGCCTTGGCGGCATCGCGAATATTGACCGGCGTATCAAAATCAGGCTCCCCAATAGTCAGCGAAACAATATCGGCACCTTTTGCGCGCAGTTCTCGCGTGCGCTGCGACATGCGCATGATAGCGCCCTCATCTGCAGAACTGGCGCGCGGGGAGAGCAGGGAAGTTGGATCAAACTTTGTCATGATCAACGCGATATGCCAGCTTCTGCTTGCTCCGTCGAGGGTTCCAAGGCTAAAACCCCGGAATGAATCGCATTGCCCTCATCGTCACACTCATTGCCATCACGGCTTGCAGCCAATCGCCCAGCGCGGTTCGTATCACGCAAAGTGAACCTGTGTTAAAGCCCCAGCCGGTTATTAAGGCCAGAACAGAGCCAGTTTTTTACAACGGCAAAACCTACCAAGTGGCCATCTCGCCTGATGCTTCAGGGAACACACGCATTGCCATTTCTGGAATGAGCGAAAAGCAAGCCAAAGACGCCGCAGGCCTTGGGTCTTCGGCGTTCCAACATTTTTCCTGCCGAGAAAGCCAACGGGCTCATGTTGTGGCGGCGCCAATTTACTCGGGCGGCCAGTGGAATCTGGCTGCGCGCTGCGCTTAAGGAACCAATATTGCCCAAAAGCGTTGAATGTGCTTAAATCTACTAGAGCGTGCGTCTGGTGGCACGGGGGATATGTGAAACCAGCTCACGATTAAGCGTGAGGTGTCAGTAATGGTTTTAGACCGTATCTTGAAATCCTTGGTGCGCCACGGTGATCTGACCGTGACTGATTGGATGGGCCAATCCAGACATTATGGCGATGGCACACCGCCAAAAGTGCACATTAAATTCACCACACGATCGGCCGCGCGAAGAGTGGCCTTAGACCCCGATTTATTTTTGGGTGAGAGCTATATGGATGGCAGCTTGGTGATGGTCTCAGCCACGATTTATGATTTCATTTCGCTGGCCATGCAAAACACCAGCGGACATCACGACCATCCCCTTCATAGACTCGTTGATAAAACCCGAATGGCCTTCCGCCGCTTGCATCAACATAATCCAGTCGGCAAAGCCAAAGAAAATGTCGCTCATCATTATGATCTGTCCGGCCAAATTTACGATTTGTTTTTAGATCGAGATCGCCAATATTCTTGTGCCTATTTTGAAGATGAAAACGCCTCTCTTGAAGAAGCGCAATTAGCCAAAAAGCGGCATCTGGCAGCCAAGCTCAATATCAAACCTGGAATGAAAGTGTTGGACATTGGTTCTGGTTGGGGTGGGTTGGGATTATATTTGGCAGAGGTCTGCGGTGCTGAAGTCACGGGCGTCACACTTTCGGAAGAGCAACACAAACTTTCCAATGAGCGTGCCAGCCAGCGAGGCATTAATGGCAACGTGGAATTTCTATTGAAAGACTACCGCCACCTTGATGGGCCGTATGATCGCATTGTTTCTGTGGGCATGTTTGAGCATGTGGGCATTGGTCACTTCCCAGAATTCTTTGCAAAATGCGCGAAACTTTTGAAGGATGATGGCACAGCCGTGTTGCATTCGATCAATCGGTCTGATGGACCCGGCGTCACCAGCGCTTGGATTAAAAAATACATTTTCCCGGGCGGCTATATTCCAGCCCTGTCTGAAGTCATTCCTCATTTGGAGCGTGAAAGGCTTTATGTAACTGATATCGAAATTCTTCGCCTGCACTATGCGCGAACCTTGCATGAATGGGCTCATCGCTTCGCTATCAACCGCGAGCGTGCTGTCGAAATCTACGATGAAAAATTCTGCCGTATGTGGGAATTTTATTTGGCGGGTTCTGAATGTGCCTTCCGCTATTCTGGAATGAACAATTTCCAAATCCAATTTGGAAAAAACCAAAATTTTCTGCCCCTAACTAGAACCTATATCGATGTTGAAGAAAATCGATTGCGCAAAATTGAAGGCAAAACACCGCTGTTGAAAATGGTGCGGCATTAATTCCAGCGCCGATCAATCCAATCGCGCGTTCTGAAGTAATAGCCCAAGTAAGGAAGAAACCACGTGTTGCCAGTGTAAAGCGGGTGGGTTGGAAATTCTTCGCGGTCAAAGGCGCAGACTCGGTTTGATTTGCCCAAAATCTTGCGCGCCGTTTGGTGGCCAAGATAACTCATCATGGCAATGCCAGAACCATTGCAACCCAGCGCGTAATGCATGCCATCAAGCTTGCCCATATGGGGTGTCTCATCCATCGTGAAGGCCACATTGCCTGTCCATGAATGTGTAATTTTAACACCGCGCAATTGGGGAAAGCGATCAATCATAAATTGATAGAGCAGGGGAGCTGTTTGCAAGGGATCCGTCATACCAAATTTGGCCCTTCCACCAAACACCAGCCGCTTGCCGTCGGGCGACATGCGGTAATATGTGAGCACACGGCGCGTATCGGCAAAACTGCGGTTTTTAGGGCTAATGGTCGCCGCCAAATCTGGGGTCAACTCTTCTGTCGCAATAATATAAGATCCCACTGGAACCAAACGGCGTTCGAAAGCGGGCGTCGTTTTGCCAGTGTAGCCATTGCTGGCTATGATCACATCACGCGCCCGCACAGTGCCCCGTGGTGTTTGCACCTGCCAGCCGCCATCAGAATTTTGCGTTAGGCCCGATACAGCTGTTCGCGCCGCTATCGTCACACCAGCCTTTTGTGCGAGGTTCAGCAGGCCTTTAAAGTAAAGTGCGGGCTGCAAATGTGCAGCACGTTCCACCACCATGCCTCCGCGATAATAATCAGAACCAATCTCGGCGCGCTGCCGGTCTCGCGGCACAAGATAAGAATCTGAATGCGCCTCAGCATTCAAAACATTCACTTTTTTCGCCATCGCATCATAATGAGATTGGCACCAAGCCCCCAAGAAATATCCACGCTTGGTCCAACCACAGGAAATATTTTCGCGCGCTATCAGGTTTTCAACATGGCTGAAAGCGTCTGCGGCATCGTTGAGAAAAGGGGCTGCTTCCGCGTCGCTCATCGCCTTAGACATGTAGCGCTTGCCCACATTCACCCCGCCCGAAACCATACCGCCGCTGCGGGTGGATGCGCCAAAGCCCGGGTCATTGGCATCCAAAACTAAAACTTCAACCCCAGCTCGAGACAGTTCTAAAGCTGCAGAAAGGCCAGTATAACCAGCGCCGATAACAGCCACCGCGACGTCTCTGGGCAATGCAATTTCTGGTAATATTTGCGGCTCATAATCGTCCCACCACAAAGGCCGTGCTTTAAAGCTGGTGTGAAAAATCGGATTGGTCATAGCTATGCGTATTAGCGCGAACGCTAGCTGCTGAAAAGCCTCGACCAGCCAATGCCAATGTTATATGACATGTTACAAATCAGTAAGGAAAGACTCACGTGGCAAAATCAACAATGTTCTTTCGCGCCGCTCTTGTCGCAAGCGCAATGGTACTGTCTTCAGTTTCGGCCTGGGCACTGACAGTCGATATTGCGGTTAATAAAGTCAGCCAAAAAATGACTGTGACAGTCGATGGTCAGGAACAGTATGTTTGGCTCGTGTCCACGGGTGGCCCCACTTATGACACACCATCAGGCACCTATCATATTTTCCGGATGGAAAAAGAGCATTTCTCTAAAGAATGGGATGATGCCCCAATGCCTTATTCCATGTTCTTCACAGCGCAAGGCCACGCCATTCATGGCAGCTACCACGTAAAGAGTTTGGGTACGCGTGCATCGCATGGTTGTGTGCGTCTGGCGCCTGAAAATGCTGCCATCCTTTTTGATCTCGTGCAAAAGGCGGGCTATAAAAACTCCACAGTTAGCATTCGTGGAGGTTTCTTTGATTCAGGACCAGCCCTCACCAGCAGCAATCAGCCTCGCCGGCCGTTCTTTTGGTTCCTAAGCCAACCTAAAAAAGCGAAAGTTGCGATGATAGACGCTCCAGTTGAGCAACCCGTAAAGCCCAGCAAAAAGAAAAAGAAGGGCAAAACCGGCACAATTATTGGTGGCATTCAGGGCTGATTGAGCGGCCGAATATCCGATCCTTGACAAATCGTGGGGGCCATGGCCTTTAGCGGCAGAATTCAAGGAACCGACCTATGACCCACGCTTACCGCACCCATAATTGTGGCCAATTGCGCGCTGAACACGCTGGCTCCACCACCCGCATTTCCGGCTGGGTGCACCGCGTGCGCGACCATGGCGGCGTGTTGTTCTTGGACGTGCGCGATCATTATGGCCTCACTCAAGTGGTGGCAGACCCAGCTTCGCCTGCTTTCAAAGTGGTGGAGACTTTGCGCAGTGAATGGGTGGTTCGCATTGATGGCCAAGTGCGCAACCGGCTTGCTGGCACTGAAAACAAAGACATGCCAACGGGCTTAATCGAAGTTTATGCCACTGAAGTTGAAGTGCTGTCTCAAGCAGCGGAGCTTCCTTTGCCGGTGTTCGGCGATCTTGACTACCCCGAAGATATTCGCTTGAAATATCGCTTCTTGGATTTGCGCCGCGAGAAGATTCACAACAACATCATGACGCGCACCAAAGTGGTTTCCCACTTGCGCAACACAATGAACGATATTGGCTTCAGCGAATTTTCAACTCCAATTTTAACCGCGTCATCGCCAGAGGGTGCGCGAGATTTTCTCGTGCCCTCGCGCATTCATGCCGGCAAGTTCTTCGCCCTGCCACAGGCACCACAACAATATAAGCAATTGTTGATGGTGGCAGGCTTTGATAAATATTTCCAAATCGCCCCATGCTTCCGCGATGAAGACCCCCGCGCTGATCGTTTGCCTGGTGAGTTTTATCAGCTCGATTTGGAAATGAGTTTCGTCACCCAAGATGAACTCTTCGCTACGATGGAACCTGTGATCTTGGAACTGTTCAACACGTTCAAGGGTGACAAAACTGTTCGCGCTGATGTGCCACGCATTCCGCACAGTGAAGCACTTTGCAAATATGGTTCCGACAAGCCAGACTTGCGCAACCCGATTGAGATGCAAGCTGTGACTGAACATTTCGCAGGCTCAGGTTTTAAAGTGTTCGCGGGCATGATTGCGGCTGACCCGAAGGTTGAAGTCTGGGCTATTCCTGCACCCAAAGGCGGCTCACGCGCATTCTGCGACCGCATGAACTCATGGGCACAAAAAGAAGGCCAGCCGGGCCTTGGCTATATTTACTTCACTCCCGCTGAGCCAAGCCAAGAGGATCGACCAGCGACGGGGCATGATTACGATGCAAAAGGCCCGATAGCGAAAAACATTGGCCCCGAACGTGTTCACGCCATCAAAAACCAACTCGGTTTAAAATACGACGACGCTGTTTTCTTCGTCGCTGGTCGTCCTGAAAAATTCTATCGCTTCGCTGGTGATGCGCGCACCATCGTGGGCAAAGAACTTGCCCTTACCAAGGAAAACGAATTCGCATTCGCTTGGATCGTGGACTTTCCCTTCTACGAATGGAGCGACGAGGACAAGAAGGTCGATTTCGGCCACAACCCATTCTCCATGCCGCAAGGTGGAATGAAGGCGCTGCAGGAACAAGACCCGCTCACCATTAAAGCGTTTCAATATGATATGGTGTGCAACGGGTATGAAATCGCCTCAGGCTCCATTCGCAACCATTCACCCGAAACCATGGTGAAGGCCTTTGAGATTACGGGTGTGACCAAAGCAGAAGTTGAAGAACGCTTCGGCGGCATGTATCGCGCCTTCCAATTTGGCGCACCACCCCATGGCGGCATGGCTTTTGGTGTTGATCGATTGGTGATGCTCATTTGCGGTGTGAACAACTTGCGCGAGATAACGTTGTTCCCCATGAACCAGCAGGCGCAGGATTTGTTGATGGGCGCTCCAAATGACCCAACACCAAAGCAACTGAGAGAACTTCACATTCGTTTGAATTTGCCGGAAAATTAATTGCTGAATCAACTGAATTTCTTTACAGGAATGTAATGTTAATTCACGAGGTCTATTCAGAATGATGCGAAAGTCTCTTGCGGCAGCCATGGCTGTTTCTATGTTGTTTGCGTTTTCTCCCACTCTTTCATTTGCAGCACCGAGCGCTGATGAAGCAGCACTGGTGCTGAAGAAGAAAAAGCTGGCGGCTGAAATTAAAGCCTTGGAAGCCAAAAAGGCTGAGCTAACCAGCAGCATCACGCCCATAGCCAAGCCCATCACAAAACCTAAGGCAAAGCCTGTTCGTGTGATCACTCAACCTGTCGCGAGCCCTGCAGTCGCCCATGTGAAAGCATGTGGGTCGTTCATTCAGTGTTTGTTCAGCAGCAAAAAGCGCCGCATAGAAGTACAGAACGCCAGTGTTTCTGCGGCACCATCGAACCGCACAGCGCGCGAAGATGTGGCATGGACCGAAAGCAAATATCCGGTGGGCTCGCTCATTGTGCGCACACCAGAACGTGCTTTGTATTTCGTGTCAGGCAAGGGCCAAGCCATTCGTTATAGTGTGGGTGTGGGCCGTGAAGGCATGCAATGGAGCGGTCAATCCAGCATAGTTGCCAAAACAGAATGGCCAGCATGGAATCCGCCCCCAGAAATGATTAAGCGTGAAGCCGCAAAGGGCCACATGCTTCCCGACCATATGGATGGTGGACCCGGAAATCCGTTAGGCGCGCGCGCGATGTATATTGGCGGTCGCATTTACCGTGTGCACGGCACCAACAATGAAGATTCAATTGGCGGAGCTGTTTCGTCTGGCTGCATTCGCATGATGAATGCCGACGTCATTGACCTTTATGACCGCGTGAAAGTGGGCGCGAAAATTTACGTTTATCAATAAAGCGTTTTGACTTTTCGCAGAAAAGACAAAATCGCAGAAGCGTTTTGACTATTAGCTCAAAAAGAAACCCCGGAGACTGAGGTCATCCGGGGTTATGTATTTTAAGAAGAAGGAAGAAAAATTATTTCTTCGCAGCTTTCTTCGCTGGCTTCTTAGCAGCGGCTTTCTTTGCAGCTGGCTTCTTAGCAGCAGCTTTTTTTGCAGCTGGTTTCTTAGCAGCAGCTTTCTTTGCAGGTTTCTTCGCAGCTTTTTTCGCAACAGCCATAATATTCTCTCCTAGAGATTAAAGTTTGTTTTTGCCCCACAACGCAGGCCCGACTAACTTGAGATCGACATCCACAAAAATATTTATTTTTATTTCTTGTCGATAACTGTTTGTTGTTCTGAACCTCATTGTGTGATTCGGCAATATGCCGACTACATGTTGTGTATCAGTCTGGTATGCCTAACAATTGGTAAACAAAATCGGTTGTGAAATATGATCCGTGCACTGATGTTATTTAGAATTAAAAATAGTATTAAAAAACAAGCATTTCTTTGATTGATCTGTACACGGATGAATTTAATTTAAAACTTGCATTGGTCGCGACGGTTCCCTCCATCTATCGTTATCAACAAAATTTTTTCAAAGAATCTTCGAATGCAAGTCACTCCAATCTGGATTCTTATGTTCAATCACATTGATTTTCCACTGACGAGGCCACTTCTTCATCGTCTTCTCACGTTGAATTGCACTATCAATTTCAGAAAAGTCTTCGAACCATACAAGAGTTTTAACATCATATTTCTGATTGAAGCCCTTAGTGAGGCCTTCTTTGTGTTGAGCAATGCGTGTTGGCAGATCGCCAGTCACACCAATATAGAGCGTTCCATTTTTCTGACTGGCCAGAATGTAAACAGAGTAGATGCGCTCGGGTCTTTGATGGTAGGGCATCTTGAATTCATTGCATGGCTTCCAAATTATGTCATTGCCGGATTTATTCCGGCAACCCATGTTTCAACGAGCGGAGATGTATGGCACTTCGCTCAATCCAACAGCGAGTGGACTGCACCATGGTTCGCCGGAATAAATCCGGCGATGACAAGTGGGTGAAGCATAAGCATAAAAAAATGGCGGAGATTTCTCCCCGCCATTTTCTCATTTCATCGCTGTTCTATCACGAACAACCACTCGTTGATCCGCATGTGTCACACTTCAAGCATGTGCCGTTGCGCACCATTGTGTAATTGCCACATTCGCCACAGGTGTCGCCTTCATAGCCTTTCATTTTGGCTTGGCTGCGCAAATCCATCTTTGGCATGGGGGCAGGGGCGTCATAGGTGTAGGCAGCAGCTTCGGGTTCAGCAAGGGCAAGTGCACCAACTGATTCCGATGCCCGCATTTGCAGCGCATGCGCCGCATTTGTTGATGCCTGCTGCGGCATAACAACAACATTGGCCAGGTTTTGCTTGCGCACAAATCCGGCTGAGACGAAGCGTTGCGCTGGCACTGCAGGCTTGTCATCCACACCCTTGCCCAAAGCATCGAAGCCCATTTCTGAAGCTTCAACATGCGCAAGCTCATGGCGACCGAGATAAGACACGGCCAATTCACGGAACACATAATCCAAGATCGATGTTGCGTTCTTGATGGACTCGTTGCCTTGCACCATGCCAGCAGGCTCAAACTTGGTGAATGTGAAAGCATCCACAAATTCTTCCAGCGGCACGCCATATTGCAGGCCCACGGAGACGGCGATGGCAAAGTTATTCATCATAGCACGAAGCGCTGCACCTTCTTTGTGCATATCAATGAAAATTTCACCCAGCTTGCCATCATCATATTCGCCGGTGCGCAAGTAAACCTTGTGCCCACCAACAACAGCCTTTTGTGTGTAGCCCTTGCGACGTGATGGCAGCTTATCGCGGTCAGCAGCGCGCTCAACAATGCGCTCCACAATCTTTTCAACGATGGTTTCAACCCGTTGCACAGGCGCCTTGGCCATCAAAGCATCCACACCGTCATCTTCATCTTCTTCATCTGCAATAAGCTGCGAAGACAAAGGCTGCGAAAGCTTTGAGCCATCACGGTACAAAGCATTGGCCTTCACACCCAGCTTCCAGCTCAGCATGTAAGACGCTGCACATTCTTCAACGGAAGCATCGTTTGGCATGTTGATGGTTTTGGAAATTGCACCTGAGATGAAGGACTGCGATGCCGCCATCATGCGAATGTGGCTTTCAACCGAGAGATAACGCTTGCCAATGCGGCCACAAGGATTGGCGCAATCAAACACTGGCAAATGTTCTTCCTTCAGGCCCGGCGCTTGTTCAAGAGTCATGGCACCACACACATGAATGTTGGCTTTATCAATATCAGCGCGGCTGAAGCCCAAATGCGCCAACATATCAAAGCTGAAATCATTCAACTGCGCATCAGTGAGCTTGAGAACATTTTTGCAGAACTCTTCGCCAATGGCCCATTTGTTGAACACAAACTTGATATCAAATGCTGAAGCCAAACCGCCTTCAACCTTTGCAATCTGCTCATCACCAAAGCCCTTGGCTTTAAGTTGCGCATGGTTGATGCCGGGAGCATCAGACAAAGTGCCATGACCCACAGCATAACCAATGATTTTTTCAATCTGTGTTGGCGTGTAACCGAGTGTGCGCAAAGCTTCAGGAACAGCTTGGTTGATGATCTTGAAATAACCACCACCCGCCAGCTTCTTAAACTTCACGAGAGCAAAATCAGGCTCAATGCCCGTAGTGTCGCAATCCATCACCAAGCCAATGGTGCCGGTTGGTGCAACCACGGTGGATTGCGCATTGCGGTAACCATGCTTTTCACCAAGCTCAACCGCCAAGTCCCAAGCCTTGCGTGCCGCAGCAGCCAGTGATTTATCCTTCAGATCATTTTCATCTAAAGGAACAGGTGCGGTGCGCACTCCTTCATAACCAACAGCAGCACCATAAGCAGCACGGCGATGGTTTTTCATCACGCGCAACATGCTATCGGCATTCTTGGCATAGCCAGCAAAAGGCCCAAGCTCGGAAGCCATTTCTGCTGATGTGGCATAGGAAATGCCAGTCATAATCGCTGATACTGCCGCGCAGATCGAACGGCCTTCATGGCTGTCATAAGGAATGCCAGAAATCATCAGGAAGCCGCCAATATTGGCAAAGCCCAAACCCAAAGTGCGATAATCATAAGACAGACGCGCAATTTCTTTGGATGGGAACTGCGCCATCATCACCGAAATTTCGAGAACAACAGTCCACAACCGAACGGCATGTTCAAACGATGCAATGTCAAATTTGTTAGAACCTGCTTCTCGGAATTGCAGAAGGTTTAAGGATGCCAAATTGCAAGCCGTATCATCCAAGAACATATATTCAGAGCAAGGATTAGACGCACGAATTTCACCAGCGGCAGGGCAAGTGTGCCAGTCGTTAATCGTAGAATGGAATTGAATGCCAGGATCAGCCGAAGCCCAAGCGGCAGCACCAATCTTGTCCCACAGGTCACGCGCCTTCAAAGTTTTATAAACCTTGCCATTGGTGCGGCCAATCAGGTTCCAATCGCTGTCTGTTTCAACGGCCTTCAGGAATTCATCGGTCACACGAACAGAGTTATTCGAGTTCTGGCCTGAAACAGTGCGATAAGCTTCGCCATCCCAATCAGTGTCATAAGTGTCGAATGCAATTTCAGTGTAACCTTGCTTGGCAAACTGCACCACGCGCTTGATGTAATTATCAGGCACCATATTCTTGCGTGCATCTTTAACGGCACGCTTCAGGGCAGGGTTCTTTTCAATCTCGAAGCAATCACCACCGGGGCCTTCGCAGTTTACGCAAGCCTTCATAATGGCAGTCAAATGCTTCTTAACGATCTTAGAACCCGTCACCAGCGAAGCAACTTTTTCTTCTTCTTTCACTTTCCAATCGATGTAATTTTCAACATCGGGGTGATCAACATCAACCACCACCATCTTGGCCGCACGGCGCGTGGTGCCGCCAGATTTAATGGCACCCGCAGCGCGGTCACCAATTTTGAGGAAGCTCATAAGGCCTGATGATTTGCCACCGCCAGAAAGCTTTTCACCTTCACCGCGAAGTGATGAAAAGTTAGACCCCGTGCCGGAGCCATATTTAAACAGGCGCGCTTCACGCACCCAAAGGTCCATAATACCGCCTTCGTTCACCAGATCATCAGACACACCTTGAATAAAGCAGGCATGTGGCTGCGGGTGCTCATAAGCAGTTTTAGATTTTGTCAATTTGCCAGTTTCATGGTCAACATAATGGTGGCCTTGGGCCGGACCATCAATGCCGTAAGCCCAATGCAAACCAGTGTTAAACCACTGTGGCGAATTTGGTGCGCACATTTGGCGCGATAACATGGCGCAATGCTCATCATAAAATGCGCGTGCATCATCCTCGGAAGAAAAATAATTGCCCTTCCAGCCCCAGTAAGTCCACGTGCCAGCC
>JANYHE010000038.1 GCA_025359215.1 Hyphomicrobiales bacterium
CCACCGCGCGAAGGCCGCATGGCGTTTATTAAAACACCAGATGGAATTTCAATTGAAGTGCTGCAAGCCAATGATGCTTATCTGCCAGTGCAGGAGCCTTGGGCCTCGATGCCAAATATTGGCAGCTGGTAATTACCAGATACCCTCGACCCGATAAGCTTCATCCATGCCCGGCCAAGGTGGCATGGTGGTGCCGATGGCAATGACAGGTTCGGTCCCATCATTGCGAAATTGAAAATGGGTGCCGATTTGAATGGAAATTGAAAGGCCGGGGTGGATTTGAACAATCTCCTCGGCCTGATCTTTTTTACGCCACAAGCGGCCTTGCCCCGCTGTGAAAAACCAAACTTCCTCAACTGTGCGATGCGCTACAGCTAAGGATATTTTGCCTGCAGGCAAAGTGAACTGCGCCATGGAACCGCGAGCCGTGGCAGCAAGAATGCGAACCTCCGAACCATCAGGGGCGATGGCATCTGGCTCATTAGAGATTTGGCGGGTGATCACGGCATTAACTGCCCCCCATTGACCTCAATCACTTGTCCGGTCACGTAGCCTGATGCTTTGTCACTCGCGAGATATAGAAATGTGCCCGTGCAATCATCAGCAAGACCCAAGCGTTGCATTGGAATTGTGGCGCGCATGGCTTCGCGTCGTTCTGCTGTTGAGAATCGATCATGAAACGAGGTGTGAATTGTGCCAGGTGATATGCAATTTACACGGATATTATGGCTTACCAATTCGCGCGCGATGGTTTTGGTAAACGCAGAGACAAAGCCTTTCGCTCCAGCATAAACACTAGCGCCGGCGCCACCGCCATTGCGCGCAGCGATGGAGCTCACATTGATGATGTTGCCAGAATTTTGTGTCTTCATATGATCGGCAGCGATGCGGCAGCAATGAATCAATTGCCGGCAGTTGAGATCAAAAACTTTATCGATAAAGTCATCTTCCAGTGCATCAAGTGCGGTGCGCGCCACCAAACTACCGGCATTGTTCACCATCACATCGATGCGGCCAAACTGTCTGAGTGCCGCATCAATAAGTTTTTGCGACGCTGCTGTTTCCGTCAGATCGAGCTTCATGGTTTTAATGCCAGAAGCTTCAATAGCCTTCAGTTCCTCACCGCCACCAAAATACTGTGCAAATACTTTCGCACCCGATGCAGCAAAGCCCAATGCTGCAGCCCCACCAATACCCGTGACACCACCAGTGACGACGACGACTTTGTTTTTTAGATCATCAAACATGGGAACCCTCTTCAGAGGAAATGGTGCGCCCTACGGGAGTCGAACCCGTCTTTACAACGTGAAAGGCTGTCGTCCTAACCGATAGACGAAGGGCGCACTGGGGCGGTCTATATAAAGGTTCGCAGACGATTGCAAGTGCTACAAAATGACTGCGGCATCTTCGATCTGTAGGCTGGGAACGCGCTTGGCGCCCCATTCGTCCACAACCAGCCTTCCAGCAATGTGGATCGGATGATTTCGTTCCGAAAGCAGCAATTCACCAAGTTCCGTTCCCAAAGCCCTAAATGCAATGGCTTTCAGCTTTGTGCCATCACTGGCCACTAAAGTGCAGCGCACATGATCATTTCCCACGCGGTCGGCATAGGTGACGCGGTGCGAAGGGAACACGAACAGGGGTGAAGGATGGGCGGAACCATAAGGGCCTGCTTGCTCGAGCAATTCGATGAGATCGAGTGTCGCACCTGAGGCGGTTAATGCACCGTCCACAGCTAAGAATGGTTCGCGCAGAGATTCGACTTCGGTTGATAATGATTCGTCGAGAAACTGTCGTAACGCGCCCAATTTTTCGATGGGTACCGTGAGGCCGGCCGCCATGGCGTGGCCGCCGCCTTTGGTTAGGATGCCTGCTTCCATAGCAAGGCGCACAGCTTTGCCAAGATCAACGCCGGTGATCGAGCGGCCAGAACCAGTGGCCAATCCAGTTTTGGTGTTCATCGCCAAAACAAGACTTGGTATGCCGAAGCGGTCTTTGAGACGAGACGCTGCGAGACCAACTACTCCGGGGTGCCAACCATCAGCAGCGACCACGACGATGGATGGTTTCTTTTCTTTGCCCATGGCAGCGTCAGCTTGCGCATAGGCTTCATCGACAACACGGATTTCGATGATTTGACGTTTCCTGTTCATTTCATCAAGACTTCGCGCCAATGCATGGGCTTCGCCCTTGTCATTGGTGGTGAGCAACGCCAATGCTTCGTCAGCATGACCAATGCGACCTGCCGCATTGATACGTGGACCTAATATGAAACCCAGAGCGTAAGTGTCGGGGCGTTTTTTTAGACCGCCCACATCAGCCAATGCGGCGATGCCTAAGTTCTCACGCCGCGCCATTATTTTTAAACCTTGGGTAACGTAAGCGCGGTTCAACCCTTTGAGTGGCACCACATCGCAGATGGTTGCGAGAGCGACCAGTTCTAACCATTGCAGCATGTTGGGTTCGGGGCGTTGTTCGTTGTAATAACCCGCGCTACGCAATTCCTTATTCACGGCGGCAATGAGGATCATCACCACGCCAGCAGCACAGAGATGACCGAGACCCGATATATCATCTTGGCGGTTCGGATTGATCACCGCATAGGCATGCGGAAGTTCTAGACCCGCTTGATGATGATCGACGATGACGGTGACAAGGCCAAGATCAGCCGCATGGGCCAAAGGATCATGCGAGAGCACGCCGCAATCGAGCGTGAGCAACAGTTCAGTGCCCTGCTCTTTCAAAGTGCTCACCGCTTTTTCACTGGGGCCATAACCTTCGGTCACTCGGTCTGGAATATAGACATGGGCATCATGGCCAACAGCGCGCAGGAAGCGCAGCAAGATAGCGGCCGACGAAACACCATCCACATCATAGTCGCTGATGATGCCGATTGATTCTTTGTTGGTGATGGCCAAGGCGAGACGGCTCGCACCCTTTTCCATATCCATTAACGCGGAAGGTTGTGGCATGAGCGAGCGTAGTGTGGGGTTTAGAAAAGCTTCCGCTTGTTCAAGCTCAACACCACGCGCGGCCATCACGCGGCCAAGAATTTCAGGCAGATCATTTTTTTCTGCAATGGCATGGGCCAAACGCTGGTCATCCAGCCGCGCAACCCAGCGCTGGCCTTTGATGGAGGATTCGATATCGAGAAATGCGGGTTTAGAGCCGCTCAATGCGAATGACCCTTGGTGCCTTGGCCACGTGACCGTCTTTCTCAATGCGCTCCATGGCTTTGTGGATTGAGACTTCTAATGTGTCGTGGGTGATCAAGATGAAAGATGCGGTTGAGCGATCTTCGTCCTTATCTTTCTTGCCGCGCTGAACGATGCTTTCTATGGAGATTTTCGAGTCAGCTAAAATGGTGGCGATGGCGGCAACTGCGCCGGGCTTATCATGCAATTCTAAGGACACATAAAACCCGCCCTCATGCACTTTTTGTGAAGCGGCTTTGAATTTTTTCAAATCTTTGGCGGGCACACCAAAGGCCGGGCGCATGTTTCCGCGCGCGATGTCCACAATATCAGACAGCACTGCTGATGCTGTGGGATGCGAGCCCGCGCCACGGCCTTCCAACATCAAATCACCAACGAAATCGCCTTTCACGACAACAGCGTTAAACACGCCATCGGTATCAGCAACGGACGTGCCCTTCGGAATGAGTGTGGGGTGCACGCGTTGTTCAATGCCGCCTTCATGGGCCACGGCCACACCGAGCAACTTGATTTTGTAACCCAGCTCCTCCGCATGGCGAATATCCTCAAGCGTGATGGCTTCAATGCCTTCAATGCGGATGGAAGGGAGATTGACTTCAGTGCCGAACGCCAATGAAGCGATGACTGCGAGTTTGTGAGCGGTATCAAATCCACCGACGTCAAATGTGGGGTCGGCTTCGGCATAACCTAAAGCCTGAGCTTCCTTCAGCACATCGCTAAAGCTTCGGCCTTCACCCGCCATTTTGGTGAGAATGTAATTGCACGTGCCATTCATAATGCCGAAGATTTTTTTGGAGGAATTGCCAGCCAAGCCTTCGCGCAAAGTCTTGATAATGGGAATGCCACCAGCCACTGCGGCTTCAAAATACAGCGCCACATTCTTAGCCTCAGCCGCGCGCGCCAGATCAGCTCCGTGGTGAGCGAGCAAGGCTTTATTAGCGGTGATGACATGTTTGCCATTGGCGATGGCAGCTTCTGCCGCGTCCTTGGCTGGGCCTGAATCGCCACCAATTAACTCAATGAACACATCAATATTCATGGATTTAGCCAAGGCTACGGGATCATCAAACCATTCCAAGCCAGCCAGATCATGCTGGCCACGGGTTTTGCCTTTGCTGCGGGCGCTAACTGCAGTGACTTTTACGGGTTTGCCACAACGCGTGGCGATGAGATCGGCATGGGTTTTCAAAATGTCGAGAACGCCTGTTCCAACAGTGCCTAAGCCAGCGATGCCTAATCTTAACGCGTTCGTCATTTTGTAACCTGTGTTTGATATGGGTCGTCTTATGGCGATAAGGCGTCGATTTGGCAAGAAAGGCCCTTGCCCAAAAAACCAGCAGGATTAAATAGGTTATATGACGGACACAAAGTCCCCCGCGCCGAATGATTTCAAACTTCCAGATCCTGTGAAGTTAATGCAAAATCTTGCCCAGGTGTTCTCGCGCGCTTCAGAGATTGCCAAGCAAGTGGCGGCACGACCAGATTTGCAGAAATCGGAACAAGATGCGCAAATTTTACCTATGGAACAGGTGGCCAAAACTTTGGGCGCCTTGACGAGCTACTATACCGGTGACCCGCAAAAATTGATGCAGGCGCAAATGAAGCTGTGGGCAGGCTATTCATCTTTGTGGCAGGGCGCTTGGTCTAAGGCCATTGGCCAACCCACGGAGCCGATGGCGGTTCCAGCCCGCACTGATAAACGGTTTAAAGATAAAGATTGGCAAGAAAATGCGGTTTTTGATTTTCTGAAGCAGGCCTATCTCATCTCATCCAAATGGGCTGTGGAAATGGTAAATGATGCCGATGGCTTGGATGAACACACCAAGCTGAAGGCCAAATTCTACGTGGAACAAATTGCCAATGCAGTTTCGCCTTCCAATTTTGTGTTTTCTAATCCTGAGGTTTTAAAAGCCACTTTGGCCAGCAACGGGGCCAATCTGATTAGCGGCATGGATAAGTTGGAGCGCGATTTCAAATCGCCGGATGGTCGGCTGCGGAT
The DNA here is from genome assembly GCA_025359215.1 of Hyphomicrobiales bacterium. Classification (GTDB taxonomy): domain Bacteria; phylum Pseudomonadota; class Alphaproteobacteria; order Rhizobiales; family Aestuariivirgaceae; genus Aestuariivirga. The sequence goes on from JANYHE010000038.1 coordinate 5,215, forward strand.
TAAACAAACAGACACGACCGCTTTTGAAGTGGGCCGCAACATTGCGCTGACGCCGGGCAAGGTGGTGTTTCGGAATGATGTTTTTGAGCTCATTCAATATGCGCCCACCACTGAGACAACGTTTGAATATCCGCTGTTGATTTCCCCGCCCTGGATTAACAAGTTTTACATTCTCGATCTCACGCCGCAAAAATCATACATCAAGTGGTGCGTTGATAATGGCATTACTGTTTTTGTGATGTCGTGGGTGAATGCTTCGGATGCGCAGGGGCGCAAGAGTTTTTCCGATTATATGCGCCAAGGGTTCTTGACGGCAATTGACGAAGTGCAAAAAGCTACCGGTGCAAAGAAGGTCAACACAGTGGGCTTCTGCATTGGTGGCACATTGGTTGCGGCTTCATTGGGCTACATGGCGGCCAAAGGCGACACCCGCGTGAGTGCTTCAACATTTTTCACCACCCAAGTGGATTTTGAAAAAGCGGGCGACCTTTGTGTTTATGTGGATGAAGAACAAGTGAAATGGATTGAAGGCCGCATGGAGGATAAAGGTTATCTTCCCGGCAACCGCATGGCTGATGCTTTTAATTTATTGCGCGCCAATGATTTGATTTGGTCCAATGTGGTGAATAATTATCTGCTGGGCAAAGACCCGATGCCGTTTGATCTTTTATATTGGAATGCCGATTCAACGCGAATGCCTGCTGGAGTGCATTCGTTTTATTTGCGCGAATGCTACATGAATAATAAATTGTCGAAAGGCACCATGGTGCTGGACAATGTGCGCATTGATTTGAGCAAGGTGAAGGTTCCGATCTATAATTTAGCTGCGAAAGAAGATCACATCGCACCCCTGCCCTCTGTGTTCCGGCTTGGACACTATATGGGTGGACCGACGAAACTGGTGGTTTCTGGCTCTGGTCATATCGCGGGCGTGGTCAACCCGCCTGCGGCTGGTAAATATCAATATTGGACCAATGATAAAGGTGCTGACACGCTGGAAGAGTGGCTGGATGGAGCCACGGAAACTGCAGGTTCATGGTGGCCTAATTGGTTCGAATGGATTTCCACAAAGAGTGGCAAAAAAGTGCCTGCCCCTGTTCCTGCCGATAAAGGTTTAGGCGATGCGCCAGGCGAATTTGTGCGCGTTAAAGGCGATTAGAATCTGTTTGGTGCGTCCGCCAAAGGGACCTCATCAGTCGCGTTGCGACAGCTTCTCCAAAGGAGAAGCGTGAGGTACTTTAGGGAGCTGCATGAAATCTACCCTTCTCCTTTGGAGAAGGTGGCCGAAGGCCGGATGAGGTCCCTTTGGCAGATTGCTTAATCGAAATTCACATTACCACGTATTCTCACACTTCGTTGGCAGTGAACTCATTGGCATAACTGGCCCTTTTTTAGACCATTGGCCAAGTGCCCCTTTTGAGCTGTTCACTTTGTTAAAATCAAAATGCACGGTTTCGTGGTTGTAATATTTCCAGTTTTTGCAGAATGTAGTGCGCTGTTGGGCCATGTTCCATCTACCACTGGCAATTTGTTCTTTGAAGCCGGGCCATCCGGTGGACATGGCCAACCAGCAATAATCAATCAGGCCCAGTTTTTGGAGATGAGCGCAGGTTGCGCCACTGCCATAGGCGCCAATTTTATATCCTGTTTTACTAGCAGCTAAGGTGGCTTTGGCTTCGCGGAAATAATGCTCCACCAATGGCAACATGTCGGACGCATGGATTTGCGGCACGGGCTTTTTGAAAATGTTGTGATAGTGCCTAAAGCGCTCATAAAATTTTATGTGCTTGCGGAAGGTTGGGTCAGCCGAGAGCAGACGGTGCTTTCTGCCACTCGAAACCGGGCCACCTTTATTTACAGCATATTCAAAAACAGAGTCTTTAATTGTTTGGTCCACACCATCGACGGCAAAATAAATGGCACTGCCTGAAGGCTGGCCATTGGCTTGAGCGAGTTTGATTGCCCGGGTTGCATCTAATTTTCCACGCGTGCGGTCGATAAAGGTTTCTGGATCGTCATTGCCGTTTTGAAATATGCTCACAATGCTGAGCCCTGCTCCTATAATCGCATCTGATTCTTTCGGCAGAAGAACACGACAGCTGATAATGCCATCTTCTGGCCAATCAAAATAGCGAGCAATGGTTTTAACGCCGATTACTTTAAAGGCTTCTGTGCCGGATTTTCTACTGAGAGTGTGAATGGTTGTAATTGGCTGGGAAAGATCAACGGCACTCATGCCGGTTTGCGTGTTGCAGGTGGGTGCCGCCATCGCCACTGCAACATTTGACAAAAATAACAGTGACGCAATTTTCAATTTTAAGGACAATGGACTTCCCCCTCCATAATAAAACTTTCTTAAATTGAATAGGAAGTTGCTGCAACGCATAAAAAAGGCCGCCCAGAAGGCGGCCTTTTTCGTAACTTGTAAAATTAACGCTTCGAGAACTGGAAGCGGGCACGGGCTTTTGCACGGCCATACTTCTTGCGTTCCACCACGCGGCTGTCGCGGGTGAGGAAAGCGCCTTTTTTCAACACTGCACGAAGAGAAGGTTCAAAATTGGTGAGCGCACGGGAAATGCCGTGGCGCACTGCACCAGCTTGACCCGAAAGACCACCGCCACACACTGTGCAATCCACATCCATTTCGGACATGCGGTTTACAGCGTTCATCGGTTGAGCCACGAGCATACGAAGCACTGGACGTGCAAAATATGTTTCGATTGGCTTACCGTTTACAGTGATCTTGCCTTTGCCGCGCTTAATCCAAACACGTGCAATGGCGTTCTTGCGGCGGCCCGTTGCATAGGCACGGCCCTTGGCGTCGATTTTTGGTTGCACGGGAGCTGCAGGAGCAGCGCTGGTGCCAGTTGCAGCAGCAGCCATGCCCATGGCCGCGCCCAAATCTGCGAGTGATGTTGCTTCAGCCATGTTTTTAGCCTCTCGGAGCGTTCTTGGCGTTCATAGCCAAAATATCGAGTTTCTTAGGGTTCTGTGCTTCATGTGGATGCTCAGCACCCTTATAAATACGCAGGTTTGTCATTTGTTGGCGCTTCAATGAAGCACCTGGCAACATGCGTTGCACTGCGAGTTCAAGAACACGCTCAGGATTTTTGCCATCCAAGAACTGGTGCGCATTGCGCTCCTTGATACCGCCGGCAAAGCCAGTGTGCCAATAGTAAGTCTTGTCTTGGCGCTTCTTGCCAGTGAAGGCAATTTTTTCGCAGTTGATAACGATGATGTTATCACCGCAATCCATGTGCGGGGTGAAGGTTGGCTTGTGCTTGCCGCGAAGACGATTGGCAATAATCGCAGCAAGGCGACCCACAACCAAACCTTCAGCGTCAATCAGCATCCATTCCTTTTGAATTTCCTTGGCTTTCGCCGAATAGGTCTTCATGGTTTGATCTCTACTTGATGTGACAAAATGAAATCGCGCCTGAAAACCAGACGCGGTGTGGGTGGCCTTTAGCTTTTAGTTTGCACAAGTGTCAAGAAAAACTAATAAAATCGCGGATAAATTTAATGAGGTTGCAGGTTACCTCAATTGTGAGTTTTTGCTGGAAGGCTGTGCCAGTCTGGCGTAACTTAATTGAAGAGGACCAAAATGCGATTGATTCAGTCAAAGATTATTGCTGCGCTAGCGGTGGGAACGTTGTTTTCAGTTGCGCCTGGCTTTGCGCAAACGACAACAACAGCACCTGCAACAACAAACACAAAACCCGCCATCGTTCCGGCACCCGCCGACACGACAACAACACCTGCGGTTCAGCCTGCTCCAGCAGACACGACAACTCCGACTGTCGATCCGCAGGCCCCTGCCGTTGTTGTGGACCCCAGTGCTGCCGACACTGAAGGCGGGAACAGCGATGGACTGAGCATTGGTGAGATTCCAGCTGTCGAAACTGAAGAGCTGACCGCTGATATGGCGAAAAAGGCTTTGGACGCTTACGTTCTGGTGCATGACAAATACAAGGATTCGCCACTTGAAAATTACGATGATCTGCAAGGCTTTGTTGATAAGGACCCTAAGGGCAAAGATTTTGAAACTGATGTGAAGAGTTTCGGTTTCAAAGATGTGAACGACTGGAACTTGGCGATTACCACTCTCAGCTTCGCCTATACCAATGTGCTTGATGACCAGACCGCAGATATCAAGCAGCAGATTGATGAAGTGAATGCCGACACTGAAATGGCACAAGATATCAAGGATCGCATGATCAAATCGCTGAAGGCGATGATTCCGTCAGACAACAATCATAAGATCGTCGAAGACTTGATGAAAGACGCCGCTTATTCGGAAAAAATCAAGCAGCTTGAAACTACAGAAGAATGAATGAGATTCTGCGCGTTCAGAAAACTGATAGAGTCCTGCGGCTCACCTTAGATGACCCCCATTCTCGCAACAGCATGTCTGATGCGATGCTCGCTAATTTAACACAGGCTTTGGAAAATGCAGAAGCTGATCACTCCATAGCTGTTGTTGTGATAGCGGGTGAAGGACCGGCTTTTTGCTCAGGCCATAATCTGAAAGAGCTAACAGCCCATCGTATTGATTCTGATGGCGGTGCTTCCTATTTCGAAAATATTTTTTCGCGCTGTGCCAAGCTGATGATGCAGATTGCGCAACACCGGTGTGCGGTGATTGCTGAGGTTGCTGGGCTAGCGAGTGCTGCAGGTTGCCAATTGGTGGCCACTTGCGATCTGGCTTATGCCAGCACTGTTGCACGGTTTTGCACACCTGGGGTTAATATTGGCCTTTTCTGTTCAACACCCATGACAGCATTATCACGTGCGATTGGACAAAAACATGCTCTCGAGATGCTGCTGACGGGCGATGTCTATGATGCGAATTTTGCGCATCGTGTGGGACTTGTGAATAACGTCATTGAACCGCAAGAACTTCCGCAATTTGTTCAAGCCGTTGCCGAGAAGATTGCTTCAAAATCTGCACATGCCATCGGCTTTGGAAAGAAACTTTTTAACGCGCAATTGAATTTAGGTTTGACCGATGCCTACAGCGCTTGTTCCAAGGTGATGGTTGCAAACATGCTTGATGGCGATGCGACTGAGGGAATCGGTGCTTTTTTGGAAAAACGACTTCCGCATTGGAAAAATGATTAACAGGCATGGATCACGATCATTATCCGCAGAATTACACCACCGAAATTCTCGCCAAAGTTAAAGTTATAGCGCTGGTTGGCGCATCAGCAAACGCTGCGCGCCCATCTTATGGCGTTATGAAGTTTCTGCTTGCCCGTGGTTATGATGTGATCCCTGTGAACCCCGGTTTGGCCGGGCAGGACCTTTTAGGGCAGCAGGTTTATGCCAACCTCGCAGCAATTCCTGTTCCGATTGATATGATCGATGTGTTTCGCAACTCTGACGCTATCGACGCGCTAGTTGATGAAGCGTTGGAACTTTCACCCCTTCCCAAAGTTATTTGGATGCAGCTTGGTGTGCGCAATGATGCTGCTGCTTTGCGAGCAGAGTTTGCAGGAATTGAGGTTGTGATGAATCGCTGCCCTGCAATTGAACTTTCACCACATTAGTCCGACGGAAATTATCAAAGCTAGCGTCTATCTCTAGCAAAATACAATTGGGAACCAAGATGACTGAACAAAACATCCGTTACAACACCGTTGCCATTTGGCTGCATTGGATCATTGGCTTGCTGATGATTTTCATGTTGTTCTTTGGTGAAGGATTAATTCAACGGGTGCAAGGAACATTTTATCCATCAGTTCACGTGAGCTTGGGCATTACAATTCTCGTGCTGTCTGTGGCGCGATTGGCGTGGCGGTTGATGAACCCACCCCCAGCTTTGCCCACAACGATGAAGCCATGGGAAGTGACGGTTTCACACATCACACATTGGGCGTTTTACGCGCTTATGATCGGAATGCCACTAACGGGGATGATGGATATTTCCCACGCTGCCGTTCGCAACGCCGAACTCCTTCAAGCTTCAGTTTTTGGATTGTTTAATGTGCCTGTGCTGCCGGATCTTTTAGGACTCGGGCAAACGCATTCATTGGGTGCAGTTGCCGGTAAAATTCTGGTCATCCTGCACGTTGGTGCCGCATTAAAGCATCAGCTTTGGAACAAGGATGGATTATTGCGCCGCATGTCACCGCATTAGGGGTTCGGCCATCTTGGTTTTCTTATGCAAATTCCACACTGCAGCCCATACCACAAGAAGTGCCCCTGATTGGTGAATCAGGGCAACGCCTATTGGCACATGCAACAGCAATGTAAGAATGCCTATACAGGCCTGTGTGAGGACTGCATAAACCAGCAACATGCCTGAAAGTGTGAATGTACGCAGCGCGTGCCATACGGCGAGTATCAAAATAAGATAGGCCATCGCACGGTGGTTGAACTGAACTGTGAGTGCGTTTTCAAAAATGTTGCGCCACAAGGGTTGCATCGCGCTTAATCCATCTGGAACCCATGCGCCATCCATCAATGGCCAGGTGTTGTAGCCCTGCCCCGCGTCAAGCCCGGCCACAAATCCGCCAGCTGCAACTTGGGTTAACACCAGCGCCATTATTACCAATGCCGCCCACTGGTCGAGATTGCGTGGAAAGACATGCCGCTTGCCAATGCTGAAAATCGTCCATAGGACACTGGCGAAGAACAAAACAGCCAAAGTGAGATGTGCAGCTAACCGATATTGGCTCACATCCACGCGGTCAACCAAGCCGGACTTCACCATATACCAACCCAACGCCCCTTGCAGGCCGAGGAGCACGAATAACGCTAAAGTTCGCGGCCACTGCGAGCGTTCAAGGCGACCAGTTAGGCCCATAGCTAGAATTGCCAAAAAAGGAATTCCGATCAAACGACCGAGAAAGCGATGCGCCCATTCCCACCAAAATATGAACTGGAATTGCGAAAGGCTCATGCCAAGGTTTTGCAATTTATATTGAGATGACTGCTGATACTTCGCAAATGCGGCCTGCCAGTCGGAAGCATTTAACGGTGGAATGACTCCCAATAATGGCTGCCATTCAGTGATAGAGAGCCCGCTATTGGTCAAGCGCGTTGCTCCTCCCACAACAACCATACAAAAAATCATGAAGGCGATGACTTTCAGCCAGAACCTTAACCAAGGACGCGCCGCTTCTGCGCGTGAAGGGAGTGGTGCTGGTGGTTCAGCAGAAAAACTATCGGAAATTTCTTCGAATGCTACGTTGGTCATGCTTTGCAATTTAAGACTTCGGCTATTCGCTCGCAAGCGCCGCTTGGCCGCAGGCGTTTTGCTTATCTTGTCGTTTGAAATCGTTTAAGGGGAAGCAATGAACCTTCGCACCCGCAAAGCCATTGGCACAATTTCCACTGTCGTCTTTATGATCGTCTATGCCCTGATTGTTGGGGCCATTGGCGGGCTGCTGGTTGTCGGTCGGGGTGTTTTTTTCGAGCTCCCTTACTATATCTTAGCCGGTTTAGGATGGCTACCTGTGGTTATGATCATCATTCGATGGATGTCAAAACCTGATCAATAAATTTAATAACTTCTGATAACTAGCTGAATTTTTTGCCTAAAAAGTGTCATTAACCTCGACTATCTTTGCAATGATATTTGTTTAATCAAAATGTTTATAATCCACACATCGTTTTAGATGATGTTGAGAGCGCTTATCAAGGCGACGGGACTTTGTGAAATTTTGGATCAGTTAGAACATATCACTCGGACGGATGGCCACAGCATGGTGATTGCCGACGGTTTCGTGAATGGTCTTAAACTTCAAATTCACAGTGCGCTACCTGATGTTGAACCGCAATGGCGAAAGCTGGAAGCATCGGCGATGTGCACTCCCTATCAGACTTATGAGTGGTGTTTTGCGTATTTTGAAACCATAGGACGCCAACAAGGCCTCAAGCCATGCATTGTCACAGCAATCAGCCCACTGGGACAAGTGGAGTTTATTTTACCATTCCAAATTCGTAAAAAGTTTGGAGTTTTTCTGCTTGAGTGGTTAGCGCAAGCGGAAAATAATTATTGCCAAGGTATTTTTACAAATCGCTTTTCGGAGCAAAGAATTCAATGTTGGTTGGGTGAAAACTTTTCGGCCATCCTAAACTCGCTGCCGAATTTTGATGTCATAAATTTGCAAAATATGCCGCTGGGTTCGCTCGGGTATGTTGATGTTTTAACGGAGTTTCAAACTTCGCAATCTGCTAATCCGTCTTTCACCACAAAACTCGATCACAATTATGAAAATTTACTGCGCTCAAAACGAAGCGCAAAATCGATCAGCAAACTGCGTCGGCGCGATGAACGCATTCACGCGTCAGGCGATGTTGAGTTTATAGTCGAGCCCCTTGGTTCAAAAACTCACGCCGCCCTGCGCGAAGCGCTGACACATAAAAGGCTGCAACTTGCGGCTCAGGGCATTCACGGTGTTTTTGACCAACCTCAAGAAAATTTTCTGGTGGCTTTGGCCAGCACAGCAAAATTGCGGGCTTTCCGATTAACCTGCGATGGAACCACAATCAGCAGCTTGGTGGGTGCAGTAAGTGGCAATCAGTTTTGGTTGATGATCACATCACTTTCGCCGGGCGCGCCGCTCCCCCTCTCACCCGGTGATATGCTTTTGCGAAAGGTGATCAGCTGGTGCTGTGAACAACGTTTAGATCACTTTGACTTTTCGAGCGGGGAGATCGGCTACAAAACCATTTGGGCAGATCAGAAAATTCTATTGTCAAACTATATCGTTACGCGAAGCCTGCGCGGACTGCCACTTGCGGCTGCCTTGCGCGCATATAACTGGCTTAAACGGCATGTAAAGTCGTCAGAATTTTTGCGCGATTTATTCAATGATCTTCGGCAGAAAATCTGGGGCAGCAGCGGCACTTAGGCCGAAGCGGCTTGCCTTGTACTACTTCGAATGGTTTCGTCCAACCGCACATAAAGTGCATTGCGAATGCCTTTGGATTCCAGAACTTTTGCTGCCGCTTCAACATCTTTTTGCCGATTGGCAGGTGCCAAAAGAATGGCGGTCTTGCAATCTTTTAACAAAGCTGGAGTAGAAGGCGAGGCTTCCCCCGAATGCACAATTATGAAATCATAAATACTGGCAAGTGCATTGATGATGGAGCTCATTTTTTCCAAAATAGCTATTTGGCTTTGGACCGGCGACTTCAGGCCATAACGAATAACGTGCGTGGTGGAGTGAGGGTCGCGGCAAATGACTTTGGTAAAATCAGCTTCACCCGATACCAAGTCTGACAGTCCCGGCCCTTGCGGAAGGCCGAACAGTGAGTCGAAATTACTGCCGGCTGTGACATCAATCACAACTATTTTTAACTTTAGCGCCGCGATGGCGCGAGCTGTTGCAATTGAAGCGAGAATAGATTCGTTGCCGCGACTGCCAATGCTGGTGAACGAAAATGTTTTAGCACCCTGCTTTTCACGCAGCTCTAAACACGATGCAGCAATCTGATTTGACGCCACAGTTAGTTCTGACGGTCGATCACCAAAGCTTGTCTCAACCATCTCAAATGCAGACGACAATGAACCGATAAGCGGCAATGCAGCCACGGCAGGAAATGTTTTTTCGACCGGCATTGCGACTGCAATTGGCGCTGGGTCAAATGGTGAAGCAGGTTGGGGCTGCGCAGGTGTTGCCTGCCAAGATACTGGCATTTGAGGTATAGCCATTTCATTGTCGAGCGCTGCGCGTGCTGGATGCGCACGCGGGGCCTCACGCACAGGGACGACGCTTGCCGCAGCCGACATAACTTCCAACAAGAATGCAAGCCCCAAGCCCAAAAGCAAACCCGCTAAGGAGCACAAAAGCATGATAGGGCCAAATTTTGGGAATGACGCGGTGGATTGAGCAGCAGCTTTTTGAATGACGCGCGCAAAACCAGGTTGCAAGCTCAAATCTTGACGGGCATTGGCATCGGCATAGCGGCTGAGCATGGTCTCCAGCAAAGTGCGGTTGGCCAAAGCGTCACGTTCAAGCTCTTTGAGCTTAACGTCACTTTGATTGGCATCCGACTCGCGGCCCTTCATAGATTCCAAACTTGCTCGCAAAGATGCAGCGCGTGCATTTGCAACTTTGGCTTGGCCACTCAAGCTATCAATAACTTTAAGCGCCTCTTGCCGTAGGTGAACGTTGATGCTGTTCAATTCTTGTTGAGCGGCAATCATTTTGGGATGGTTTGGTAAATATGTCGCCGAAAGTTCAGAAATTTTACGAGCGGCTGTTGATTGTTGTTCGCGCAAGTTTTGCACAACAGGCGAGCTGAGAACATCGGACGATGCATCCACAGTACCTTTAGCGGCCAAAAGACTTTTAATCTCGTTGGCGCGGGCTGTGGCTTCGCTGCTGGCTGCATCGGCCAAAGTGATTTGAGAATTGAGCTCTGAAATCTGTTGCTCGCCAAGGGTAACCGTTTGCCCCTTTAGGAGGCCTGCTTCTGAGCGATATTTTTCGACTGCCGCTTCTGATGTGGAAACCTTGCCGCGAAGATCAACTATTTGTTGCGACAGCCATTCGCGGGCGCGACCTGTTGAGCCGGCGGCGGTTTCGCGGGTGGAATTTACATAGGCCTCGGCAATTGCGTTGGCTACATTGGCTGCCACTTGACCATCTGACGATTGATATTTGATACCGATGACATTCGATTCCGGTACCGGATAAACGGTGAGCTTTGAACTGATCCGGGAGAGCGCCAATTGAGCGGGTGTAAGCAAACGCGGATCATCCGAAAAGCCAAGTGCAATTGATATTCTGCTAAAGACTCCTAGATCTCCGAGCAGCGGATTGAACTCTTTCTTTTCTGTCAGCTTCAGGGTGTCGGCAACTTGGGCTGCCAAGTCTTGTGATTTGAGCACCGAAACCTGGCTGGCAACCATCCGATCATTCACCAGTTCGTGCGTTGAATCTTGCCCCTGTGCGTTTGCCTTATCATAAGGCGTGGCCAGATTTTCGACGATCACCTGAGCTTCAGATTGAAAAGAAGGCTTCACAACAGTCATTATTGTAAGGCCGGTCAACAAGCCCAGCGCGAGCGAAGACGTGACAAGCATTTTACGCCGCCAAATGCCGCGCACGGCATCGCTCATATTAATTCCCTGGGATTGTTCTGATTTAAGACTCATGAAAGCACTAACCTGTTTTTGTAAATCTGCTTTTCCGACTTTATGGTAACCATTTCCTTAACAAGAAGACTTTGCCAATTTAAGATTTTACTAACCATAAGTGACTATGCCTGAAGTCACTCAAGCAGTTGCTTGGGACGTTTGGTTGTAAGCAAGGTTGGCGTTCGTATGCGTATTCTCCCATTATTGATGTGTGCCTGTATGTTGTCTGCGTGCGTTGACACGTGGGAAGCTAATCCTCCAAGTGCGCTTCCGGGTGGCGCAGGCCTGTTGGTTGATGGCACGATGACAGAAGGGCCAGGTGCTGTTTCCAGTGTTTCGCGATTGCCTGCATCAAACCTTAAAGGACCCCTACCCCCATTTGGCACCCGCGGCACGGCTGCTGCCTATGAATATCAAACAGGCTATCGTGTTGGCTCTGGAGATAAGCTTTCAATTCGTGTTGCAGGTGAACCAGATTTAACCGGCGAGTTTCCTGTCGATGCATCGGGGGCTATCTCAATGCCTTATGTGCAATCAGCAACTGTGGCAGGCATGTCGACACCGCAAATTGAACAGATGATTGGTGCGCGGCTGCGTAATGGCTTTTTGCGCGATCCGCAAGTTTCCGTCCAAGTGACAACATTGCGCCCATTTTATATCATGGGCGAGGTGACCACATCTGGCAGCTTCCCCTATCAGCCCGGCATCACAGTGCAGAATGCCATTGCAATTGCCAGTGGCTATAGCCCTCGAGCTGACAAGAATTGGGTCATGATCACTAGGCGTGATTCAACTGGCACTCACACTGCCAAAGTTCCCGTTACAACGCAGATTTATCCCGGTGATATTATCTATGTGCGTGAGCGGTGGTTTTGATCGAAGCTGAGCGTTAACTGATGCGCATTCTCCACGTTTTTCGAAGCCCAGTGGGCGGGTTGTTTCGTCACGTGCGGGATCTCGCGCGGGGGCAAGCAGCGCTTGGCCATGACGTTGGAGTTTTTTGTGATTCATCAACGGGTGGCGGCACAGCAACAGAATTGCTTGCTGCTTCCAGCGTTAATTGTTCATTGGGAATAAACCAAAATCCGATTTCAAAATTACCGGGTTTTGGCGATGTCACAACGGCACTCGCAGTGCGGTCGCTGGCTAAAAAACTTCAAATTGATGTTATTCATGGCCATGGCGCCAAGGGTGGGCTTTATGCGCGGTTGGCGGGCAAGCTCGCCGGAATTCCGAGCGTTTACACCCCACATGGTGGCAGCCTACATTATGAATGGAAGAAATTTCCCGGTCCAATTTTCTTAGGCACAGAGCGTGCGTTGACGCGCGCTGGATCTGGATTCATTTTCGTCTGCGAATTTGAAAAGAACCTCTTCAGCCAAAAGATTGGTTTGGCGGGTCGGCCCTCTGTTGTGGTTCATAATGGCCTTTGGCCTGAAGAGTTTACGACACCAAAACTCTCCGCTGACGCGACCGATCTTTTATTTGTAGGCGAAATGCGCAAATTGAAAGGGGTTGATATACTGCTTAATGCTTTGGCACTGGTGCAAAAGCATCGGCCTGTGACGTTGACACTGGTTGGTGACGGTGCCGAACTGGCTGAGTTTAAAACCATGGCTGCTTCGCTTCAACTTGGTACAATGGTGCGGTTTGTTGGCCGCCGCAGCATGAATGAGGCCCTCACAATGGGCAGAGCGATGATCTTGCCATCGCGAAATGAATCATTTCCCTATGTCGTTTTGGAAACCGTCGCGGCGGGTATGCCCATCATTGCTTCTGCAGTAGGTGGCATTGGTGAAATTTTGCCCGCGTCAATGCTTTGCACGGCTGGCGACAGCGTAATCCTGGCTGAGAAAATATCAGCGCTTTTGGAAAACACCGCTCAAGCAAAATTAAGCGCAGATGCGCTGGTAAAATCACTGGGAACGGAGCTTTCCGCAGGCACTATGTGCCAGAAGATCATCGATTTTTACCAAACTGTAACAGCTCGTTAATAGTTCCTTAACCACAGCGTTAAGCATATCTGTTTAACATTAATTCAGGCCCCGTGCTTGCTGCTGGAAAGACAGTCATCTCCCGACTGTCTCAGTTTGAAGCAAAGCCATGAAATTAAACCCCAGCGATATCCGCAAAACCACTGCCGTTGATTTGACTGAGATTGTTAGCGAAGTTGATCGGACAGCATTGCGGGGTGATGCACTCAATTCACTTTCCCAAACCATGTTTATATCGCCGCATTTGATGGCGGCAGCAGTGCGCTGTGTGGAAGCGATTACAATTCTGACTGTGGCAATGGCTTGTGCATGGCGTTACCCAGGCTTTGAAAAAACAAATTATTTTCAAATCTATTTTGTGATTTCTATGACGATGGCCGCCGTTTTACCCCTCATGCTGGAAGCCGCTGGGCTTTACAAACTTGAAGCGCTACTTTCTCCGCTCAAGCATTTAACCAAGATCGCTGTGGTTTGGCTGATGCTGTTTGCAGCGCTGGCATCTGTCGTGGTGCTTTTGCAAGCCGGAATTTACCTCTCACGAATTTGGATTGTAACGTGGGCCACATCTGGCTTCTTCTTTTTTCTCGCTACACGCTATTTCATTGCCCATGCTTTGCGCAGGCTCAATCAAGCCGGTCAGTTTAACCGTCGTGCCGTAATCGTGGGTGGTGGCGACAACGCCTCAAAAGTTATTGCAGCCATTCAAGGTTCGCATGCTTCGGGCATTAGCTTAGTCGGCATGTTTGACGATCGCGATGACAAGCGCGCGGCTCCAGAATTAAGGGGCTTACACAAGTTGGGCAATGTGGATGACTTAATTGATTTTGTGCGCACCACGCGGATTGATACTCTGTTGATCACCCTGCCCGTGACAGCAGAAGAACGGCTGCTGCAAATCCTCAATCGCCTTTGGGTGTTGCCGGTTGATATTCGGCTTAGTGCCTATGGTCAAAAATTACGTTATCGGCCACGGGCCTATTCTTATTTGGGCAATGTTCCTTGCCTTGATGTGTTTGATCGGCCGCTGGGTGATTGGGGTCCGGTTTTAAAATCCACGATGGATAAATGCATTGCTCTTGTCGCGATCATTGCCCTCTCTCCGATTATGGCAATGGTCGCGCTTGCTGTAAAATTTGAAAGCAAGGGACCAATTATTTTCAAACAGAAGCGCTATGGCTTTAACAATGAGTTGATTGAGATTTACAAATTCAGATCTATGCATACAGATGCAAGCGATGCTGATGCTGTCAATCTGGTTACAAAGGGTGATAGGCGTGTAACCAAAGTGGGCCGCTTTATTCGCCGCACCAGCCTTGATGAACTGCCCCAATTTTTCAATGTGCTGAATGGCGATCTTTCACTTGTGGGCCCCCGTCCCCATGCAACCAAAGCCAAAGCTGGCGAAGATCTTTATGAGCATGTTGTGGATGGTTATTTTGCTCGCCATAAAGTGAAGCCTGGTATTACTGGTTGGGCACAAATTAATGGTTGGCGCGGCGAGACGGATACGGCTGAAAAAATTGAACGCCGGGTGGAGCATGATCTCTATTATATCGAAAATTGGTCGTTGGCTTTTGACATCTATATTCTAGCCAGAACGCCCTTGTCATTGCTCAACACCGAACAAGCATACTAACGGCTCGTTAACCTAAAATCTTTACCCATCAGCAAGACTTTAATTTTTCTTGTTGAACCCAAAAATGACGCATGCCGCGACAGTCTCTCGACCTCAAATTGGAGGACTAAAACTCGAAAGTGTTCAAGCCTTTCTGGTGTCGATGATTTTTATCAGCTCGTTCTATGTGAAATTTGAACCTGCTGCGTGTGACCTTTTTCTTGTGGCTGCTGTGGTGATGTGCGTTGGCAGCGGATTGAGTTTAACGCCAGCGATTATGCCGCTGTTCTTGTTTCTACTGATCTACAATGTTTCCGGCCTAGTGAGCTACACCCTTATTCCTGATGATCTTCTTGACTCAAAAGCCTATCTTATCGGCCTGGCTCTAACGAGCGTCTCTGGCATTTTTATAGCGGCCTACATAACGGTTGATCCCGTAAATCGGTATAACCAGATTATGAGAGCTTATTGGATTGGTGCCACAATCGGGGCGATCCTCGGCATGATCAGCTATTTCAAGATTCAACCACTCTATGCCTTTTTTCCAGACTTTGCTGGCCGTGCATTGGGTGGCTATAAAGATCCAAATGTTTTTTCGACTTGGCTGGTTTACCCTGCAATTACGATGCTTCAGGGCTTTGTTCTCGGCAGCTTGCGGGTTCGAATTTTAAGTGTTGTCAGTTTCATGTTCATTTTCATGGCGCTGTTCTTGGCATTTTCACGCGGCGCCTGGGTCAATGCAATTATGGCCGCGGGCATCATGATTTTTTTCACGTTTTTGCTATCGCCATCAAATAAACTACGGGGCCGAATTATATTTTCGGCTGTTGCCGGAAGTTTTATATTTGCAATAATTCTAGGAATATTACTTTCCATACCAGCCACACATGATCTTTTTCTGGATCGGTTCACACTCGTCAAATCCTACGATGCGGGCGAAACGGGACGCTTTGGAAACCAACTTAATTCAATCCCAATCCTGCAAGTTTTGCCTTTCGGTCTAGGCCCCTATCAATTTGCAGCGGTCTTTGATTTGGCTCCGCACAACACGTTCCTTAATTCATTCTCTTCGGCGGGTTGGATCGGTGGAATTGCCTATATTACTTTGATTGTTTCAGATTTTATTGTTGGCTTTCGAACCATGTTGGTGCGAACGCCATTTCAACCCTTTTCTATCGCTGTCTTTGCTTGTCTCGTCAGCGTCGTTTTACAAGGTGTGCAAATAGACACCGAACATTGGCGCCATCTTTACTGGATGACAGGGATTATGTGGGGCTTTTTTGCTGCAAGCTTTGCTTATCGTAAAGTGCCGATGAAATATTCTGACATTGCTGTTGCTTGGAATCTTCGCCCTCTAGAACGCGTTCGTCGTTCATGAGAGTGTTGGAACAATTCGTAAATTATCTGCCCCGCCACATTGTTGGTTCAGGGTTGATCTCACTGGTGATCAAGCTTTTGGGCGCGGTTTTGGCCTATGGCATGGTGGTGGCGTTTGCTCGGTTTTTGACACCGGACGAATATGGTCGCTTTGCGTTCGGCTTGAACCTTGCAATCATTGCGGCCGCAATCGGGAGCGTGGGATTTTCTACTGGTATTATGCGTTATTGGCCCCAATATCGGGTTGCCAAAGACGATGCGGGTGCGCGGGGCGTTGTGCGGCTGGGTTATCAAGCAAGCCTCATTGGTGGCATCGTAATTTTGTGTACGGCAATAGCAGGCAGTTACTTCAGCTCCTTTTTTCAATTCAAAAGCCAAGTGTTGGAATTTGCTGCAATCGGGGTTTTAGGGCTGTTGATTGGTGTCGGAGATTATTCGACAAATCTGTTGCGCGCACAAGGCAGCACCGTGGTTTCGATGTTGCCCCGTGATGTGCTGTGGCGCATTTTTTCTGTCGCTTTAACGGGGCTGCTGATCTGGTTTGGATTGATAATTTCCGGTCCAATTGCATTGATGATTTGTACTTTGGTGCTTATGGTTTTGACCGTATGGCAAGTGGTCACAGTGCGCAGAAATATACGCATTGCCTTGCGGGAAAACACTGTTCGCAATGATTGGCCCAAGCTTCGGGGAAGCTTGTTGCCGCTTTGGGCATCAAGCGTAATATTTGCGATGACCCAGCAGTTCGATGTGGTCATCGTGGGTTCATTGCTTGGCAATGCTGATGCCGGGGCTTATTTTGCAGCACAGAAAACAGCGATGCTTCTCAGCCTTGTGCTCATCGCTGCGGGCTTGGTTTCAGCACCGACGATGGCTTCGCTATTTCATTCTGGCAAATTCGTAGAGCTTCAGCGTTTGTGCAGAAACCTATCCGTTGCCATTGCGGCGGTGACGGTGGTGGGATTTGCATTTCTTATTCTACTGGGCCATCAACTTTTGGGGTTATTTGACCCCCATTTTGTGACGGCCTATCCAATACTGCTCATCATTGCTTTTGGATGCATGGTGGATGCCATTTCTGGGCCCAATGCATATCTTATGCAGATGACATCTTTCGAGCGCCCTTATTTAAAAGTGATGGCAGTTTGTTATGTCGCCGTTATTTTAGCACAAATTATACTCATTCCACGATATGGCAGTTTAGGTGCTGCTTTTGCATCTGCAGGGGGTGTCGTTTTGTGGAACGTGTGGTCAATTTTAATTTTACGGAATCGTGCGGGACTCGACCCCTCGCTGCTGTCAATTATTAGACCTCCTAAACATAGCGTCGCTTCATGACCTCACATCCCAGTCCTGCAATCGCCGTTTTGATGCCGGTCTATAATCCAGACGCTGAGCTTAAATTGACACTTGAAAGTTTGCGCGGTCAGACGGCTCCGTTTCGACTCTTTCTTGTTGATGATGGCAGCAAAGTTCACACGGATTATGAAACACTCACCCACGGCATGGATGTGATGATTATCCGCTTGAAGCAGAACTTAGGCATTACCGGTGCCATGAATGCAGGCTTGAAAGAAATTCTCCGTGGCCACTTTCCGTACATCGCACGCATCGACTGCGGTGATGTGTGCACGCCTGACCGTTTGAGCAAACAAAAAGACTTTCTCGATCACAATCCTGAAATTGCGATCATCGGTGGTGCCTGTGAATTTCGGGACCGTAACGAACGTTATGAATTGGTCAATAAACGCGTTGTCGTTTTTCCACTCACGCCTGAAGACAGTCGCAAGAGGCTTTCTTCCAATTCTCCTGTTTGCCACCCGGCAGTGATTATTCGAAGGCAAGTGTTCGAGAAAATTGGCTTCTACTCCGAAGCTTATCCAGCTGCTGAAGATTATGATCTGATGTGGCGCGCCAGTTCGGCTGGTTTTAACATCAGTAACCTCAGCGATATGCTATTGATTAAAGAGGTTACGCCCGGCTCAATTTCAGTGAAGCGGCGGCGGCGGCAAATTTACAGTCGCTTGCGCATTCAGTGGGCCAATGCGAATTTCGCTTCACTCGCGTCTCTAAAAGGTTTGTTGAGAACGATTTTGATTTTCGCAGCACCTGCGCAACTCATCGAATCACTCAAAAAAACTTTGAGTGGCTATTAGTTCTCATATTTGGATGATTGGTCGGAGCGACAGGATTCGAACCTGCGACCCCTAGTCCCCCAGACTAGTGCGCGACCGGGCTGCGCTACGCTCCGACTTGGCAGTCGATGTAGCATTCCACCACTAAATGTCCACCCCTAAAGTCGCCACAGCTTATTTGCGGTTTGCAAGCAGCCAAAAAATGTCTCCGCGGTGACCCGTCAACCTTTGGGCTTGGGCGGCCAACATCAGGCTCCAAGACATTTCCGCGGCAATCACGGCATAGCCTATTCCCAAGAGTCCTAAGCGTGGCACCAGCAACATTGATCCACCCACAAGCATTGTAAGGGCCACCAAGCAGGCAACGACAGTTTTACTTTGATAGCCCGCTATTGAAAGCAATTGTTGGTTCATGCCGCTGAAGGCGCGAACAGATTGGCCAACCATGAAGGCAACCAACAGACTTTGAGCAGCAACATAATGCGCGCCGAACAAGTTCAGCGCGAAAGGACCAAGGACAATTGAACCGAGAAGCGCCGCGATAATAATAGCTAAAGTCATTAAATTCAGGCGCGTTAATAAGTGATGTGCTGTCTGAGACTCTCGCATGGTCAAAGCTTCTGACAAATCTGGTAGCACAAATTGCTGGGCCACTTGAATAATAAAGCCTGCAATTGCCGCGAGCCGGATGGCTACGGCCAAGAGTGCCACGTCAGACGATGGCAACAAAAGGCCGCCAACCATTGTAACAATATCTGAAAATGACGTTGCAACCGCAGCTACCAGGGCCAGCGGCATGGCTCTGGCCCGCAGGCCTTTAGTAAATAGCGGTCTATTGGCCCGCCAATTTTGAGGCAACACACCATTTGATCCCAATATAATGGCCTGACCAACCCCAACCAAATAAAGCACAGCGACGAAGGCCAGCATGGCGTGTTGCACTGATATGTTCCAGCCCATGGCGCTGGTGAAAACGATGTAGCCCAGCAACAACGCCGGCCTAAAAATGAAATCGGGCGCATAAGACAGCGTGAAACTGCGGATGGAGTTTGCCACAGCACTATCATAACGCAGCAGCATGGATGCGGGCGCAGATAGGCAGCCGAATGACAAGGCCAACTTTGCCCCAGCGCTGATGGGCAAAAACAGAGTTGCTAGAAACACCAGAATGTAAATTGCCGCCGTGGCTTTGGCGCTATCGTGCAAAAACGCCCCATGAAATTTTTGCCAAGCGGATTCCAAACTTAAGGATTTCAATCTGGGCAATTGCGTGAGTGCAAGCCATGGGTAGCCCACTGTGGCAAACAAGCTGATAAACGCCGCGGTGCTCATGCACAACATGATGATGCCAAAATCGGCGGGTTCAAAAATATGCGTGAAAACAATTTGACTCAGCAAATTTAAGCCTGCGCCCGCAAAGCGCATGCCCACCAAGCCCGCCATCATGCCCAACATGCGAGAAAGTTTCATGCCACAAAACCTTATCGCTTATGAAATTCAATCACCGAACACTGGGGTCGAGCAATTTACGCGCGTCGGTCAAATCTTTCAGTGCTGCTCTCAATGCATCTGATTGGCCAGCAGAAAGCTTATGTATAACTTTGGGCGCTTCCCCGATGATAGCAGCACCAGCACGGCGCGGTGCTGCCTTCGCAGTTCCTGGCGGTGGGGCACCCTCGCGGGCCAGATCGCCTTTGCGCGGCATAACTTCACCGCGGCCTATGCCAACAACATAAGGAGCACCCTCTTCCTTCAAAATGCGCTGCAAACCACGAATAGTGTAGCCTTGCGAATAAAGAAGCGTGTGGATGCCCTTCAGCAGCTCAATATCAGCGGGCCGATAGTAACGGCGGCCACCCGCACGTTTCATCGGCTTGATTTGCGCGAATTTCGTTTCCCAAAAGCGCAGCACATGCTGAGGAACTGTGAGTTCCTCGGCCGCCTCGCTTATGGTGCGAAATGCATCTGGTGATTTTTCCATTTCAGATCTCGTTGCCCCCGACATCAGTTTCAATCAATATCGCCTGGTTCTTCGCCATTGATAATATTCTTCATAACTTGACTGGGCCTGAACACCAAAACACGGCGCGGCGTAATTGGCACTTCCTCGCCTGTTTTAGGGTTACGGCCCATTCGCGCACGTTTGCTGCGCACCATAAATGTTCCAAACGACGAAAGCTTAACCGAACTGCCTTGCGTGAGTGATTCTGCGATTAAGTCGAGAACAGAATTGACCATGTCAGCCGATTCTGTGCGAGAAAGGCCGATGTCTCTGTGGACAACTTCTGTGAGATCGGCACGTGTTAGAGTCTTGGCGCTCATTGGACCCTCTTGCTATAAATTTTTTGTAAGACTAGGCGTGTGGCTCGTTATGGTCAAGCGAAAGCAAGGGCTTAGGTTGATTTCTTAATAGCGCGCCAATATGGCGCCCCATGTGAAACCGCCGCCCATGGCTTCCAGCAACACCAATTGACCTTTTTGAATGCGGCCATCACGGACTGCCTCGTCAAAAGCCAGAGGAATTGAGGCGGCAGACGTGTTTCCATGGTGATCAAGCGTAATAACGATGCGGTTTTCATCAATGCCTAATTTTTTGGCTACACCGTCTAATATGCGCCGATTTGCTTGATGAGGAACGAACCAGTCGACATCACTGACACATATTCCAGCTTCCACGATGACCTGGTCGATCACCGAAGCTATATTGGCGACAGCGTGTTTGAAAACTTCACGACCTTCCATGCGCAAAAAGCCCACAGTTTTAGTGGTCGAAGGCCCACCATCCACGTAGAGCTTATCATGATAGCGACCGTCTGAGCGCAACTTGGAAGCCAGAATGCCACGATCATCATTGGTGCCATTGCCTTCAGCCGCTTTCAAAACAAAAGCCCCTGCTCCGTCGCCGAACAACACACAAGTAGTGCGGTCATTCCAATCGAGAATTCTTGAAAACGTTTCAGCACCAATCACAAGTGCTGCTGTGGCCTGGCCAGAGCGGATAAGGGCATCTGCCGTGGTTAAGGCATAAACAAAGCCAGAGCATACCGCTTGCACATCAAATGCAGCACCTTGAACAATGCCCAAATCATTCTGCACCATGGTGGCTGTTGCGGGGAACGTTTTATCGGGCGTTGATGTGGCCACAATGATTAAATCAATTTCGCTAGCGGCAACACCTGCTGAAACCAAAGCCTTTTTTGCCGCATCGACAGCCAATGAGCGCGTTGTTTCACCTTCGCCCGCGATATGACGGGCGTGAATGCCGGTGCGCTCAACAATCCATTCATGGCTGGTATCAACAATTTTGCTGATATCTGAATTTGTCATAACGCGAGCTGGCAAACTGGAGCCAACACCCAAGATCACGCTTCGCAACATACTGAATTACTCCGCCGCTTGTTGGGCATTTGGTGCTATATCTGCGGTCATAATTGCATGCACAGCTGCAACATCGCTAGCAATTTTGTGGGTTAAACCATTGCGCACCATATCGATGGCCACGTCAATTGCAGTCGCAAATCCAAGTGCGTCAGTGCCGCCATGACTTTTCACGACAACGCCATTCAGCCCCAAAAACACGCCGCCATTATGCCTGCGCGGGTCCATCCGCTCTTTCAAAGCAAAAAATGCATCCTTGGCAAAAAATGCGCCAAGCTTCGACATCAAAGATGACGACAAAGCATTTCGCAAGAATGATGTAATTTGTTTTGCTGTCCCCTCTGCGGTTTTGAGCGCAACGTTGCCGGTGAATCCTTCCGTGACCACCACATGCACTTTGCCTTTGCCAATATCATCGCCTTCAACAAAACCCGCATAGTGCAATGGCAATTTGAGTTCACGCAACAGGCGGCCTGCTTCTTTCACTTCTTCGTTGCCCTTCACTTCTTCAACCCCGATATTGAGAAGCCCCACACTGGGTTGTTCGATGTTGAAGAGGCAGCTGGCCATGGCCTCGCCCATCACGGCAAATTCAATAAGTTGGCGGGCATCAGCCCCCACTGTTGCACCCACATCTAACACCACACACTTGCCTGTTGATGTTGGCCAAATAGCTGCGATCGCTGGCCGCTCTATGCCCGGCAATGTGCGCAGAATGAAACGCGACATGGCCATGAGTGCGCCAGTGTTGCCAGCTGAAACCACGGCATTTGCGGCGCCTTTATGGACAGCATCAATGGAGTGCCACATGCCACTTTTTCCACGGCCACGGCGCAGCGCCTGACTGGGCTTATCATCCATCGCTACATGAACATCGGAATGATGAATTTCACAAACGGCCTTAAGTTTTGGCTTATCGCTGAGGAGTGCGGAGATTTTTGCTTGATCGCCAAAGAGTTGAAATTTCACCCCGGGATGGCGCAGGGCTGCAAGAGCGGCACCGGGAATCACCACCTCGGGCCCTAAATCGCCGCCCATGGCATCCAATGCGATGGTGATTTTCTCCGTCTTCAAAACTTCATAATTCCCATTAATTCTCGAACGCCAAGATAAAGCCTTGCGGCGTGGAGACAAGGCTTAAAATTCCTTTTCATTTCAGCCTGTTAATTTGAATTGCCAGGTTCTTTGAGCAATTTGGCGAAGGGCGACGGCTTTTTATCTTCTGCTGCAAGAGAATCAAGAACTGGGTCATCATAAGCTTCGCCCGGCTTTCTCGGATAAGGATCGAGTTCAAGGCCAATCGTTTCTGACACTAATTCCCCCAGATCAATTTCGCCATTTTCAATGGGGTCAGCATCATCTTCAACAGCGTTTATCAGAATCTTAGGCGGCAAAAAATAACGCTCGACTGTAAACTTTGGCGTGCTGCGAAAGTTTTCTAAGCTGATAACTGAGGTTTGATCGAGCTCAACTTCAATTTTACCCGTCACTTTTAAACCCCCACCACGCCAAGGCAACGCCACCAAATGGGCCTTCACAGCGTAGAGCTCTGGCAAGTCGAAACGTTTTGCTAGTGCAACACATTCTGCAGGCTCAGCTGCAAACACTTCGTGGCTACCCATGCGCGGCACACGATCGACGATTAAGGGTCTTGAAAATTCAACTTTTATTTTCATGAGAATCTCACTTCGGCGGCCGTTATGGTTGCAGCGGACTGTGCCGCCAAAATTGCTTTTGCATCGCGCAGCCATCTCGCCAATTCATTGACGGATTTAGACGCTTGCCCGCCATAGACATTGCGTTGCAAAGCTTCAATCAGGCTTTGATCGCCCTGCTCTGCTGCTGCGGCATAAGCGTTCAAGCGACCGTGAAAAGCTTCCGCCATGCGCCGCACTTTCTTGCCCACCGATAGATCTCCTACGCCCATTTCTCGCAACGAGCGATCCATATCATCAAAGAACAAATCTGTCAGCCGCTGGCATAATTCGGGGGTTTCAGTCTTGAGCCGCTGCAAAACCAGATAAATGTGCAGCACGATCATATCAAAGCGACCATCCACTGTATCAGGCACGCCCCATTCTGCATAAAACCGGGGTTGCCGTGCGGCTGCCACAATCGCTGCATAGAGGGTCTCTGCCGTGGTGACCTTTTTGGCGAAGAGCTTTGAAAGTATCATGTGCTTGCCCTCTTTGTTGGAACGGGGCAAAAGCTGAAGTGATTTGAATTGAAGGATGAGTTGTTGACCATGATGAACCACACGTTGGGCAGTAAAGTTTCTATGTGGCTGGTTGTGGGCGCTGTTGCAACCCTTATGGCAGCCTGCTCACCTGAGATTAATCATCGCGGTTATATTCCAAAGGCAGGGGCCTTTGCTCAAGTTTCGGAAGGAATGTCAAAAAGCGAAGTTGAAGGCATTTTGGGTTCTCCTTCCACCACAGCTTCGGCTAACATACAAGGCGATAGCTATTACTATATTAGCAGCACCACCCAAGGCCGCTCTTTCTTAAAGCCCGTTGAAACCAACCGTGAAGTGATTGCCGTGCGCTTTGATAAGAATGATCAAGTGTCCAGCACCGCCCAATATGGCTTGGAAGATGGCAAGATCATCAACATCAATTCGCGCAAATCAGTTATTGCGGGAAGTGACTTGTCGATCTTGCAACAATTGTTCCGCAATATTCCCGGCCTTGGCGGTGGCGATGTGTTGAAGCGTAAGTTCTAAACTTGAGGATTTATTAGATTTCCGGTCAGACATGCAACTTTCATTGCTGACACTTGTTAAGCTCCACGGTGATGTGAGCCAAGCCTAAGCCACTCAGGCGCAGCTTATAATCATCAGGCTGGCGCTGCTGATGTGAAACGATGGATATGATTGCCGCATTGCGCCCCGGTGCTACTTGCCACAAATGTAGATCGGCAATTTGACTGTCACCATCGCTTTCGATTTTGCTTTTGATATCTGCCATCAACGTGTTTGTGGGTTGCCTATCCAGCAGCATTTGCATGGCGTTTTTCAACAAGGCATAGGCCCACTGCGCAATGATCACGGCGCCGATGATGCCCACCAGCGGGTCCATCCATGTCCAGTGCCAATATTTTCCGGCAACCAATGCAATGATGGCGAGAACTGATGTCATGGCATCCACCACCACGTGGGCGAAGGCGGCTTTCATATTGTGGTCATGTTCATGGCCGTGGCCATCATGGTCATGGTGATCATGACCCACGTGCAACAGCTTGATCGAGAGAAGATTGACGCAGAGCGCAACGATGGCCACAGGAATGGCTTCATTATAAGCAATCACTTCAGGATTGAAGAAGCCCCAAAGAGATTGACCAAAAACAAACAGCGCAACAAACGCCAAAATCAAGGCGCTGGAATAACTGCCAAGGGCGTGGATTTTGCCGGTGCCAAAAGTATAATTATTGTTCTTGGCATGCAGCCTCGCATAGCGATAAGCAAAATAGCCAATGCCCAATGCCAGCGCATGGGTGGACATGTGCCACCCATCGGCAAACAGCGCGATAGATTTAAAAAACCAGCCTGCTGTAATTTCAATCATGGTCATGGCCGCTGTCAACAGCATCACCCAAAATGTGCGACGTTCACTTTCTGCCTCATGGCCAAAGGCGAAGTTATGGCTGTGTTGATAACGTGTATGATCGTGAGCGAGTTTGAATTCAATTGGTTGGGTCATTGTATTACTTTAACTTTTCATTTGTAATATGTAAAAAACTTCTTGAATGACTGGACTTATTCAAAAAACTCTTCATCAATTTTTTTCATTTCAAATATTTCTTCTACTCTACAGCCAACGTTAAATCGGATCATAAGTTGAGAAAGTGATTTTCCGTCGATCAAAACGATTCTTTTGCCAAGTTTTTCGACAGTTTCTGTTGCCGATTTTGTAAAAGTTGATGTCGTAACAAAAAGCCCCTTGGTGGCTTTGTGCATATCAAGGCTGCCAAAAAAATCTCTAATGTCTCCTGCTCCTACTGTAACATCTTCTGCATATCGCTTTGCTTGCACATAGACGCGATCGAGTCCCAATGTATCTTGATCTATTACTCCATCAATACCGTTGTCGCCGGAGCGACCGATTGCCCGCCCGGCTTCAGCAAGAGAGCCGCCATAACCCATTGCCAGTAACAGGCGAACGACTACACGCTCAAAAAATGCTGGGGATGACAGTCGCAACCGTTCAATTAAATCTTGTCCCAATGCCTGACGAAGCAAAAAATGTGAACTACGTATAGTGTCTTCGGGAGTAACTTCATTTGCTTCTTGCGCTGTTTCGATTGTGTCGTCTGCGCCACCATCAGTTTCCCGCCTCTGCCTCTCACGTTCTTCGACAAATTTTGGGATAGTCGCCAGAAATTTTACATCTATGTACTCAACGTCTTTAGCAAGCAATTTTTGACCTTCGGCTGAAACGGTAAAATATGCTCGCCGTGTAGTTTGAACGAGCCCTGCTTGCTTGAGATATGCCTTAGCCCAAGCTATCCTATCATCAAAAGTTGTTTTTGTTCCGCTTGCTACGAGTTCGTCCAAATCGCCGTCGGTGAGATTCAATTCTCTCGCCACATCTGCCTTAATATCTGCCATGCGTACTTCTCCACGCGCCGCATGTTTAAGTACTGGCAACATGAACCGCTGAAAGTTTGGAACTGGCATTTCGCCC
>JANYHE010000040.1 GCA_025359215.1 Hyphomicrobiales bacterium
TGATCGAAAAGCTCGAAGGCGAAGCTGGCGATCACATCAATTTCACCAATGTTCTCATGGTTACGGGCGAAGGTGCCGTGCATGTGGGCGCACCTTTCCTTGAAGGTGCAACGGTTGTTGGCCAGATTGAAAAGCAGGCCCGTGGCCCGCATTTGATCATTTTCAAGAAGCGTCGTCGTAAGCATTATCGCCGGCGCAATGGTCACCGTCAGGATTTGACCTCGGTGATCATCACTGAAATTCTCACCGGTGGCGCCAAGCCAACGGGCAAAAAAGCTGAAGTGAAAGTTAAAGCTGCTCCAGCTGCTCTCGCAGCCACAGGTGCAGCTGGCGGTGATGACATTTCATTGATTGGTGGCATTGGTCCAAAGATCTATGCAGCTTTGACTGACATGGGCATTACAACATTTGCACAAGTGGCCGCTTGGACACCTGAAGATGTGACCCGCATTGAAGCCGACATTAAGCAGAAGGGCCGTGTTGCCCGTGAAGAGTGGATTGAGCAAGCCAAAGAACTGATGGCTGGCAAACCCCCTCGTGCGAAAACCGATCAAGCTCGTTCATAAGTTAAGGCAGGAGAAATCTCATGGCACATAAAAAAGCAGGTGGTTCATCCCGCAACGGCCGCGATTCAGCGGGCAAGCGTCTCGGTGTGAAATGTTTTGGTGGTGAAAGCGTTATCGCTGGCAACATCATTCTTCGCCAACGTGGCACGCAGTGGCACACTGGCACGGGTGTTGGCATTGGCCGCGACCATACTATTTTTGCGAAAATCGCTGGCACAGTGAACTTCCGCAAAACCAAAGAAAACAAGCAGCTCGTATCGGTTTTGCCGATGAAGGCTGCTGAATAATTTAAAGCTTAAGGCTTTTCGATTTTGAACGGAGATGCAATAAAGCGTCTCCGTTTTTTATTGGGGTGACGCTATGATTGAAACATCACGACTGTTGTTGCGGTCTCTGCTTGAAAGTGATGTGGAAACAATTGTTGCTGAGCTCAATAATTATAATATTGCTCGCAACACTGCGCGCATTCCACAACCCTATCACAAAGACGACGCCATTGAGTTTTTGCAGTTTGTGGAAATACTGGATAGCAACTCTAAGGTTTGTGCAATTTCTCCGAAATCTAACCCTGATAAATTATGGGGCGTCGTCAGTTATGAATTCAGTGCTCAGAAAAATGATGCTGAATTGGGATATTGGCTTTCACAAGCGCAATGGGGCAAAGGCTATATGAGCGAAGCCGTGAGCGCCATTGTTGAACATGCCTTCACAGTTTCGGCTCTCGATAAACTGATCGCGTGTTTTCATAACGATAATCCCGTTTCGGGTCGGATTCTCAAAAACGTTGGTTTCGAAGAAGTTGGTCACTGCTCAAGTTTTTCAAAAGCGCAAGGCAAAGAGGTTGCCGTTACAAACTTGGCGCTCACCCGCGCGACGTGGTTTGTTCAACAAAAAAGCCGCGGCAAATGATTGCCACGGCTTTAAAATATTAATTTGTGAGTTCCGTTTAGAATACCATTGCTACGTAGCTGCGCACCAGATGATTGCAGCCCAATCCGCCATTGTGTTTAGAGGCGGCAAGCTTCAAATTGCCATGCGATGAACTCACCGCCATAGACAAATATTTCAAACCATAATGCACATTGGTTGAAGCGTTGAGAAGGCCTGAGCAATCGCCGCGAAAACCAATGCCGCGTGCGGTTTGGCATTTCAATTGGAACACACCATATTCGCCAGCAAGCCCGCGGGCCAACGGATTATAGCCTGATTCAATTTTGGCAATGCGCAAAGCAAACCAAGTGGGAACACCTTGTTTTGGCGCTTGGCTCTTGATCATGGCCATTACATTAGAACGCACAGCAGCGCTGACTTGCGCAACCTTGTGATGGTGTTGATGGACTTTATGATGATGGCGGGAAGAGGCTTCCGCAGTGCTTGACAGTAATGACGCAGCAATAACAGTTGCTGCACAGGCAGCGAGCAATTTAATTCTCATTATAGTTCCTTTACTTTACTCAAACCAACGGAATTGCTCTCAACTATAGTTGAGAGTTCTAACCCAAGACCGCCGATGTCTGGTGGGAGAACGGCGATAGACTGTCTAAATGTGGCCAGAGTAAGGACGCAACCCTGAAGGTTGTGGCGGATTGTCGCAACTTTAGATTGGTGGCTTGCGGCAAGGCGTGTGGCCCCTCTTGGCGTTTTGCCAATGACAGACTAAGAGCAGCACATGAAATTTCTTGATGAAGCCAAAATTTATGTCCGCGCCGGAGACGGTGGTGCTGGAGCCGTGTCTTTCCGCCGCGAAAAGTTTATCGAATTCGGTGGGCCCGATGGCGGCGACGGCGGCAAGGGTGGCGATGTGTGGGTGGAGGCGGCCAATGACCTCAACACGCTGATCGATTATCGCTACCAACAGCATTTCAAAGTGCGCACCGCAGGTCACGGCATGGGTAGGCTTCGGGCTGGCGCATCAACTGATGACATTGTGCTGAAAGTTCCAGCAGGCACAGAAGTTTATGAAGAAGATAACGAGACGTTGATTGCTGATTTGGCAAAAGCGGGTGACCGTGTGCGCATTGTCAAAGGTGGCAATGGTGGTTTTGGCAACCACTACTTTAAATCAGCCACCAATCGCAGCCCGTACAATGCCAACCCCGGCCAAGCTGGCGAGGAGCGTTGGATTTGGCTGCAAATGAAACTGATTGCCGATGCTGGTATTGTGGGCTTGCCCAATGCTGGAAAGTCTACACTTCTATCAGTTGTTTCTGCCGCGCGGCCAAAAATTGCTGATTATCCTTTCACCACGCTACACCCCCAATTGGGTGTGGTGAAGGTGGGCAATCACTCCTTTGTGCTGGCTGATATTCCGGGACTGATTGAAGGTGCTTCCGAAGGCTTTGGTTTGGGTGTGCGCTTCCTTGGCCATGTGGAACGCTGCGCTGTTCTCATTCATATGATTGATGCAACGGGCGATGATCTGGTCAAAGCCTATAAAGTGATCCGCGGTGAGCTGAAGGCTTACAGCCCTATTCTTGCAGCCAAACCTGAAATTATCGCGTTTAATAAAATTGATGCGGTGGCACCTGATGAGCTGGAAAAGAAACTGGCTGACTTCAAAAAGAAAGTGAAGAAGACGCCTTTGCTGATGTCTGCGGCCACGCAAAAGAATTCAGACACTGCGATGTATGAGCTGTTCTCCGTCATCAGCACGGGCCGCATTGCAGCGCACATGCCAGACCCTGCGGGGGTCACCACCGAAGGGTGGAGGCCTTAATGTCGAAGCTTGCTTCGGCCAAACGGATCATCGTCAAAATTGGTTCCGCACTTCTGGTTGATCAGAAGACTGGTGCTATTAAAGCCTCATGGTTGGACTCATTGGTTGACGATGTGACTGACCTCAAAATTGGGGGTGCTGACGTTATTCTGGTGTCCTCCGGTGCTATTGCTCTTGGCCGCCGCACTTTAGGCTTGCCCAAAGGCAAATTGAAACTCGATCAAAGCCAGGCAGCAGCAGCCGTGGGCCAGATCGCCTTGGCACAGGCATGGTCAGAAGCGCTGCGGACTCGTAACATTGTTGCAGCACAGGTGCTTGTCACTTTACAAGATACTGAAGAGCGGCGGCGCTACCTCAATGCTCGCGCTACATTGACAACATTGCTCGCGCAAGGTGCAGTTCCTGTGATTAATGAAAACGACACTGTGGCCACATCAGAAATTCGCTATGGCGATAATGATCGCTTGGCGGCGCGCGTGGCTTCCATGATGTCGGGCGATGTGTTGGTGCTGCTGTCTGATATTGATGGGCTTTACTCCGCTCCCCCCAATCAAAAAGGAGCCACTTTCATTTCTGAACTCCGCGAGATTACACCTGAAGTGGAAGCCATGGCGGGCAAGCCGATTTCTGGTGTGGGTTCAGGCGGCATGATTACGAAAATTGAAGCGGGTAAAATTGCACTTTCAGCGGGGTGCAATATGGTGATTGCGTCTGGCCATGAAATGCATCCCTTAAAGCGCATCACTGTGGGTGCGCGTTGCACGTGGTTTTTGGCTGAAGCGTCGGCCATGCAATCACGCAAACGTTGGATTGCCGGAACATTACAGCCTGTTGGAAAATTGATTGTGGATGACGGGGCCAAGGGTGCATTGATCAAAGGCAAGAGCTTGCTTCCTGCTGGTGTTAAATTTGTTGAAGGCAATTTTTCGCGCGGCGATACAGTGAGTGTCGTGTTGTCAGATGGTATAGAATTTGCGCGTGGGCTTGTTGCTTATGACGCAACTGACGCCAAACGCATTGCAGGACTAAAATCGGCTGACATTCAAAAACTTCTGGGCAATGATGTCCGCGATGTGATTATCCACCGCGATGATTTGGTGATGGTGGGCGGAGAGCGCAATTGAACGACGCAATTTTAGAATTAGGCCAGAATGCCCGCCGCGCAGCGCGTGGTCTGGCGCTTGCATCGTCTGATCAGAAAAACAAAGCGCTCAGTGCGATGGCAGCCCACATTCGAAATTCTAGCGCTGATATTATTGCAGCTAACCAAAAGGATTTGGCCGCCGCCAAAGCCAAGAATTTGAAAGCCGCCTTTGTTGATCGCCTTATGCTCAATAAAGCCCGTATTGAAGCCATGGCCAAAGGTCTTGAAGAAGTAGTGCAGCTGAACGATCCTGTGTCTCGCGTTCTTGAAAAATGGGTGCGCCCAAACGGCATGGAAATTTCGCGCATCACCGTTCCCATCGGGGTGATTGGTATTATTTATGAAAGCCGGCCCAATGTAACGGCGGATGCTGGGGCGCTGTGTTTAAAATCGGGCAATGCTGCAATTTTGCGCGGCGGTTCTGATAGTTTTGCCACATCGCAAGTGATTGTTGCCGCTCTACAAGCCGCGCTGAAAGAAGCAGGGCTCGATGTGAATTGCATTCAAATGGTGCCGAGCATAGACCGCGAAATTGTGGGTGCCATGCTCACAGGCCTTGGCGGCACCATAGATTTAATCGTGCCTCGTGGCGGAAAAACTTTGGTGGCGCGTGTGCAAAATGAAGCCCGCGTTCCAGTGTTCAGCCATCTCGAAGGCATCTGCCATGTTTACGTTGATAAGGCGGCCGACTTAGAAATGGCCAAATCCATCGTGCTCAATGCCAAAATGCGCCGCACAGGAATTTGTGGTGCGGCTGAAACAATATTGATTGATCGCGCTGCAATTCAAAATTTGGAACCCATCATCCGTATGCTGATTGATGCCAAATGCGAAGTGCGTGGAGATGCTGAAACACAAGCCGCTGATTCACACGTGATTGCTGCTACAGAAGAAGATTGGGCCACTGAATATGAAGATGCGATCGTTTCAATCCGTGTGATCAATGGTGTTGAAGAAGCCATCGCCCACATCGCCAAATATGGCTCGCAGCACACAGATTCGATTGTTACTGCAGACCATAAGACTGCTGAAAAATTCTTAAGTGAAGTGGATAGCGCAATTGTGCTGCACAATGCTTCCACGCAATTTGCTGATGGTGGTGAATTTGGTTTTGGGGCTGAAATTGGCATTGCCACTGGCAAGCTACATGCTCGAGGCCCTGTGGGCGTTGATCAACTTACCACCTTCAAATATCAAATTCGCGGGAACGGACAGATCAGGCCCTAATGTTAAAGCTGCCCCCTTTTGGACGCGGACAAAGGATTGGCCTGTTTGGCGGCTCTTTTAATCCTGCTCATCAAGGCCATGTTGAGGTGGCGCTGTTTGCTCTGAAATGTTTGCAGCTTGATACTGTGTGGTGGCTGGTTTCTCCGCAGAACCCCCTGAAAGACCCATCTGAAACTGATGAATATGAAAAACGTCTGGCGGCAACAAAACAGATTGCTGCGCACCCGCGATTTGTGGTGACCGATTTAGAAAAGCAAATAGCCAGCCGCAACACTGTGCAAACTCTAAATTCGCTTTCAACAGCTTTGAAGAGCGCACATTTTGTCTGGATTATGGGGGCCGATAGCTTTCGTGATCTGCACCGCTGGCGCAATTGGACCAAGATCGCAAGGTTGGTTCCCATAGCAGTGCTGGCAAGGCCCGGTTATGCCATGCGCGGGCTTGGCGGCCACACGGCCATTCGCTTTGCTAAATATCGCCTGCCAAATGAGCGGGCGGGCCAATTGGCCACCTGCATGCCGCCTGCTTGGGTGTTCATTTCCATGCCGCTGCGCAAGGAAAGTTCGACCGCCATTCGACAAACACGCAAAGCCGTTTCACATTCGCGATAAATTTTGCTACAGAGAACCATCAAAAGAAGGATTACGACCCTGAGCAAGAAACCCGTTAAGAAAAAAGCAGCGCCCGTGAAAAAGGCTGTTGCTAAAAAACCCGCCAAGAAAGTGGATGCCACCAAGGCCAAGCCAGCGCCAAAAAAGGCTGGTGTAAAGAAAGTGGCAAAGAAGCCCGTTAAAAAAGTTGCTGTGAAAAAAGTGGTGGCAAAGAAAGCCGCAGTTAAAAAGACTGTCGCGAAAAAGGTTCCTGCTAAAAAAGTTGTAGCTAAGAAAGTCGTTGTCAAAAAAGTAGCAGCAAAAAAACCCGCAAAGAAAATTGCTGCTAAGAAATCTGTTGCAAAAAAGCCAGTAGCCAAGAAAGCGATCGTTAAAAAAGCCGTCGCTAAGAAAGCTCCGGCTAAAAAGATCGTTGCCAAAAAAGTTGCAGCGAAGAAACCTGCGGTTAAAAAAGTTGTTGCCAAAAAAACTGCTGTCAAGAAAGCGCCTGTCACTGCCAAAGTTGTGATCGCCCCAAAAGGCCCACGTTATGCAGGTCCTGATTGGCCGTTGATGAATGTGATTTTGGACGCGATGGAAGATGCCAAGGCCGAAGAAATTTTGCCCATCGACGTGAAGGGCCGTTCTTCCATGGCAGATGGCATGGTGATTGCCTCTGGTCGTGCCAACCGTCACGTGGCCGCCATTGCTGATCAGCTGGTCGATAAGCTCAAAGCCCATGGCCAGAAAGACATTCGGGTTGAAGGTCTGGAAACATCGGACTGGGTGTTGGTGGATGCTGGCGATATTATCGTTCACATTTTCCGCCCTGAGGTTCGCAGCTTCTACAACTTGGAAAAGCTGTGGTCGGAACACGCTCCTGTAGAAACGCAAGAAAGCTAAATCTTTGCGTCTCTCAATCTCCGCCATTGGCCGCCTGAAAACCGGGCCGGAAAAGCTGATGGCGGATGATTATGCAAAACGCATCGAAGTGCTCGGCCGCAAAGCGGGTCTCACTTCGCTTAAAGTTGGCGAGTGGGCAGAATCGCAACAGCAAAATGCCAAACAGCGCATGGATGACGAGGCCCAAATATTGTGGTCAGCCGTGCCTGCATCAGCCATCACTTTAGTTTTAGACGAACGCGGCAAATCACTTTCCAGTGAGGAGTTCGCAGCTAAAATCAGAAAATATGCTGATAGTGGTATTGGTGAGCTGGTTTTTATGATTGGCGGGCCTGATGGCCATGCCCCACAAACCCGCGATAAAGCTAATGATCTCATTGCTTTAGGGCCCATGGTGTGGCCTCATCGATTGGTGCGGATTATGCTTCTGGAACAAATTTACCGTTCCGTCACCATTATGGTTAATCATCCGTATCATCGGCAGTGAGAGCCGTAATTTGGACATGGGATCATGCCAAATTTTTTCCGGAATGATGCATTTGAATTTAACTCGGTTTGGTTTGTTGCCTGTAACGCTGGTTGCTCTGTTGAGCACCCAAATGCTGGCCCATGCCGAAACGCCTGATGCGCAATTGGGCCAGGTTGAGCAGAGCTTGCAAGATTCTGCGGCAAAACAATCTGCCATGGCTGCTGATATTGACGCCGCCATTAAAGCCCAAGGTGAAATTTCAGAGAAGCTAATAGCGCTGGCTAAAACAATGGATGGCCAACAGCAAGCAATGGCGAGCGCTGATGCGCGTGTTGCTAAACTTGAATCGGAAGCCATTATCATCCGTAGTGATCTTGCTGAAAAGCAAGATGTGCTGTCGGAGCTTCTTGCCGGCCTGCAACGCCTTGAACAAAACCCGCCCCCTGCCTTGGTGGTGGACCCGCATGACGTGCTGCAAGCCTTGCGTGGCGCCATGATGTTTGGTGCCGTGGTGCCGGACATGCGCGCCCAAGCCGAAGATTTACAAATCAAACTGCAACGCCTTGTGGCAATTAAAACTGAAACTGAGACGGAAAAGAAAAATCAGCTTGATGTGCTGCAGGCTTTGCAAAGCTCGCAAGTGGAATTGAAAACATTGCAGGTGCAGAAGAAGGCTTTTGCATTGACGGCGGCCAAAGACTTGGCGGCTGAAAAACTGCGTGCTGAAATGCTGGCCAAACAGGCAAAGAACCTGAAACAACTGCTGGCCAGTTTAGAAGCTGCAAAGCTTGATGCGGAAAAGCAGAAATCCGCTGAAGCCAAAGCCCGCGACGAAGCGGAGCAGCTAAAGCAAGCCGCACTGTCTAGGCCGCCGATGGTTTTCAGCCAAGCGCGGGGCAAGCTGGCTTATCCGGTGCAAGGCGACATTTTAAAGCAGTTTGGCGATGATAATGGTTTAGGCAGCACATTGGATGGCACAGCCATTGCCACTTCAGCCAATCTGAATGTCACCTCGCCGATTGACGGCAAAGTTGAATTTGCGGGGCCGTTTCGCTCTTACGGACAACTCTTGATCTTGAATGCCGGAGAGGGCTATTTGGTGTTGTTGGCAGGCATGAAACAGATATCAGCGGAGATTGGACAATCCATCAAGGCAGGTGAACCCGTAGGAATGATGGGTGAAGGCCCATCATCGGTGGCACTTATCGGCGGGGAAACGGACAATACCCGTCCGGTGCTCTATATTGAATTTAGAAAAAACAGTGAACCAGTCGATCCATCTTCCTGGTGGGTTGGCGGCAGAAAAGAGGCAATGAAATGAAGATGAAAACAACGATTAAAAGTTTAGGATTAGTGCTCATCGGCGCGGCCTCTGCTGCCGTGTTGATGCAGGCTTTTGGTGGAGCCACCGCGGCCACCAATGCTGACACCTATAAGCTGCTCAATTTGTTCGGAGATGTTTATGACCGGGTGCGCTCAGACTACGTCGAAAAGCCTGACGAACAAAAAATGATGGAAGCTGCCATTAACGGCATGCTCACCTCGCTTGATCCGCATTCCAGCTATATGAATGTCAAAGAATTTGCCGACATGAATGTTAAAACCAAGGGTGAATTTGGCGGTCTTGGCATTGAAGTCACCATGGAAGGTGGCGTTGTCAAAGTGGTTTCGCCCTATGATGGCACACCAGCCGCAAAAGCGGGCCTTCTCACTAATGATTTAATTATCAAGATTGATGGCAAAGATGTGCAAGGCATCACGCTCAACGAAGCTGTCGATAAAATGCGTGGCGCTGTGAACACGCCTGTGACGCTGACCATCGTGCGTGACAAGAAAAAAGAACCCTTCGATGTGAAAATGGTGCGCGATGTGATCAAGATTGAATCGGTCAAATCCAGCGTTGAAGCTGATGATATTGGATACTTGCGCATCAGCACATTCAATGAACAAGCCGATGATGGCATGGAAAAAGCCATTAACGAGCTTGATAAGAAAATGGGTGGCAAGGAAAAAGGCTTCATCCTTGATCTGCGCAACAACCCCGGTGGTTTGTTGCAACAGGCCATTGCCGTGTCTGATACATTCATGGAAAAAGGCGAAGTGGTTTCCACCCGTGGCCGCAATGCCGATCAGGTTGAACGCTATACCGCCCAGAAGGGCGATCTCACCAATGGCAAGCCACTTGTGGTGTTGATCAATGGTGGCTCGGCTTCAGCTTCTGAAATTGTGGCCGGTGCTTTGCAAGATCAAAAACGTGCCACGATTATTGGCACGCGCTCGTTCGGTAAGGGCTCCGTGCAGACGATTATTCCGCTGGGCAATGAAGGCGCCATGCGCCTGACCACGCAGCGTTATTTCACGCCCTCAGGCCGTTCTATTCAGGCCAAGGGCATTGATGCTGATATCGTGATCGAAGAAGCCTTGCCACCAGAACTGATCGGCAAGAATGTTTCCACCGAAGGCGAAGCCGGCCTTAACGGCCATTTGGCCAATCCCGGCGGCGGCACGGAAGGCGGCGGTTCATCTGCTTACGTGCCACAAGACAAAACCAAGGACGCACAATTGAAAGCCGCGATTGATTTCTTGCACGGCATGAAAGTTGTGACCAATGTGCCAAAGCCAGGCGACAAGCCTGCTGATCCGGTGAAACAATCGAATTAAAGAAATGGTTTGCTCTGCCTTCTCCCTGTGAGGGAGAAGGTGGATCGCGCTTTTTCTTGGCGCGAGACGGATGAGGGGGCTGGTGGTAGTCATACTCGCATC
>JANYHE010000045.1 GCA_025359215.1 Hyphomicrobiales bacterium
GGCGACAAGCCTGCTGATCCGGTGAAACAATCGAATTAAAGAAATGGTTTGCTCTGCCTTCTCCCTGTGAGGGAGAAGGTGGATCGCGCTTTTTCTTGGCGCGAGACGGATGAGGGGGCTGGTGGTAGTCATACTCGCATCCACCACCCCCCACATCCGCCCTTCGGGCACCTTCTCCCTCAAGGGGAGAAGGGGAATATTTTATTTTTAACTGCTGTCTATGAATTGAGCCCACAATTGAATTGCGGGCTCAACAATTCTTTATGCAATTGTGGGTTTCGGATCGCACAGTTTTTACCCGCGACCGCTCCCGTTTTTAGTTGGATCAGCCATTTTATATGATTGGCCGGATTGAGGCGTCGGTGGCATTGGTTCGCCTTTAGTAACTGTACGCTCCTTACCCGTATCTCCGCCGCGAGAACCGATTATCGCATATTGGCCTGAACGCGGCGCAGTTGTTCCGGGTCTTAGATTTTTCGACATAGTATTTACCTTTTCATTTTCGAACGAGCAGAGTGCAAGTTCATGCTGTGTTCTAACTGATTCGAATATTCTTGACAAGAATTTCTATTCGTATAGAATTAATATCATGTTTTCGCGTGATTTAAAAAATAAACTCGTTGATTTTGAGTTATCGCAAGTCGAGTTTGCGAGGTTGATTGGCGTCACTCCCAGAACAGTAAATATGTGGTTGCAGGGAGACAGGGAAATTCCTGGTCCAATTGAAGCTTATGTCAGGCTTTTCGAATTGGTGCCGATCTCAGCGTTGGCGGACGAGATTGCAAGGGCAAGGGGAAAGGAATTGGTTATGAAAGAAGGAATGTATCAGATTCAATTTCATGCTGGAAATGACCCAAATAATTGGGGCATTGGTTCCTTGATTTTCGAAGGTGGTAGAATTTATGGCGCTGATGCCGGTAGTGCAAAGTACGATGGAGTATACACTACTTCATCAAACCCAGAAATTGTTGACGTTGTCATGAAAGTGACTTTTCCTTCCAATGGAATGTCTATTTTCGGAATTGTTCATCCTTACGAATGGTCGATTGGTGTCCGCACTCAACTTGATCGCAGGAAGGACAGTGGCACTGTTACGGTTCAGACTGATGTAGGCCCAGCTGATGCGAGCTACTTATTTGTAAGATCAATTCCCGAAGCGTCCTGATAAATAAAGCCCGCGATCATCTCGCGGGCTTTTTGCATTCATCCGTCTACTGACGATTTACATCGCTGCCTGCAGACCCTTCAGATATTCAACATTCTCCAGCGCCTTGCGTTTGGCTTCGTCGTCTTTGGCGGCTGCAAGGTCTTCCTCTGCTGATTTGATTTGAGCGCTCATCGCACTTGCATCAAGCTCTGCCATTGGAATTGCTGTTTCAGCCAGCACAGTGAGGCCCTTGGCGTTCACTTCGGCAAAGCCGCCGCGCACGAAAATCTTTTCTGATGTGCCGCCATCCTTGGCCACGGTCACATAGCCGGGGCGCAGGGTTGAAAGCACGGGTGCATGTTGGGGCAGGATTGTCATCTCGCCCTCAGTGCCGGGGATGATGACAGACGCCACATCACCCGAAAACAAAAGTCGGGCGGGGCTTACCAATTCAAAGTGAAGACCAGCCATTTTTCTTACGCCGCTTCCGCAGCCATTTTCTTGGCTTTTTCTACGGCTTCTTCAATGGTGCCGACCATATAGAATGCTGCTTCTGGCAAATGATCATAGGCGCCATCGCACAGGCCTTTGAAGCCCTTGATGGTATCGGCCAATGGAACCAATTTGCCGGGCGAACCGGTGAAAACTTCGGCCACGAAGAAGGGCTGGCTCATGAAGCGCTCAATCTTGCGGGCGCGCGCCACGGCAATTTTGTCGTCTTCAGAAAGCTCGTCCATGCCCAAAATGGCGATGATGTCTTGCAAGGCTTTATAGCGTTGCAGAACCTGCTGCACGCGCCGGGCTGTTTGATAATGCTCATCACCAATAATGCGGGCGTCCATCATGCGAGAGGTGGAATCCAGTGGATCGACCGCTGGATAAATGCCTTTTTCAGCAATCGAACGCGACAGCGTTGTGGTTGCGTCCAAATGCGCGAAGGATGTGGCAGGAGCCGGATCGGTCAAATCGTCGGCTGGCACGTAAATGGCCTGCACGGAGGTGATCGAACCTTTTTGCGTTGTGGTGATGCGCTCTTGCATGGTGCCCATGTCGGTTGCCAGCGTTGGCTGATAACCCACGGCGGAAGGAATGCGGCCCAACAAGGCAGACACTTCGGAACCCGCTTGCGTGAAGCGGAAAATGTTATCCACGAAGAATAGCACGTCTTGGCCTTCATCGCGGAAATGTTCAGCCACTGTGAGGCCGGAGAGAG